>NZ_JBFUIR010000082.1:0-9766 GCF_056401755.1 Pseudomonas sp. P4_D7 | reverse complement strand
TCCTTGCCCGGCAGACCCAGGTCGAGCAACACCAGGTCGACCGAGCCATCAGCCAGTGCCGCCGCGCCGTGGCGGCCGTCGGTAAGCCAGGTCACCGCGTAGGATTGCTGCTCGAGCGCGTGCTTGATCGCTTCGCCCAGCTCGGCGTCGTCTTCCAACAGGAGGAGGTGCATGGCGGGGGTGCGGGCTCGGTATCGGGGGGGACGAAGACAGGATGATCCCCGGAAAGGCTTTTCCCAAGCTTTTGYCTCTGCGCCGTGGCGCGGCGTGAACTCCCTGCCGTTCCGAGTACGACCTTGCGGGGCTCTACCTCGCGCTCGCCTGGCCGTGATGAGCGGTCATTGCCAACGCGTCCGCCTACCACGAGAGGGGGTACCCGATAGCCTCACGATGGGTCGCGCGATCGAAGGCACGGTAAAGCCGATGTGGTCAACGTCCCTCAGGGTCGGAATGCTCATGCTTCGCTCCGTTCAGTGGCCATGGCCTGCGCACCCTGCCGGGCGTTACTGCGGTAAATCAACACGAGCGCCACGGCGAGCAGGATCATGGCCACATAGCGCGAACCGCTCAGCGGGATGACCGGGTTGTTCAACCAGCCAAAGTTGTCGATCAGAAGGCTCATCAGAAGCTGGCCACTGATCACCGACACCGTGGCGGCAGCCGTGCCAACGCGAGGCATCGCAAACACGATGACCAGCATGTACACCACGCCGAAGAACGCACCGGTCACCTGCCAACGCGGTGCCGTTAACAGCGTCAGCGCGTGCTGGGGTTCAAACAGGAAGGCGTACAGGAAGCTGAGCATGGCGCCCAGGGTGAAAGTCAGCCAGGCGCTTTCGAGCACGCCCACGTGCGAACCGAGGCGGCCGTTGATGGCCGACTGCGCGCACAGGATGGCGCCACTGGCGACCACCAGCACGATCATGAGAATAAGCATGGGAGGTCCTTAATGGATCGGCCTTAATGGATCAGCCAGAGGGCGACGAGGATGGCGATCAGAGCAGTCATGCGATAGCCGTCGACCTCACGCCTGGCACTGCCCAGCCAGCTGAAGTGATCGATGACCAGACTGGCGGCAACCTGGCCGAACAGGATGCCGACCATCGTCAGGCCCACGCCGACGAACGGGGTGGCGATAGTGAGCGCTGCAACGTAGATAGGGCCGAGCACGCCACCGGTGAGCAACCAGCGCGGCTGCGAGAACATCAGCGCGAGACGCGGGCGACCGAAGACGAGGCCGAAGGTCAGCAGCAAGGAGCCCAGGGCGAAGATGCCGACGACGGCCCAGGCKTGGCCGACCTCTTCGCCCAGGGGGCCCAGGAGGCCCGCCTCGACCGACAACCCCATTCCAGCAGCGACGACCAGCGGGATTAACCAGATGTGTTTCATGCGTTGAGTTCCACCAAGACATGGGCAAAGGTGAAGCAGTGCCCATCTGGGAACAATTAGGCCAAACTTGAATACATCATTGCCTGCAGGACAACTCGATGCAGCTCAACTCCTTACGCTACTTCGCCATGGTCGCGGCGACGGGCAGTTTCATCGCGACCGCGCGCCACTTCCGGGTTCCCGCCTCGTCCGTCTCCCGGCATATCGCGGCCCTGGAAAAAGAGGTGGGCCAGCAACTGCTTTACCGGCATACCCGGGCCGTGCGTCTCACCGACGCGGGTGAGCGCTATTACCTCACGGTGCGGGAAGCCCTCGATCTGCTGGACATGGCGGCGGAACAGGCGGCCGATAAGGACGCCAGTCCGAAAGGCCTGGTGCGGATCAATGCCCCGGTCGCCCTGGGTCGCTTGCACATCGCGCCGGTCGTGAACGAGCTCCTGAAGGCGTATCCCGACCTATCGGTCCAGCTCACCCTCACCGACGCCTTCATCGATCCGGTGCAGGAAGGAGCCGACATCACGGTTCGTGTCGGACACCTTGAGAGTTCTGGCCTGATCGCCCGCGACGTGGGACCGCAGCGCTACATCATTTGCGCGAGCAAGGACTATCTGGACGCCCACGGGGTGCCTGGGGCCCCCGTCGACCTCGCCCGGCACAACTGTCTGGTGTATCGCGGCTACAGGGGCGCGCAGCGTTGGTATTTCCGCAAACCGGGCGATACGCGATACGAAGGGTTCGACGTCAACGGCAGCTTCCAGAGCAACAACGCGGAAACGCTCGTCTCCGCCGCGGAAGCGTCATTGGGAATCGTGCTGTTCCCGACGTGGCTGTTTCAGCCAGGCAGCTTCAGGAAGGGCCGCCTGGTGAAAATACTGCCCGACTGGGAGGGCTCGGTAGAAGCGGAGCCACCCGGCATTCACCTGGTGTCCCCGGAAAATCGATCGCGATCGAGAAAGGTAAGGGTCGTGAGGGACTTCCTGCTCGAACACATCGGCACTCCGCCCTACTGGGATCGCGTCTGAACCGGATCGATGGCACCCACGCTGACATGCCCACTCCAGTCCTCGAACACATCAGCCGCTTTGCTGTCGACGAACTTGACGACGACGGCCGAAGGAGGACACGAGGCGGCCAAGGCGCTGATCGCGCTGGCGTCCATGCTTCCTGAGCCACCATTGGCGCTCGCGTCCCTCACACCGGCCATGCAATACGTACCGGTCGCTGCCGGGCCGACCAAACGGCGGACGCCATCACGGTAGCGCTCTTCAGCGCGCGGCGCGGCGACGGCATCGGCGTAGGTCTTCTTCAGCGAGGCGAAATAGTCATCCGACTTCGCGATCTCCGCAGGGCTCAACTGAGCCTTCAGCTCGTCGTAAGGAGCCTGGAACCGGGGCGTATGCCGCTCCGATGCCAACGCGAACCAGGCCAGGGCGAGTGGTCGATTGACCGGTTGCTGGTCTCCGTTGAGAGCCATGACGCCGAGGACATATTGCGCAGGCTTGCTGGCCCAGCTAGCCGCTTCCTTGAAGAACTTATCCGCGTAGCGGTGCTTGTTCTCGCCGTAGCTCTGGGTGGCAAGGCAATAGAAATAATCACCCGGCACGAATTTCTCCATGCCCGAGATGCATCTCGTGCTGGCGAGCTGTTCGTTACTCGGTGTTGCGGTCGGCTCTTGCGCATCCTGCGCCTTGAGCGCTGGCGCACCGAGGCACAACAGAAGGGTGAGGACGCTCGCGCTGACGCTATCCAGAAAACCGCTTCGGCGTGACTGACGCATCGTGTATCTCTCCGTGATTCCGCGAGAGTCTACCTGCAGAAATATCTCAGGAGAACGGTGTAAACGTACGAACAGATCGCACAAGCTTGCGGAATCGAGGCGTCCATACTCTGGAAACGAATGCAGTCGCTGACGTGTACTGCGCAATGAGGACGACGTCGTTCTTGCACGCCTACAGACAACCGTAAGTTGATTTGATACGGTCCTAACCGTTGCCCGCGTCGTCGACTCAAACGCCTCGCGGACAACCATCGCTTCACGCGGTGAAGAATCGCGAGCCAGAGGTGCTACAACACCGCTGGCCCGCTAACCAAACCAACTGAAAGGAAGTTGATATGGCTGCGCCACATCATACGGCACCTGCTCGCCCGCCGAATCCCCTCGGCGGCACACCCACCGGTTACCGAGCCGCCTGCCTACGTCGCAGACACGCTTGAAGAACCGCGGCGGCGACCGTTTCTTTCAGAATCTTCTTGGCTGTCCTACCCGGCACGTAGCCTCACGGACTGCTGAAACGACCGACGTCGCGCTCCACTTCTTCAAAGCAAACCCCTCGCGCCCGATCATGGGCCGCCAGTGAACCCGCAGGTCCGTTTGGGCCGCGGCACGCCGTGCCTGCATGGCGTGCCGCACCCGAAGGGATGACGGTGAACCTAAGGAGAGAAGGCAATGGCTTCATCGAACAGTTACAAGGTAGATGGCCGCATCACCTACCACGTCGATCCCGAAACGACAGCGCACGACCTGATGAACGCGGCCACAGAGTGGCTTCAATATGCACGTGGTCTTGCCGGTCTGTTGGCCGACCTCGTGCACGAGGCCGATACGGTCGACTGCCAGCACATGGCGCTTGGATTGGAAGCAATCGGCGCAATTACCCAGATGGGCGTCCAATGTACGGCTCAGTGACGTCGTCCCATCCTTGGCGATGAAGAGCGCGGTGCGGCCATCACTGAAACGCACGACCGCGCTCCGAGGCTGCGCGCCCGTATCCGGATAGAGATGTGTGTCGAGCGTGGTTACCCACGTACCCATGTCACGGCTGTTGTAGCTGCGCACAAAGCGAAGCTCGCCGTCCTGGTCGGCGTAGTCCGTCTCGGACTCGAAAACATTTCCGTTCGCCGGACTCACCGGATCACCACAGGATACGAAGCCGACGCTGATAGGGTTGCCCGGATCCCCGAGCTCTCTACGGTCTTGTTCCTTGTCGGGCGATTCGCAGTTGCCCGTTAGCGGGTTGTAAACTTGATCCGCCGTGCAGCCGTCGCCAAACCGTGTAACCGAGTAGCCGTGAGTGAAACCGTCGCCATTCTTAGAATCGGTCCACGAAACATTGCAGGTCCAGCCTTCAAACTTCGGCGGGACCGAGTACGCGAGTGTTGGGGGTGCGTACGGCAACGGCGTGTCCATGTCAGCCGGAGCTGCATGTTTGGCGATGTCCGTGGCATAAATGACCCGGCATGCGGCGTCGGCCGATGGGTAATGCGCGGCCGCAGGATCATCCGTGGTGCTGTCGATGAGGTAGTAGTACTCCTCAGCCATTGCTCCGGCGCTGAAGGTCATAAGCAGCATTCCAAGCAGTAACTTCACGTTTGGCTCCGGTTTCTGTCGCGTCCATGGCCCGCTTCCCGGACCATCCCTGTCAAATCCAACTCAGTTTCGTACCGCCGATACAGTCGTTGCCGTGAGTCGACCCYGCGCGTCGTAGGTGTAGGTCATCACCCGGTCAGCAGTTGTCACGGTCTTGGGCCGAAAGCTCGTCCCGTCCCAGGTTGTGGTGGTCGTCCTTTCCTGGGGCGTCCCCTTCGCCTCGGTTTTTGCAGTGATGCGGCCCTGGGGGTCATAGGTGAATGCCGTTACGTGACCGAGAGCGTCGGTCTGCGTGGCAATCTGGCCCCGCCCGTCGTAGGTGAACGACGAATTGCTGATGGGGCAACCCAGCACGGGCTCACCGGTGACTGCAGTCATGCGTCGGGTGCCAGCGAGGACGGCATATTGGTATTTGACTGTGTGGCCCAGCGCATTGGTGACGGTCGTTGTGCTGTCATCAACGTAGCCAACAACTGTACGGTCCGCCCCACCGCTGTGCTCGCTGGAGACCGCCCTGCCCTGCGCGTCATACGACCATGTCGCAAACCGCACGCCACGCTCGTCAATGAGTCCTGTCAGCAGTCCCGGGTGGCTTGCGTCCTCGTACAGATACGAGCGGGACGTCACCTTGGCGCCAACGGTCCGGGTCGCCTTCATCAACCGCTGGGTTGGGGAGAAGGTGTAGGCCACCGACAAGCTCCCCGAAGTCATTTCCACGAGATTCCCGTTCTGGTCCTCGCTGTAAATCAACGTGTGGCCACGCGAGTCTTTGACGGTCGCCTGCGTGTTGAAACTGCTGTCGTAACCGTAGGTCAACGACTTCGTCAGGCCAGCGGCATCCCGGATGCTCATCAGCTGCCCCTGGGCATTGAAAGTCAGCGTTTCATTGTTTGGGGAGGAATAAACCCAGTTCCTGCCCGACTTGGCAAGGAGTCCCCGCTCTGCGGGTTCGCCGGTAGCCACACCGCCGGCAATGGAAAAGAGCGATGCGCGCCCGTCCTCAAACGTCAGCGTCGCTGACGAGTCCCCAACCGACAGGTAGGTTTCGTAGCTGTGACGCCAGAGGCCATCGACGCCGTTGAAGAATCGCCGGAACGCCAGTTCACCATCCTGGTCAACAAAGTCGGTTTCCAGTTCGAACTTGTTGCCAATGGCCGGATTGATGGGATTTCCCGCACAGTCATCCGGGTCGTTGTTCGTTTCATCATTCGGGTCGCCCATCTGGCGCCGCGCGTCGTACTCGCCTCGGGTTTCACACCGGCCGGCAACGATGTCCAGGACGAGGCGATCTGGGCACTGGGTCCCGTTTAGCGCGACGGAGTGAGGCAGTTGGTAAGCACTGTCCCCGATGAGCAGCTGCGTGATGCAGGTGTAGTAAAACGGCTTTTGGCCTTGCCGGTCATACGTGAGAGGGACATAAGGAAGCACGCTGGAGGTCGATGTGTTCCATGTCACCACATCCTCTGCATACCCAGCCCTGCACGCGGCGTCCGCTGTCGGATAGTGAACAGCGTCATCAGGCGCCGGAAAGTCTGTGACATCCAGCGAGAACCACACATCCTCGGCCTGGGCGATGCCCATCGTTTAGCACGAACAAAAACAGAATACCGATTACGGTCTTCATACCTTTCCCTGGCTGCCAATTGTGGGTTGCACGATGCTGCATCAGAGTCGTAGCAGATCGAGACCTGCGTCACATATTTACTGCCTCGACAGCAATGTCATGTCGGTGCCTTTTTTGTAGACACATTTGCGCCATGAATGCCGCACGCCGGCGCCGCTTCTGGTTGTCGGTGCGCGCCGACGAATGATGTAGGCGTGCGCTTACACAAATCCGTCAGCGACAATACTTCGCGGTCGTCGGCGCAACCCGAATCAATCTCCTGGTCTCAATGCACACTGAAAATGCCAGTGCCGGACGTGSACAGGGRATTTTTACCTGACGTGAGAGAGCCTTCGGTCTCCSGCTGCGACCTCGGTTATGCTTTGAGCTTTCCTACCCGGAGTTGGCAATGACACGRACATTCCGACTGGYASTGGCTRCCCTGATGATGACGACRGCCCCTGCYTTTGCGTCGTCCCCATCCAAACCRCCAGCGGCSCCAGCCGAGGTCAYGGCCGCCKCCCCTGCCGGCACGACCTTGCTGTCTTTTGCATCGAGCGGMGAGCAGTCCAATGCGGACGCCGTGGCGGTGTTCGAGACGGCTCCCGACAAGGACGACGTCCGCCACCGCACGCTGGTGATGTTTGGCAGGAAAGACGGGAARTTYGTCCCGGACTTTTCAAGYGRCAAGCTCATCGCCTGCTCGAAATGCAGCCAGTTCCATGATGACCAGTTCTACCCTGCGCATGTGAAGGTGTCGCCTGGGCACGYCCACATCGATCAGTTCGACTCGGGCGAGGCGCCTTCGCAGACGATGCTTGATTTCGTGCGGAAGAACGATGGCTGGCATGTGACGASCGCAACCCGGGAGACCTTCGCGGCTGGCGAAGGCGAGGGGRAGAACGAAAAGTTGTCGCTTCCGCCCTCAGGTCTTGCCAAAGACYTMGACGCAAAGTGGAGTGTGCCKGTATTCCTCAACACCATCGTCATCAACCACAAGAAGGGCGACAAGTTCTCCTTCCTGCACGGGGATGCCACGGTCGACGCGATGTGGAAAAGCCAGGCGGGTGATTGCAACARGCAAGACTGCACCRTYCTCGTCCAGCAACAAGACGGCTGTATCTCCCTCGTGCGAGACRCGTCGGGACGCCCGTTCGGTGCAGGAACGCCGGACCCCRAAGATGAAAAGGCCGCTTCGACCAAAGCGATGACCGCATGCAATGCAGCGGGAGGACAGGCGTGCAAGGAAGTSCGCACGGACTGTTCCACAGGAATTCGCTGAACTACCYTTGATGGCCGACAGGCCCCTGACATGGAGAGAATATGGACGTTGTTTCGGACAAGAAGGTAAACCGCCTGGTTACGACCTACGACACCACGCGAATCTACGAACTCGAAGACAAGACCTGGGTGTCGGCGCAGGATGGAACCGTGTCCTGGCGCAACAACAACCCCGGCAACCTGAAGCTGGAATTTGCCGGAAGTGAAAAAAATTCCCACGCCGTCCGAACCAAAGACGAAGCGCTGGAGACGGCMAAACAYACCTACAAGGGCGTGGTCGACCTCGACCAGCATGGCAACATCGTTTTCGAGAATTATGAAACCGGTCGCGCRGCCCAGCTGCAGCACATCCAAAAGCGTCATGGCGAACATACTGTCGACGAGCTTATCCGGGACTATTCGAAACCCGATTACAGTGGCCCGGTGCACTACGAGGCACAGGCCAACGACATCTACAAGGTCGCAGCTGCAGAAGGCCAGGACCTGCACGGCAAGAAGGTCAAGGACATGACAGCGGCCGAAACGAGTGCCCTGCTCGACGGCATCGCCCACTTTGAGTCATGGAAAGCCGGGACCGTCACGCCAACGCCCGTGATGTCGGAAGAACAAGTGGCTGCTCTGAAGGCCTCTCATCCGACCCACCACGCCGCACCCGCTCATGCAGCTTCAGGCCACGCCCACCCTGGTGTCTTGCGGGAAAAAGACCATGGTGCCGCCGTCGGCGCACTCCAGTCAGACCTTGCCGCCCTCGGCATCACGGCACGAGACGGCAGTGCCATCCATGCCGACCAGCACTTTGGCCCGCATACCAAAGAAGCTGTGGAAGCCTTCCAGACGGCGCACGGGCTCAAACCCGACGGGGTGGCAGGACCGGCAACGATGGCGGCCATCGGCGAGGCAAGGGGGCATGGACAGGCGACCACCCAAAGTGTCCCCACACTGCTCGATGTCCGCCATCCGGCCCACGGGATTTATGAGCAGGCCCACACCTGTGTGGCCCGCATTGACCAGGAGCAGGGCCGCGCGCCGGGACCGCACACACAGAACTTCGCCGGCTCCCTGACTTCAGCCGCCACGGCTGCGGGCTTCAGCCGCATTGACCATGTGGCGTTATCGGACGACGCCAACCGGGGCTATGCCATCCAGGGTGAGCTCAACTCCCCGTTCAAGAAGTTCGTGGAAGTCGACGTCATGCAGGCTGTCCAGACACCGCTGGCACAAAGCAGCCATGAAGCGGCAGCCAACGTGCAAAACAACACCCAGCAACAACAGCAGACACAGACCCAGCATCAGGTCCAGCAGCAAGTGGCGCCAGACGTCCAGCAAGCAGCCGGACCTTCGATGACAAGGTGAGAAGACGGGCGGGGCCGGCATCGCTGGTCCTGCCTTTCACCTAGGACGGTCAAGGTGGACCATGAGGGGCAATCTGCCGCAGCGGCCTTGCCCGAAAAACAGATGGCGACAGCATGGCGCAATGTCCAGCCGTCGCACATTCACCACTCAGAAACCGCGCTCCTTGTGGCGTGGGAATCTCCTCCTGGCGATGGCGATATTCATCATTGTCTTCGGCGCAATCGGTCTCACTTGCGCCCTGGTTTTTGGCTGACTTCAAACCGCGCACTGACCTTTGTGGAACAGGAAAGTCATCTTCCCGGACATTCCCCGAGCAGCCGCGCGGCAACCATAACGAGATAGCTCAACAGCGGCGCCCACTCGTCATGGTATTGCGCTTGCCGGAGACGAACGAGATAGCCGCACTGTGACATGGCCGACAGTTCATAGATGGGCAGGTAGGCGGGATCTGTGCGGTGGCGGTTGAGCGTCCAGTGGAACAGCAGCCGCCCGACCCGCCCGTTTCCGTCCATGAACGGGTGCAGGTTCATCAACGCCGTCATGGCGACCACAGCGGCAAAACCCGGACTCTGGTCAACGTGACCGGCCCAATGGTTCCACACGGCTTCCAGCTGGCCGGGGATGGCGCCTGGCGGCGGATAGACGATGCCCTCGCCTCTCCTGTCCGGCGCGGACCCCACGGCAGTKGTGCGAAAACCCGTGCTGCCTGGCATCAACGTCTGGTGCATCTGCAGCAGGAGGCGGACAAATCCCGCCGCCCCTTCTCCCAGCAC
>NZ_JBFUIR010000081.1:0-10153 GCF_056401755.1 Pseudomonas sp. P4_D7 | reverse complement strand
GCCTGTCACCCCAGTGGTGCAACCACAAAACAGCTAAGAGCTTCGCGAGCAAGTCGAATCGTCGCACCGTCGCTCCCACAGGTTTTTTTGGTGTACACAGATTTAGCGGATGACCGCGACAAATGTAGGAGTGAGCCTGCTCGCGATAGCGTTGTGTCAGTCAATGCATTTGTATTGGATAGACCGCAATCGCGAGCAGGCTCACTCCTACAGTTGATCTCTGTACATCCCGGCATTCAGTGGGCCATTTCAGACTGAAGGAAATTTTGCATGTTGGCAGTAGATGACGCGCAACCCGTCGCAGCGTCGGTGGTTCAGGTGGGCGATGCGCGCGAGCGTTTCGCGCAGTGGCGTGAAGGCAAGGCCGGTAAGGTGCTGTCGGTCTCGGTGATCGGCGACAGCTACAGCGCCGGGCAGGATTTCTACCTGAACAAACTGGTGCAGCGCGTGGCCGGGGAGGTGGGTTTTGCCGGGCCGGGTTACGTCGGTTTCAATCACGGTGCCGCGCTGGGCGGCACGCACTTCAAATACACCCGCAGCAGTGACAAGTACTTTGGCGGCGACTGGAAGGTTTCAGAGTTGGGGCAAGCAAGCCCGGACAGCCGCACAGTGACGGGCCGGCCCGGTGCGTGGTTGCAGGTGGATGCCAATCCTTCGCCGCGCATCGATACGGCGGTCACTCAGGCGAAACTGCTTTACCTCGGCACTGGCGAATCCTCTGAGATCCGTTACCGCTGGTCACCTTCAGAAGATTGGCAGCCGATGACGCTGACAGGCGCCGGGGTTCAGGAAGTGCCATTGGCAGGCCTGTCTGCAGCGAAAGACTGGTCCTTCAAACTGGAAGTGGTGAAAGGCGCCCCGACGTTGTTCGGCCTGTGGATGAGCAACGATCAGAACGGCGTGCGCGTATCGAAACTGGCGGCCTCCGGTGCGGCGTCTGCGGATTTCTATCACCAGGATCCGCAATGGCAGGTGCAGTGGAAAGCTGCCGTGTCGAAGATCCCCGCTGATGTTTACCTGATCATGCTCGGTGGCAACGATCAGGGCTTCGGCGTGAAGCCCGCGCAGTATCTGCAGAACGTTCAGGGGCTGGTGGGCATGTTGCGTGAGATTCAACCGCAGGCGAGCATCAACCTGATCATGCGGCAGGACACCACGCGCTCCAGCGCTTACCCGATGTCGGCGTATGCGCAGGTGCTTGAGCCGTGGGCGCGAGAGCAACGTCTGGGCTACGCCAATCTGCAATGCGCGTTCGGCCCTGACGTCAAACGCTACGCGGCAGCGATGATCGGCCCGGACAAGATTCATCCGGTACCGGCCACGGGCGGGAAGGTGATTGCTGATTACTTTTATGGCTGGATTACCGGCGCCAAGGATCGGTGCGACGCCTCCCCTAAATAACACGCAAACCCCAGAGCGGTGATCGTTCCCACGCTCTGCGTGGGAATGCCGCCCGGGACGCTCCGCGTCCCTTCGCTGGGTGACGCAGAGCGTCACTGGATGCATTCCCACGCAGAGCGTGGGAACGATCAGGTGAGGGGAGTTATTCGAAGGCGTCGACCTGCTCGAGCAACTCCGCAATCTTCTGCGGCATCAACCGCGTATCGCACCGAGTCTCAACGTTGATGATGATCGCCGGGTCGTTACAGCAAATCCGCACGCGAAAGCGCCAGTCGCTGAAGATCACCTTCAGCCCATCACTGTCATCCATTTCCAGCGCCTGCTCGCCATACAGTTTTTTCAAATGCGCGAGCAGCGGATACGGATCACGCAGCGGCCGGCGGATATCACCGGACGCCGGAAATACGCCAATCCGCTCCACCAGCAGAATCGTGCCCAGCCAGGACTCGTTGGCGCTGGGCAACGGTTGATGGCGCGACAGCCAGCTCATCACCCCGAGGTTACCCACCTCGCGTTCAATCTCTACGGAATGTTGTGCAATGTTCATGGTGGCCTCGTTGGGTGAAGGGAGCCGTCTCAGCGGCCCTTGAGATAGACGTTTTCGTAGCAGAAATTGGTCGCCTGCAAGTAACCCTCGGCGTCACCGCAGTCAAAGCGCAGGC
Organism: Pseudomonas sp. P4_D7; assembly: GCF_056401755.1. Lineage (NCBI taxonomy): Bacteria > Pseudomonadati > Pseudomonadota > Gammaproteobacteria > Pseudomonadales > Pseudomonadaceae > Pseudomonas > Pseudomonas sp. P4_D7. The sequence continues at coordinate 8,090 of NZ_JBFUIR010000081.1, read as the reverse complement.
CTTTGAATTGGTAGGCCAGCACGCAACCGTTCTGCGCCTGTTTCATCAGTGCGTCGGTGATCTGGATTTCACCGCCCTTGCCCGGTTGGGTGTCGGCGATCAGGTCGAAAATGTCCGGGGTGAGGATGTAGCGGCCGATGATTGCCAGGTTCGACGGCGCGTCTTGCGGGGCCGGTTTTTCCACCATGTTGTTGACGCGGTAGATGCCGTCGGACATCAGCTCGCCGGCGATCACCCCGTACTTGTGGGTCTGGTCGGCCGGGACTTCCTGGATGGCGACGATCGAGCAGCGGAATTTCTTGTACAGCTGGATCATCTGCGTAAGCACGCCGTCACCTTCCAGGTTCAGGCACAGGTCATCGGCCAGCACCACGGCAAACGGCTCATCGCCGATCAGCGGACGACCGCTGAGAATCGCGTGGCCCAGACCTTTCATTTCCACCTGACGGGTGTAGGAGAAGGTGCAGGTGTCGATCAGCTCGCGGGTGCCAGCGAGGAATTTCTCTTTCTCGGTGCCGCGAATCTGGTGTTCAAGTTCGTAGCTGATGTCGAAATGGTCTTCCAGCGCACGCTTGCCGCGACCGGTGACGATGGCCATGTGTTGCAGGCCGGCGTCCCGCGCTTCTTCAACGGCGTACTCGATCAACGGCTTGTTGACGATCGGCAGCATCTCTTTCGGCATGGCTTTGGTGGCCGGCAAGAAACGCGTGCCATAGCCGGCAGCGGGGAACAAACATTTACGAATCATAAAAGTATCCTGGACAGTCATGGAACACAGGCGACGGATGCGGGCCATAAACAATGGCTGCAAGTTTCAATATTGATTGAAGGCCTACTTTAATACCTGAGTCAGGTTGTTAATGGCAATTAGTTGGGCCGGTAAAACATGACAATGTTATGAGATGTCGGCGAATGCTTTATTAGTTATTTTTAGTCGGTATCGGTTGATAGTGATGAGCGCACAGGGAGTGCTAATAAGTAGCGGGCAATACAGTGTGACCTGCAAAAATATTTATTGCCAGTCATTGAACTAGTTTTGTTTTCGGTTGTTGTCGCCTGTTTGTGTGAGTTGTGACACATCTTCAATAAAACAGGCTTGACACGCTACTTGTCACTCATCCAAAGACGGATAGCACTATGAAGATTCTGGTAACGGGTGGCGCCGGCTATATCGGCTCGCACACCACACTTGCTCTACTTGAAGCAGGTTATGAAGTTGTCGTACTGGATAACCTTTGTAACAGCAGCGAAGCCGCGTTGCACGCCGTTGAGGGCATTTGCGGCAAGAGTGCCTGGATGATCCGCGGCGATGTCTGTGACCGGGCATTGCTTGACCGGATTTTCCGCGAGCACAACATCGAAGCGGTGCTGCATTTTGCCGGCCTGAAAGCGGTCGGCGAGAGCGTGCGCAAACCGCTCGAGTACTACGAGACCAACGTCAGCGGCAGTATCAATCTGTGTCAGGCGATGGCGGCGGCGGGGGTGTTTCGTCTGGTGTTCAGCTCGTCGGCCACGGTGTATGGCGAGCCCGAGCAGATGCCGATCCGCGAAGACTTTCCCACCGGCAATCCGACCAATCCCTACGGCCAGTCCAAGCTGATCGTCGAAAACGTCCTGCGTGACTTGAGCCTGGCCGAGCCACGCTGGAGCATTGCCTTGCTGCGCTACTTCAACCCGATCGGCGCGCACCATAGCGGTCATATGGGCGAAGACCCCAACGGCATCCCGAATAATCTGGTGCCGTACATCAGTCAGGTGGCGGTTGGCAGCCTGCAAGAGCTGTCGATCTTCGGCAACGATTACCCGACGGTCGACGGCACAGGCGTGCGCGATTACATCCACGTCGTCGATCTGGCCGATGGCCACCTGAAGGCGTTGCAGTCGATCTCCGAACGCAGCGGCATTCATACCTGGAACCTCGGCACCGGCGATGGTTACAGCGTGCTGCAGGTGCTCCACGCGTTCGAGCAGGCCTGCGGGCAACCGGTGCCGTACCGAATGATGCCGCGCCGCTCCGGGGATATCGCCGAGAGTTGGGCCGACGCCTCCAAGGCGGCAAAAGAGCTGGGCTGGAAAGCTACGCGCAACTTGCAGGACATGGTCACTGATACTTGGCGCTGGCAATCGAACCATCCCCAAGGCTACTCGCGATGATGGCCATTTAGTCCAATGTTATTTTCAGTCAGGTTGTTAGATTACGTCGGGAAATTACACTGGCAATGCCTTTTGCAAATCCGTAGATATAAACCTGCCGTTCGACTTTTATCAGTTGGGTAAGACTGTGAAAGAACGACGGATCATGTTCGCGCTTTTTGCGGACTTGAACTCACCACCGCTAACTCAGGCCGGTTTTTTAACAGGTCGAATGTTAGAAAGGAGTTGATATGAAAAAAGTGATGGCAGTTGCCCTGTTGACGATGTTGAGCAACTGGGCTGCCGCCGCTGAAGCACCGTTGACAGCGGTAACCAATGTAGGTGGCAACGTGGCGGCTTCTCAAGCGCCCGCAGCCAGTACTGCAATGGTTGCCAGTGCTGTAGCGGCGTCTAACAGCGGTGGCAGTGCCAACGGCGGTACCACCGGTACGACGGGTACCACCGGTACAACCGGCACGCATAACTAACAGGAAGTTCTGTTAGTGCAGTACAGGGTCGCCCGACGCAAGTCGGGTGACTTTGTTTTTGGATTCGCCCTTGAATAGCGTAGTGCCATTATGACTCGTAGTGTTTATCTTTTAATGTTGGCAAGTCTCGCTTTGCAAGGTTGCATGTTTTCCCCCGGTCAATACCTCAGCACCAGTGACATCACCCGCCAGGGTGCCAGCGAAAGCAGCCGGGTCGAGCTGATTCCGATCACGCCGAAGCTGATTGCCATGAACCGCGCCACGCAAAAGCGTGAGTCGCTGCCGCCGGAGCTGTTGGCGACGCCGGCCGAATACCGCATCGGCAACAATGATGTTCTGTACATCACCGTGTGGGATCACCCTGAGCTGACGGCCCCGTCCGGCGCGCAACAACAGATCGATGCCAACGGCCGTCTGGTGCGCTCCGATGGCACGCTCTATTACCCGTTCATCAAGGAAGTCCAGGCCACTGGCCGGACCATCCAGCAACTGCGCTCGGACATTGAACAACGGCTGTCGGCATTCATCGCCGAGCCGCAGGTAGATGTCGCGGTGTTGCGTTTCGCCAGCCAGAAGGTCGTGGTCACCGGCGCGGTGGCCAAGGCCGGCCCGCAAGCGATTTCCACCAATCCGCTGAGCGTGGTCGAAGCCCTCGGCTCGGCCGGCATCGACACCAACAACGCTGATCTGTCCGGGTTGTTGCTGACGCGCAAGGGGCGTACTTATCCGCTCAATCTCGACTCGCTCAATCAGGCGGATTCCGAGTTGCAGAACGTTTACCTCAAGGGCGGCGATCAGCTGTATCTGCCGTACAACGACAACAAGCGCATCTACGTGATGGGCGAGGTCAACCAGCCGCGTGCGCTGAGTTTCAAGACCGCGACGATGAACCTCACCGACGTGCTCGGTTCGGTTGGCGGCCTGGCCCAGACCACCTCCAATGGCAACGCGGTCTATGTCATTCGTGGCGTGGAAAACCTTGATGTCGAACCGGCCAAGATCTACCAGCTGGAAGCCGAATCGCCGACCGCCATGGCGCTCGCTTCGCACTTCGAAGTTCGCCCGCAGGACGTGGTGTATGTCGGGCCTGCCAACGTGACTCGCTGGAACCGTCTGATCAGCCAGTTGGTGCCGTCGGCATCGATTGTCGGCACCGGCGCTTCCGCTGCGAAGAACTGGAGCGAATACAGCAACAACAACGCCAAATAAGGTCCGACTTTGAACATTTTGAAAGTTGGCCTGTGCCTGATGGCGGCCTCGTTGCTGTGCGGCTGTAACCCGCTGATGAGCGCTTCGTTAAATAACCTCAAGGCCGCAGTCGTCGGCCCGGATGAGGTCGATGTGTCGGTGGCCGAAGTGGCGGGGGTCAACTATCCGCAAATGAAACTGACCACGCCTTCCGGCTCCGGGGTGCTGGCGCTGGTGCGCGAGCGTGAAGACCTGCAGTTCTGGGTCGCCTCGGGCAAACAGGTTCTGCTGCTGCGCAATGGCCTTGCCGTGCGCTCCATTGGCCTGGGTCTGGAAGGCGATCTCGATGGCACGCGGCTGGCCGACGACTCGCCGTTCAAACAGGGCCTGCATCACGTCGCTGACGGTTTCACCACGCGGCGCTGGATCGACCTCTACAAAGGTCAGGAAGTCGGGGTGATCGTCAACAGCCGCTTCTCCCGCCGCTCGGAACAGACCCTGAAGATTCTCGACAAGGAATACACCGTGCTGCGTGTCGATGAACACATTGACGCCCCGGCCATTGGCCTGAGCGCGACCAATCGTTACTGGGTCGACCCGCGTGACGGTTTCATCTTGCAGAGCGAGCAGCAGCTGACGTCGCAGTTGCGCGTCAAGGTCGTGCAACTGACCCCTGATCGCAGGCACCTGCCGTGATGCGCCTGAAAATGTTGTCGGCGAGCTTGATGCTGGTCGCGAGCGTGAGTCAGGCGGCTGTCACGGTGTCGGGCGATGTCGCCAATCCCGGGCCGGTCGCGTTGCCACCGGGTGGGCGCTTGCTCGATGTGATCAGCGAAGCCGTGCCGAATGCCGAAGGCTATTGGCTGGCGGGCGGGTTGCTGCGGCAGTCGCTGATTGAGGCGCAGACACGGCTCAAGGTCGGTGTGTTGTTTGATCTGGATGTGCTGCAACGCATGTCGATGCTGTTCGACCGGCCGAGTCGGGCGGCACTGGCGCAGCGCATTGCCGAAGAAGTGCGGCAGATGCCGGTAACGGGGCGGCAGATCGCCGATCTTGATCCGGTTGCATTAGAGGTCGGCTTCGCGCGCAACATTCGCCTCGATGACGGTGATCGTCTGATCTACCCGAAACGCGTCGACGAAGTGCAAGTGCTCGGTGCCGTCGCCGAGCCGTGCCACTTGCCGTATCAGCCGTTGCAGGAGGCCCGTGAATACCTGCAAGGCTGTTCGATCCTGAGCGATGCCGAAGCCGATTACCTGTGGCTGATCCAGCCCAACGGCGTCTCGCGGCGTGTCGGCATCGCCCACTGGAATCGTGAGTCCGGGCAGTTTCCGGTGGCCGGCAGCAAGATTCTGGTGCCGGTGAAAAATGATGATCTTGATCCGCCTCTTCCTGAACTGAATCAGCAGTTGGCCGAATTCATTGCCACGCAGCTGGCCGAGGTGGTTCGTTGAAGTTACGTTTTGCAGCTGTGTTGTTATTGCCCTGCGGTCTGGCTCATGCCGAACCGCGCATTACCCAGAATGATTTCGGTGGCACCGGGCTGTTGCAGACGCCGACGGCGCGCATGGCCCCGGCCGGCGAGTTGAGCGTCAACGCCAACCGCACCGAACCGTACAGCCGCTATAGCGTTTCGCTGCAGCCGCTGGACTGGCTCGAAGGCTCGTTTCGCTACACCGCGATCACCAACCGGCCATACGGCTCGGAGGCCCTCAGCGGTAGTCAAAGCTATAAGGACAAGGCGGTCGACGTCAAAGTCCGGCTGTGGCAGGAGAGTCACTGGCTACCCGATGTGGCGCTGGGCTTCCGAGATATCGGTGGTACCGGTTTGTTCTCCAGCGAATTTTTCGTCGCCAACAAACGCTACGACAACTTCGATTTCAGTGCCGGGATTGCCTGGGGTTACCTCGGTAATCGCGGCGACATGGACAACCCGTTGGGCTACGTCAGCGATCGCTTCGATACCCGTCCGGCCCTGGAAGGCACCGGTGACGTTAACTCCGGCTCGTACTTTCGTGGCCGGCCGTCGTTCTTCGGTGGCGTGAGCTATCAGACGCCTTGGGATCGTCTCAGCCTGAAACTCGAATACGAAGGCAACGATTACAAAAACGAACCGAAGGACAACGAGATCAAACAGGACTCGCCGATCAACCTTGGCGCGGTATTCAAGGTGACCGATTCGGTCGATGTCAGCGCGGCGTGGGAGCGCGGTAATACGGCGATGTTCGGCGTGACCTTTCACACCAATTTCGTCAGCCGCAAGGCTCCGGCGAAGACTTACGATCCGACCCCGGAACCGCTGCCGGCGAAAGCGCCGAACACGGCGATGGATCAGGTCAACTGGGCCAACGTCTCGCAGCGTTTGCAGCAGAATGCCGGCTACAAGGTCGAGCGCATCACCCAGCGTGATTCCGAGCTGATCGTGTATGGCGAGCAGCAGCGTTACTTCCATTCGTCCAAGGCTGTCGGGCGGGCGAGCCGGATTCTCGACAACAGCGTCAACGACGACATCGACTGGTTCACCGTGGTCAACAAGCGCTACGACTTGCCGCTGGAAGAAACCAGCGTGCCGCGCCAGACCTTCCGCGAAGTGATCAACAACGAAGAGCCACTAGAGTCGCTGCACCGCACCACCGAGATCAACCCGGCGATGCCACACAACGAGAAGACCCTCTACACCGAGGCACCGCAGCATTTCAGCTATGGCGTGGGTTTGGGCTTCAAGCAGAACGTTGGTGGTCCGGATGGCTTGCTCTATCAATTGAGTGCCGATGCCGACGCTGAATACCGCTTCAACCGCAACACCTGGTGGAGCGGGTTGCTCAGTGCCAACCTGGCCAACAACTTCGACAAGTTCACCTACGACGCGCCGAGCGGTTTGCCGCGTGTGCGCACGGATTTGCGTCAGTACCTGACCACGTCTAACACGACCATGCCGTTGTTCCAGGTCAGCCATGCCGAGCAGTTGGATAAAGACTGGTATGGCATGGTCTATGGCGGTTATCTGGAGTCGATGTTTGCCGGTGTCGGCGGTGAGGTGTTGTTCCGCCCGACCGGTGAGCGCTGGTCGGTGGGCGCGGATCTGAACTGGGTGCGGCAGCGCGATTTCGATCAGGGTTTTGCCCTGCGTGATTACTCGGTGGTGACCGGGCATGTCACGGCGTATACCGATTTGCCGTTCGATACGCTGGCGGCGGTGAGCGTCGGGCGTTATCTGGCCGGGGACTGGGGCGGTACGCTGGACATCTCGCGCGAGTTTTTCAATGGCGTGCGCTTTGGTGCGTGGGCGACGATCACCACGGCGGGCAGTGCCGAGTATGGCGAAGGTAGTTTCGACAAAGGCATCTACCTGTCGATCCCGTTCGACGAAATGATGAGCATGTCGACCATGCGCCGCGCCAACCTGGTCTGGGCGCCGCTGACCCGTGACGGTGGTGCGCGACTCAGCCGCAGTTATCAACTGCACTCGATGACCGATAGCCGGGAAGGGGACATGTTTTATCGGAATTTCGAGAAGATTACTGAGTAAGCGAGGATCTCCGAGAAACCTCTGAAACCTGTGGGAGCGAGCCTGCTCGCGAAGACGTCAGCACATCCAGCATCAATGTTGCCTGACCCACCGCTTTCGCGAGCAAGCTCACTCCCACATTGGCTATTTGTCACGCCCAAAATCCCGAGCCAACCACAAATGCCCTGTAGGAGTGAGCCTGCTCGCGATAGCGTTCGTTCAGTCGACATCCCCGTTGCCTGACCCACCGCCATCGCGAGCTGGCGAAGGCCTACATTGGCTATTTGTCACACCACAAATCCCAAGCCAACCACAAGCCCCCTGTGGGAGCGAGCTTGCTCGCGAAGACGTCAGCACATCCAGCATCAATGTTGCCTGACCCACCGCTTTCGCGAGCAAGCTCGCTCCCACATTGGATTTTCATCACGCCACAAATCCCGATGTCATCCCAGATCCCTGTGGGAGCGAGCCTGCTCGCGAAGRCGTCAGCACATCCAGCATCAATGTTGCCTGACCCACCGCTTTCGCGAGCAAGCTCACTCCCACATTGGTTATTTGTCACACCACAAATACCAAGCCAACCACAAGCCCCCTGTGGGAGCGAGCTTGCTCGCGAAGACGTCAGCACATCCAACATCAATGTTGCCTGACCCACCGCTTTCGCGAGCAGGCTCGCTCCCACATTAGATATTTATCACGCCCAAAATCCCGATGTCATCCCAGATCCCTGTGGGAGCGAGCCTGCTCGCGAAGGCGTCAGCACATCCAACATC
>NZ_JBFUIR010000080.1:0-10621 GCF_056401755.1 Pseudomonas sp. P4_D7 | reverse complement strand
GGGAACGATCACCCACAAAAAAACCGCATCGCTGCGGTTTTTTTGTGCCTGCGTGAAGTCGCTTAAACGAACAGCGACAGCAGCAGGATAAAGCCCAACGCAACGATGGACAGGATGGTTTCCATTGCCGTCCAGGTCTTGAACGTCTCGGCCACGGTCATGTTGAAGTACTGCTTCACCAGCCAGAAACCGGCGTCGTTCACGTGGGACAGGATCAGCGAACCGGCGCCGGTGGCCAGCACCAGCAGCTCACGGTTAACGCCCGGAATCATCCCCACCACCGGCACGACAATGCCCGCGCCCGTGATGGTCGCCACAGTTGCCGAACCGGTCGCGATACGAATCACCGCTGCCACCAGCCACGCCAGCAGGATCGGCGAGATCTGTGCGCTGACCGCCATGTGGCCGATCACGTCGCCCACGCCGCTGGTCACCAGCATCTGCTTGAAACCACCGCCAGCACCGATGATCAGGATGATCGCGGCGGTTGGCGCCAGGCTCGCGTCGAGCCACTTGAGCATCTGTTGGGAACCGATGCCCTGCTTGTGCCCGAAGGTGTACAGCGACAGCAGCAACGCCAGCAGCAGCGCCGAGATCGGGTGACCGATCATGTCCATCCAGGTGCGGAAGAAGTGGCCGTCCGGCAGCGCCACGTCAGCGAAGGTTTTCAGCAGCATCAGGAACACCGGCAGCAGCACGGTGATCAGGGTGATGGTGAAGCTCGGCAGCTTGGCCGAGTCGTCGTTTTCGCGGGCCAGTTGATCGACCAGTTCCTGATTCGGGTGACCCGGAATGTGCTTGGCGATAAACGTACCGAAGATCGGACCGGCAATGATCGCGGTCGGCAGCGCAACGATCAGACCGTAAAGAATGGTCTTGCCGATGTCAGCGCCGAACACGCCGATGGCCAGCAGCGGCCCCGGGTGCGGCGGCACCAGACCGTGCACGGCGGACAGACCGGCGAGCAGCGGGATACCGATCTTGATGATCGACACGCCGGTGCGGCGCGCAACGATGAACACCAACGGAATCAGCAGCACGAAGCCGATTTCGAAGAACAGCGGGATGCCGACAAGGAATGCGGCGAACATCATCGCCCACTGGACTTTGTCTTTGCCGAACGCCCGGATCAGGGTCTGGGCGATCTGATCCGCCCCGCCCGACTCGGCCATCATTTTGCCGAGCATGGTGCCCAGCGCAAGGATGATGCCGACGAAACCGAGCACGCCACCGAAGCCGTCCTGGAACGCTTTGATGATGGTGCCGATCGGCATGCCCGACGTCAGGCCGAGGAACGCGGCCGCGATGGTCAGGGAAATGAACGGGTGAATCTTGAATTTGGTGATCAGGATAATCAGGCCGATTACCGTGACCACTGCATCGAGCAGCAGGTAGGCGTCGTGGGACATGCCAAACATTGGGGGTGTCTCCTGGATTGTTGTTGTTATTAAAGCGGGTTAAACAGAAGTCGGAAGGACAGCGCTATCTCTTTCAACACACTCATACCGCCTGTTTCAGACCGTGGGCCTGCCACCAGACGTGAGCCTGGGACGCCAGTTCTTCAACACTGTGGATCGAAGCATTCAACGCCAACGTCAACGGCTCACCCTTCGGCGATTCGAGGGTGGCGAACTGACTTTCGATCAACGTCGCGGGCATGAAGTGGCCCGGACGGTGGGACACACGTTCAGCGGCAACTTCAGGGGTCAATTCAAGAAACACGAAACCCAGGCCCGGCAAGGCGCTGCGCAACACTTCGCGATAACTGTGTTTAAGGGCCGAGCAGGTCAGCACCGGGCGTTTGCCCAGCGCGTCAACGCGACGCAGTTCATCGCACAGGCTGTCGAGCCAGCCGGCACGGTCGTCGTCGTTCAGGGGGATCCCCGCGCTCATCTTTTCGATGTTCGCGGCCGGATGGAAAGTATCGCCTTCAATGGCAGTGGCGCCGCTCAATTGGCACAGGGCCTCGCTGACGCACGTCTTGCCGCAACCGGCAACGCCCATGATGACCAGGGCGGTGATGGGATGACTCATATAACACCTCAGCGCGCAGACAGCGCTACCTTTGCTAGCTATGACTCTAGTGCACAGGCAGAAGTTGCCGACGCCTTCTTGTCGTTTTTTTGGGTTGCAGCAGGTTTGTTCCCAACGCCAAAAAGCGAAGATCAGGCAGGACCTCGCTTACGCATTTACAGCTGCATCAGGACAGCGCTACCTTAGTGCCTTGATTTTTGTTTGGCAAGCCGCCCGATGACCTCCCCTAAAAACGATAAAAACACTCGCACCACCGGCCGTCCCACCCTGAATGAAGTTGCTCGCTTGGCCGGTGTCAGCCCGATTACTGCCTCCCGGGCCTTGCGCGGTGTCAGCACCGTGGCCACTGACCTTGTGGAAAAAGTCCAGAAAGCCGCGCTCGAACTCAACTACGTGGTCAACCCTGCCGCCCGCGCATTGGCCTCGGCGCAGAGCCATTCGGTGGTGGTTCTGGTGCCTTCGTTATCCAACTTGCTGTTCATCGATACGCTGGAAGCCATTCATCGGGTGCTCACGCCCAAAGGCTTCGAAGTGCTGATCGGCAACTTCCACTATTCACGCGATGAAGAAGAAAACCTGCTGCGCAACTACATGGCCTATCAGCCGCGTGGATTTTTGCTGACTGGGTTTGATCGCACGGAAAGTTCGCGACGGATGATCGAGGCGAGCAACATTCCCTGCGTGTACATGATGGAACTGGACAGCGCTGCCGGAGTGAATTGCGTAGGGTTCTCGCAACTGAGTGCCGGTGAAACGGCGGCCGAACATTTGCTTTCGCGTGGGCGCAAGCGTCTGGCTTACATCGGTGCGCAACTTGATCAGCGCACCTTGTTGCGCGGTGAAGGCTTTCGCAAAGCGTTGCAAAAGGCCGGGCGTTACGACCCGGATCTGGAAGTACTGACGCCTCGTTCTTCATCGGTGGGCTTGGGTGGGGAGTTGTTTTTGCAATTGCTCGCGGCGCATCCGGACGTTGATGCGATCTTCTTCGGTAACGATGACCTGGCGCAGGGGGCGTTGCTGGAGGCGCTGCGCAACGGCATCAAGATTCCCGACCAGGTAGCGATTCTCGGTTTCAACGACTTGCCGATGTCCGAACACATGGTGCCGCGCCTGAGCAGCATCAACACCCCGCGTGAAGCGATTGGCCGGCGCGCGGCGGAGCAGATGCTGACGTTGATGGCCGGTAACAGCGTGGCGCGTCCGGTGGAAGACATGGGCTTTGAACTGAAGATTCGCGAAAGCACCTGACTTCCCACAGATTCAAGGTTGAAACACAATCCCTGTGGGAGCGAGCCTGCTCGCGAAAGCGCGGTGTCAGATAAGCATGTGCCGACTGACACGACGCTTTCGCGAGCAGGCTCGCTCCCACATTGGATCTCCACAGTCGCTAGTGGCTGAGCAGATCAACCAGAGCCAGTGCGCCCTTTTGTAAGGGCTGGCTCTTGAGCCATACCGCATGCACCGGCATCACCAGACCATTTTCGATGTTGCGGAAATTCAGCCGTTTCAGTCGCCCGGACTCAATCCACGACTGCACCACCGACAGCGGGAAATTACCCCAACCCAATCCTGCCTCGACCATTTCCATGGCCGTCTCGAGATTGTCCGTGCGCCAATACGACTCCGCCACCAACGGCCGTGTTTCGCTGATTGGCAAGTCACGACTGGCGACGATGATTTGCCGTACATGCACCAGATCCTCGAGAAACAGATCCTGCCCCTGCAACAACGGACTGTCCGCCGCCAGGGTGGCGATCATCCGTTCGCTGCCGACAAACTGAAAACGCTCCAGCACATTCATGCTCAATCCGGCGAACGCCAGGCACAGGCTGACGCGGCCGCTGTGCAGCATCGCCAATACGTCGTCCTGCGGCGCGGTCAGCACTTCGATATCGAGCAGCGGATGCCGCTCGGCGATCAGCTTGATCGCCGCCAGCAAACGGCGCCGGTCGATGTCCGCGACCACGCCGATCGACAGCTTGCTCTCCAGCCCCAGCGACAGTTCCACCGCGTGTACTTGCAGTTGCTTGAGCTGCTCGGCGATCAGCCGCGCGTGTGGCACCAGCGACAGCGCCATTGCCGTGGGTTGTGGTTCGCGATGGCTGCGGTCGAACAGCAGATAACCGAGTTCCGCCTCAAGGTTGCCGATGCCCATACTTACGGCCGACGGGACTTTGCCCAGCGCACGCGCCGCCGCCGAAAACGAGCCGCGTTCGATTACGGCAAGAAACAGCTCGATGCTGTCACTGTTGAAATTCACTTTGCACACCTATCAACAAAACTGAAAGCTACTGACTTTTTCTGTCAGCTCTATTGAAGCTATCTTTTGCCGCCTTCGCCAGTCCCGCTGGCCAACAAACGGCAAGAAAGAGGCAACTCCCCATGCAAGGCGTCAAACGCAAACTGGTCTATGTGTCGCTCTATGAAGTGATCGGCATGACCTTCTCCGCCCTCGGTCTGGCGTTGTTGTCCGGCACTTCACCGGGCAGTACCGGGCCACTGGCGGTGRTCATCACCACCATCGCCGTGACCTGGAACTTCATTTACACCTCGTTGTTCGAGCACTGGGAAAGCCGCCAGCAATCGCGCACGCGCACAGTGAAACGCCGTATCGCTCACGCGGTGGGCTTTCAACTGACGCTGATCGTGTTTCTGATTCCGTTGATCGCGTGGTGGATGAACATCAGTCTGGTGCAGGCGTTTCTATTGGATCTGGCGCTGATCATTTTCATCCCCTGCTACACGTTTGCCTTCAACTGGCTGTTTGACCGGATTTTCGGGCTGCCAGCCTCGGCGCTACCGGATTCGGCGGCTGCGGCATAAATCGTTAATTCGTAAGCAGATATTGCGAGAATTCAGCGGTTTATCTGTTTAATCCGCCGATATTCACAATCCGTGAACTCCGATAGCAGGCTAAGCTTTTCCATCAATAAAAAATGGACCAGCCCATGACTGCACACGCCCCCGCCACCGCGCAAAGCGACGGCATCGACCCGATCCGCGCCGCTCAGGTGTCCGCCCGCATCGATCGCCTTCCGGCGGTCGCGACGATCTGGCGGCTGGTGGCGCTGCTGTCGATCGGTGGATTTTTCGAACTCTACGACCTGTTCCAGACCGCTTACATCAGCCCCGGGCTGATCCGCGACGGAATCTTTGCCACTGGCAATCAGGGCGTGTTCGGTTTCTCTGATCAAGCGGCGTTTGCCTCGGCAACGTTTCTCGGCCTGTTCCTCGGCGCCAGTCTGCTCAGCCCATTGGCGGATCGTTTCGGCCGCCGTGCGATCTTCACCTTCGCGCTGGTCTGGTACACGGTGGCGACGGTGTTGATGGGGATTCAGAGTTCGGCGCTGGGTATCATCTGCATGCGCTTTCTGGTTGGCATCGGCCTGGGCATCGAGCTGGTCACCATTGATGCCTACCTTTCTGAACTGGTGCCGAAACGCATGCGCAGCTCAGCCTTTGCCTTCGCGTTTTTCGTGCAGTTCCTGTCGGTGCCGGCGGTGGCATTGATGTCGTGGTGGCTGGTGCCGCAAGCGCCGTTCGGGGTCTCCGGCTGGCGCTGGGTGGTGCTGGCCAGCGCGGTGTTTGCGCTGTTTATCTGGTGGCTGCGCAAACGGCTGCCGGAATCGCCGCGCTGGCTCGCGCAGCATGGCCGCTTTGAGGAAGCCAACCGGATTCTCGACCACATTGAAACCCGTTGCCAGAAGGACTACGGCAAACCGCTGGACGCCCCCGAAGCCGTGCCCGTCGACGTCGAAGGCAAGGGCCGTTTTGCCGATATCTGGCAGCCGCCGTATCGTCGCCGCGCGTTGATGCTGATCGTCTTCCACATCTTCCAGGCAATCGGTTTCTTCGGTTTCGGCAACTGGCTGCCGGCGCTGCTGTCCGGCCAAGGCGTCAGCGTCACCCACAGTTTGATGTACGCCTTCATCATCACCCTCGCCTACCCGCTCGGGCCGCTGCTGTTCGTGAAGTTCGCCAACCGCTTCGAAAACAAATGGCAGATCGTCGGCTCGGCCCTCGGCGCGATGACCTTCGGCACCTTGTTCGCCCTGCAGACCAGCGCATTCGGGCTGATCTTCTGCGGGGTGATGATCACCTTCTGCAATGCCTGGCTGAGTTTCAGCTATCACTCGTACCAGAGCGAACTGTTCCCGACCAACATCCGCGCGCGCGCCGTGGGTTTCTGTTATTCGTTCAGTCGCTTGTCGACAGTGTTCAGCAGCTTGTTGATCGGCTTGTTTCTCGACAATTTCGGTACGCCGGGGGTATTGGCGTTTATCGTCAGCAGCATGCTGATCGTGATGCTGACCATCGGCTGGTTCGGCCCGCGCACGCGCAATCTGGCGCTGGAGAACATCGCTCATCGCTGATGGGACAACGGTCATCCTCTGCCACTTATCGGCAAGGGATGACCGCCACGAATACCTGACTGATGATCAAGCTGTTGAAATAAAAGGATTTATTCAAAAGGCACGGTAATTGCTCCGATACGCGAGTCAGCAATTACCTACAGGTCTACACGTCATGTTGATCAGTGCCAAACAACAGCAAATCATTCACCTGCCCAAAGCGTTGAATGACGATGCGACGTCCATCGCCGCAGCCGGTCTGCAAGGTGGTCTGCACGGCGCAATGCTGCAAACCCTGCAAAACCAGCCCCAGGCGCAAACCGCCGAAGCCACTGCCAAGGTGCAGGACTCGGCCACACAGATCGCCACCCAGCAAGTCAGCGAAGCCACACGCATCAGCGATAACGTCGACGAAGCGTTCGCCAAGACCCGCGTGAACCTGCAATCGACCGACGCCACCACAGCCTCGGCGGCATCCGCCACTGACGAGTTCAAGGACTACATGAGCAAGACGCCGGAACAGCGTCTGCGCGACAGTATCCTGCAGTCCATGGGGCTGACCGAAGACGACATCAAAGCCATGCCGCCGGAGAAACAACTGGCCATCGGCAAAGAGATCGCCGAGCGCTTGCAGGACAAAATGAAGTTGGCGCAGGCGGAAAAAGACAACGATGTGAAGGACAGCGACAAGCAGGCGGGCAAGTTTCTCGCTGCGCTCTAAGTTTCATAACATTGAAAGAAGGCCCCACGAGGGCCTTTTTTTCCGTTTGAGGCTTTGCGCCTTTCATCGGTTAACCGGTAATCAGCCCCTTTACCTGTAATTTCTGACAGTAGACAGCGGATTCTGCTTGCCGAAGTATGACCTCGAGCGCGTCCTAGCGTCGACGTGCTCCCACCTACTATCGACAAGGAAGAAAGTCATGACCAATAAAATGAAAAATGCAGCTATCAACGCCAGCGGACACTTTGCCCTATACGTGAATGAGAACGGCAATGGCGAAGTGCTGGTTGCTACCAGCCGGCTCGTAATGGATTTAAGTTCTGACCATTCATACATAGCCGGGTGGGCGAGTGAAGTCCTCACCGCTCAGGGGATTGATATCTATATCGCTAAAAAAATCGAGGCAAACAAGACTTACGCCTTCGAAAAAGGAGCCGTCGGTGGCAACTACAACCCGAAAAACTTTCAGGGTGCTTCCTGGGATTCAATTTCTGAGGGCGGTTCGGTCACAATCGATGAAGTAGATTTGGTTAATGGCACCGTAAAGGGCAGTTTCAAGTTCACCGCCAGATCGCTGGACAACAGCCAATTCGCAGACGTCCGTGGAAACTTCAATTTGCGAAAATAGGTCGTCTGTCTTCTTGATGCCTACAGGTAACAGCCCCTCATTTCGAAGGGCTGTTATTTGGCATCTTCAATTCAACTGCAACGTCTCATTGAACTGACTGATAGCATCCACCACATGCCGCGATCCCTGCTGAATCTCCAGAATTACCTCCCCCGCTTCATTCGCCAGCTCCACACCTAGCCCGGTGCGGCTCAGGCTCGACTGCATACTCGACACCGCACTCAGCGACAGGTCATGGTTCTTGCGCACTACCTCGACAATTTCCAAGGTAGCCTGACTGGTTCGCGCCGCCAGGCTGCGCACTTCATCCGCAACCACGGCAAACCCGCGTCCATGTTCACCGGCTCGCGCCGCTTCGATGGCGGCATTGAGCGCCAGCAAGTTGGTCTGGTCGGCAATGCCGCGAATGGTCTGGACGATGGTGCCGATGATGTCCGATTGCTTGCTCACCGCATCGATACTCGCCGCCGCTTCGTTGAGGTCGCGGGAGATGTCCTGAATGATCTGCACGGTTTGCTGCACGACCTGTGAGCCTTTTTGCGCGCAGGCGTCGTTTTGTACCGAGGTGCTGTGGGCCGATTCAGCAGCGTTCTGCAACGTGGTCATCTGATGGGTGATGTCGCTGGCGAACTTGACCACTTTGTACAAGCGGCCTTTGGCATCGAATAACGGGTTGTACGAGGCTTCGAGATAAACCATCTGCCCCGACTTGTTCTTGCGCTCGAAACGGTGCGAGTGATATTCGCCGCGGTTGAGCGAGGCCCAGAATGCCTTGTACTGCGAGGACTCGGCTTCGGCGCGATGGCAGAACAGGCTGTGATGATGGCCGACGATTTCGTTGAGCGAGTACTGCATGGTCTTGAGGAAGTTGTCGTTGGCGGCGATGACATTGCCTTCCGGAGTGAACTCGATCACCGCCATGGAGCGGCTGATCGCTGCCAGCATGCTTTCTTCTTCATGTTCTTTATTAACCCGAGCGGTGATGTCGGCGGCCACTTTGATCACGCTCTGGACCTGTTTGTCCGGGCCATACACCGGCATGTAACTGGCTTCGAGCCAGACTTCCCTGCCGGCCTTGTTCAAGCGCAGGAAAGTGCCGCTGATCGGCTCACCGCGCGCCAGGTCACGCCACAATTTGGCGTACTCCTCGCTGCGATAGAAAGCCTCTTCACAAAACACCCGGTGATGTTTGCCACGCACTTCATCGGCGCTGTAGCCCATGGTCTTGCAGAAGTTTTCATTGGCATCCAGAACGATGCCGTCAGGGCTGAACTCGATCATTGCCATTGAACGGCTGATCGCGGCCAACTTCGCATTGGCCTCGGTCAGGGCGCAGCTGAAGCGCTCGATTTCCTGCAGGTCAGCCTTGTGATGTAGGTTGAACATGGTTGTATCACCTTCCGCGCGGACTTTTGATTTGATGAAAGTTCAGTTCTTTCACGATCCACCACTACGTTCCACAGAACAGGCACACGCATTCCTCCACGGGAGGAAGTTGTCAGGTGATAAATGATGATCAATCGGAGCGACCATGCAGCGACGCTCTAATCAAGACATCCTTCTCTTGATAGCCCGCACGCGGGCCAGCCCTAACGCGTTGAAGAACTTCCATGTAAGCGACGCTCCTTGTTGGTTCAGTGTCGGTGCCTTGGGTTGCGCACTCTGGCAGCATGAATTCACGGACTAACCCTGCATTTCAGCCATTTTTGACATGACGGTCGACATAGTTAGTTACGGGAAGCATAGCCAGTGCAAAGACCTGCGCAAGGCCACTAGTCGGCCAGTATCTGGCACTTTTTGCACAAGAATCGGTTCAGCGCGGGGAGAAATGCTGCCGGAGCGGACGCTTTCGCGAGCAAGCTCGCTCCCACATTGGAATGCGTTTCTCCTGTGGGAGCGAGCTTGCTCGCGAAGGCAAAGGTTGCAGCACTACAAAAACAACAGCGGAATCAGCACCAAGGTGCTCAAGGCACGGCCCAGCCAGTGACTATTGAGAACAATGGCAAACCAACCGCCATAGACGCCAATCAGCAACAGCCAGGTCGGCCACTCGGTACGGGCGGTGAAACGTTGGCGCAGGGTTTCGATCTGCTGACGATGGACGGCGTCGAAGTAATGGGGCATGGCGTTGCTCGGAACGGGGATCGTCCCCTTCTGTGCAACGACGCAGTGCAATCTTGCAGATTATTTTCGGATGCAGGCAGGAGCCCGAGAACCGGGCTCCCGAAAGGCGTGATCAGTGACCGAAGATGTCGACTTTCTTGGCTTTCTTCTCCGCGCGTTTTTCAATCGCGGTCTTGGCCGGTTTCTTCTTCGCGGCTTTCTTTGAATCCATACCTTTGGACATGATGCGTACTCCACTCACAGGGGATGTGAGGTCAGGTATACACCTATCCAGAGCCGTGCGTTCTTTTATAATCGGCGCTTTTCACGCCGACAGTCCGATCCCATGCCCGACACCCAATACAGCCTGCTCGACGAGTCGTTATGGCCGTTGATGAACAAGTTTTACCGCAGCCACCAGTCCTCGATGAAAGCGGTTCGCGAGGCACAGTTATGGGTGGCGCGGCGCGGAGAGATTGTGGGCGCGTTGTGCTTGCGGCCAGTGTCCGGCGGGCATTGGTTGACCGGGTTGTTCGTTGATCCGGGGTGTCGTGAACAGGGCGTTGCCGCAAAGCTGATTGCAGCGGCGGTGCAGGATGTGAGCGAGCCGGTGTGGCTGTTCTGTCATCCGGATTTGCGCGAGTTTTATCAGCGACGCGGGTTCACGTTCGACCCGGCCCTGCCCCAGGCGATGGCGGAGCGCTTGAGCCGGTATGCGCGGAGCAAGCCGATGATTGCGATGGAGCTGGCCCCCTCCGCCTAACAAAACCCTGTAGGAGTGAG
>NZ_JBFUIR010000079.1:0-10628 GCF_056401755.1 Pseudomonas sp. P4_D7 | reverse complement strand
GTGTAGGAGTGAGCCTGCTCGCGATGACGGTGTATCAGTCGACAGAGATGTTGAATGTAAAACCGCTATCGCGAGCAGGCTCACTCCTACAAGGAGCACGCGGTGGATTGCCTGTAATCCATCGCACTTTATGTAAACCGCGTTAGATAAAAACAGTTAATAACAATAAAGACGAGGATGTAGGGATGAAAAAGAAACACGTCAATGCCCGGTTGATCTGCCAAGTGTCGGCTGCGGCGGCTTTGGTGCTGGCCGGTAACGCCATGGCGGCGGATGCCTTCAGTTCCGATTCGAAATGGATGACCGGCGACTGGGGTGGCGAGCGTACCAAGCTGATCGAGCAGGGTATCGACATCAAGGCTGACTACGTTGGGGAAGTCGGTGGCAACCTGCACGGTGGCTACAACGACGACAAGACCGCGCGTTACGCTGACCAGTTCGGTCTGGGCGTGRCACTCGATCTGCAAAAGCTGTGGGGCTGGGATAACACTCAGGCGAAGATCCAGCTGACCAACCGTAACGGCTACAACATCTCCAACGACCGCGTTGGCGATCCGCGTGCCGGCACCTTGAGTTCGTCGCAAGAAGTTTACGGCCGTGGCCACATGGTGCGTCTGACCCAGTTGTGGATTCAGCACCAGTTCTTCGACAACAAGCTCGACGTCAAGGCCGGTTACTTCGGTGAAGGCGAAGACTTCAACACCTTCCCGTGCGACTTCCAGAACCTCGCGTTCTGCGGTTCGCAAGTGGGTAACTGGGCGACTAACATCTGGTACAACTGGCCCGTCAGCCAGGCCGCGATTCGTGTGAAGTACAACATCAACGACGAGCTCTACGCGCAGATCGGTGCGTACAACCAGAACCCGTCGCAGTTGGAACACGGCAACGGCTTCAAGCTCAGCGGCAGTGGCACCAAAGGTACCGTTCTTCCGGTCGAGCTGGTCTGGTCGCCGAAGGTCAACAGCCTGCCAGGCGAATACCGTGTGGGTTACTACAAGAGCACGGCCGATGCCGACGACGTTCGTGAAGACGTCAACGGTTTCGACGCAGCCACCACTGGTGATGCCTACAAAACCCACAGCAGCAAAAGCGGCTACTGGTTTGTGGCGCAACAGCAACTCACCAGCCACAACGGTGATGCTTCTCGCGGTCTGAATATTGCCGCCAACGCCACGTTCCACGACAAGGACACCAACTTCATCGACAACTACCAGTCGGTGATGTTTGTCTACAAAGGCCCGTTCGACGCGCGTCCGAAGGATGACGTCGGTATTGGCGCGGCGCGTATCCACGTTAACGATGACGTGAAGAAAAACGCCGAACTGCTGAACGCTTCCAACGGGGTTTCGGACTACGACAATCCGGTGTTCTCGCCGATTCGTGAAACCGAATACAACTACGAGATCAACTACGGCTTCCACGTCACCAACTGGCTGACCGTACGTCCTAACCTGCAATACATCACTCACCCGGGTGGTGTGGATGAAGTGGACAACGCTTTGGTCGCTGGCCTGAAAATTCAGTCTACGTTCTAACGCGTCTGCGATAAGCTCCTCTCTATGTGCGCATATTTGCGGACAGCCCAGGCTGTCCGCTTTTTTTTGGGGGCTGGCGCAGCCCGTAACAGATGAATTCGGAACCGTGGCAAATGCATGAGCATCCGCTACAACGCTTCTTCAAATCCCTGCGTGAACAACCGGTGTTCGCCTGGGAGCGCTATCAGATGCGCGACGTGTTGGTGATCGATCATCCGCTGTGTCAGGCGGTGTTCAGTCGTCAGGGCGCGCAGTTGCTGCACTTTCAGCCGCGTGGGCAAAAGCCGTGGTTGTGGTGCGCGGCGAAGTGGCCGCACGTGGGTGCCATTCGCGGTGGTGTGCCGGTGTGCTGGCCGTGGTATGGCCGTCATCCCAGCGAAAACGCCTGGCCATCGCATGGTTGGGCGCGCTTGCTCGACTGGAAGCTGCTCGACAGCAGCAGCGCCGAAGACGGCGTGCGCCTGCATTGGCAATTGCAGCTGTGCGACTGGCAGGTCGACCTGCACGCGCATCTGGGCGAACGCATGGAATTACGCCTGAGTACCGAGCATCAGGACGACATGCCATGCCAGTTGAGCCAGGCTTTGCACGCTTACTGGCGTATTGGTGATGTTGGTGAGATAGCGCTGTCTGGGCTTGAAGGGGCGCAGGGCTATGACCAGTTGAACCGGCAGATTTGTCAGCAGGAAGGCGAGTTGCGGGTCGATGGCGGCTGTCAGCGGGTGTTCCAGCATGACGGTGAATTGCAGCTGAAAGATCACGCCTGGCAGCGCGAGTTGTGCATTGATACCGGTGACAGTGCGGATACGGTGGTGTGGCATCCGGGCGCGCGGCCGTTGTTGGGCGTGACGTGGGATGAGATTTCGGAGTTTGTCTGCGTGGAAGCGGCGGCGGGTGGGACTGACAGCCTGCATTTAGCGCCGGGGGAGAAGGCGCATTTGAGTTTGCAGGCGTGGGCGGCGGCTTGAGTGTGTCAAGTACACCGCTACCCTCACCCTAGCCCTCTCCCAGAGGGAGAGGGGACTGATTGCGGGATATTGGAGAGTTTCACCGAAATGAAAGATCGGCTGTGAATCCATAATCGACTCGGTCTCTCAGGTCGATGCATGACGGAAGACACGTCGGTCGGCCCCCTCTCCCTCCGGGAGAGGGCTGGGGTGAGGGTGCTTTTGATCTTTAGTTGAATTCATCCCCAACCGGATACCGGCTCGCATTCAAGCTCTCTTTGATCTTGCGCAAATGCGGCTGGAAATCCACGCCACGACGCAAGGTCATCCCGGTCGCCAACACATCCAGCACGGTCAACTGAATGATCCGCGATGTCATCGGCATATAGATGTCAGTGTCTTCCGGCAACGGAATGTTCAGGCTCAAGGTACTCGCCTTGGCCAGCGGCGAATTCTCCGCCGTCAAACCCAACACCGAAGCACCGTTCTCCCGAGCAATACGCGCCACTTCGACCAGCTCACGGGTGCGCCCGGTGTAGGAAATGATCACGAACAACTCGCCGGTGTGCGCCACCGACGCAATCATCCGCTGCATCAACACATCGGCGTGCGCGGTGACGGCGAGGTTGAAGCGGAAGAACTTGTGCTGCGCATCCAGTGCCACCGGTGCCGAAGCGCCGAGGCCGAAGAAGTGGATCTGCCGCGCCTGAATCAACAGGTCGACGGCGCGGCTGATCAGGTTCGGGTCCAACGCCTGACAAGCACTGTCCAGCGAGGCAATGGCACTGCCGAAAATCTTTTGCGTGTACGCCTCGGGATTGTCGTCGGCCTCGACCGCGCGGCTGACATACGCCGCGCCACTGGCCAGACTCTGCGCCAGTTGCAGTTTGAGTTCGGGATAGCCGCTGACACCGAACGAACGGCAGAAACGGTTGACCGTCGGTTCGCTCACCGAGGCTGCCTGGGCGAGGGCGGCGATGCTGAAGCGGGTGGCCTGCTGCGGGTTGAGCAGGATCACCTCGGCGACTTTGCGTTCGGCCTTGTTCAGGTCTTCAAGGCGACTCTGGATCTGTTCCAGTAAATTTCGCACGCGGTCCATATGGAATTCCTAATTCACCTGCGCAAAGGTGCGCCGGGCTATGCAAATTGGGCCTTTGATATGGCCCGTAACGGTGGCCTATCCTACTGATGCGTCCGAGCGACCACCACTCGGAATCTGTATTTTGCGAAAATGTTGTGGTTATTACTACATTTTCCCTTGAGTGATGCCTTGAAAAAAGGTATTTGTAGCTTAACTTGATAAAAGAACAAACATCATGCCTTCGATTACGGTTGAACCGTGCACCTTTGCCTTGTTCGGCGCGCTTGGCGATCTGGCCCTGCGCAAGCTGTTTCCTGCCCTTTATCACCTCGATGGCGCCGATCTGTTGCACGAGGACACGCGCATCATCGCGTTGGCCCGTGAAGAAGGTTCCGAGCAACAGCACATGGCGTTCATCGCCGCCGAACTGCGTCGTTATGTGGGCAAAGAGCTGGACGAGGCCGTCGCCGAGCGTTTTCTCGCACGCCTGACCTACCTGCACGTCGACTTCCTCAAATCCGAAGATTACGTGGCGCTGGCCGAACTGGCTGGCAGCACGCAACGCATGATTGCCTACTTCGCCACCCCTGCGGCGGTGTACGGCGCGATCTGCGAAAACCTGGCGAAAGTCGGTCTGGCAGAAAATACCCGCGTGGTACTGGAAAAGCCGATCGGCTCCGACCTCGAATCCTCGCGCAAGGTTAACGACGCCGTGGCGCAGTTCTTCCCGGAGAACCGTACCTACCGCATCGACCACTACCTGGGCAAAGAAACCGTTCAGAACCTGATCGCCCTGCGTTTCGCCAACAGCCTGTTCGAAACCCAGTGGAACCAGAATTACATCTCCCACGTGGAAATCACCGTGGCCGAGAAGGTTGGCATCGAAGGCCGCTGGGGCTACTTCGACAAGGCCGGCCAACTGCGCGACATGATCCAGAATCACCTGTTGCAGTTGCTGTGCCTGATTGCCATGGACCCGCCGGCCGACCTGTCCGCCGACAGCATCCGCGACGAAAAGGTAAAAGTGCTCAAGGCCCTGGCGCCGATCAGCCCGGAAGGCCTCACCACCCAAGTAGTGCGTGGTCAGTACATTGCCGGCCACAGCGAAGGCAAATCCGTACCGGGTTACCTCGAAGAACCGAATTCCAATACCCAGAGCGACACCGAAACCTTCGTCGCTTTGCGTGCCGATATCCGCAACTGGCGCTGGGCCGGCGTGCCGTTCTACCTGCGTACCGGCAAACGCATGCCGCAAAAACTGTCGCAGATCGTCATCCACTTCAAGGAACCGTCGCACTACATCTTCGCCCCTGAGCAGCGCCTGCAGATCAGCAACAAACTGATCATTCGCCTGCAACCGGACGAAGGCATTTCCTTGCGCGTGATGACCAAAGAGCAGGGCCTGGACAAAGGCATGCAACTGCGCAGCGGCCCGCTGCAACTGAATTTCTCCGACACCTGGCGTAGCGCGCGGATCCCCGATGCCTACGAGCGGTTGTTGCTGGAAGTGATGAACGGCAATCAGAACCTGTTTGTCCGTAAAGATGAAATCGAAGCCGCGTGGAAGTGGTGTGACCAACTGATCGCCGGGTGGAAAAAATCCGGTGACGCGCCCAAGCCGTATGCGGCGGGGTCGTGGGGGCCGATGAGCTCCATTGCATTGATCACGCGGGACGGGAGGTCGTGGTATGGCGATATCTGATGTGCAACTGCCTGCGGGCGTGAATGCCCACGAATTCAAAAGCCCGGTGTTGTTGGCCGAAGGTCTGGCGCTGAACGTGGCCAAGCAATTGAGCGAAGCCATTGCTGCACGCGGCAACGCGGTGCTGGTGGTGTCTGGCGGTCGTAGCCCGGTGGCGTTTTTCCAGCACCTGGCCAAGCAAGAACTGGACTGGTCGAAGGTCGTCGTGACCCTCGCCGACGAGCGCTGGGTACCGGTTGAACATGCCGACAGTAATGCCGGTCTGCTCAAGCAGTATCTGCTCAAAGGCCCGGCGGCCAAGGCGCAGTTCCTCAGCCTGTATAGCGCGGCGGCCAACGTCGAGCAGGCTGCTGAACAGGCTGATCGCTTGCTTGCCGAATTGCCGCCGATTGACGTGCTGGTATTGGGCATGGGTGATGACGGCCACACCGCGTCGCTGTTCCCCGACAGCCCGAACCTCGCCGAAGCGCTGCAGGCTGATGGCACGCGCCGTTGCTGGCCGATGCTGGCGCCAAGCGTGCCGCGTCAACGCCTGACCATGAGCCGTGCGCTGCTGGCCTCGGCCAAACACAAGATTCTGTCGATTTCCGGTCAGTCGAAACTGACCACCCTGAATGCCGCACTGGCATCCGACGTCGCCGCCATGCCGGTGCGCGCGTTTCTGCAACCTACGTTAGAGATTTACTGGTGCCCATGAGCCAAGGAACAGCCGCTATGACAACCCCATCCCCGACCGTTTCCATGGCGGACAAAGTTGCCCTGATCGACAGCCTCTGCGCCAAGGCGCGGATCCTGCCGGTGATCACCATCGCTCGCGAACAGGACGTGCTGCCACTGGCTGACGCTCTGGCTGCCGGTGGCCTCACCGCGCTGGAAGTGACCCTGCGTTCGCAGTTTGGCCTCAAGGCCATCCAGATCCTGCGCGACCAGCGTCCGGAATTGATGACCGGTGCCGGCACCGTGCTCGATCGCAACATGCTCGCGGCTGCCGAAGCCGCTGGCTCGCAGTTCATCGTCACCCCAGGCATCACCCGTGACCTGCTCGAAGCCAGTGTCGACAGCCCGATTCCGCTGTTGCCGGGCATCAGCAACGCCTCCGGCATCATGGAAGGCTACGGTCTGGGTTATCGCCGCTTCAAGCTGTTCCCGGCTGAAGTCAGCGGTGGCGTGGCGGCAATCAAAGCCCTCGGCGGTCCGTTCGGCGAAGTGAAATTCTGCCCGACTGGCGGCGTCGGCCCGGCCAACATCAAGAGCTACATGGCGCTGAAAAACGTCATGTGCGTGGGCGGTAGCTGGATGCTTGATCCGGAGTGGATCAAGAACGGCGACTGGGCCCGTATTCAGGAATGCACCGCTGAGGCACTGGCGCTGCTGGACTGATTGTTACCAGACACTTCGTTGTGTGTTCTACGGCTTTACGGTGCGCTTGGTCGGTGCACCGTTTTTTTTGCCTTGAAGAAAGTGTCAGGACATCACGCGATACATAGTTACCGCACAGCCGCGTTTGCGTGGCGCTAATCTGCGTTCATCTTACGGAAGAGAGAACGCCTCATGGACGACCATCAATCTTTAGCTTTATCAGTCAACGCTCTGCACCCGCGGCAGTTGCCCGTGGTTGGCAGTTTCGATTGGCACAACAGCCAGGGCAAGGTGCGCAACATCAGCGCGGGCATCGAAGGCTTGCCTCTTCTATTGCGGCTGGCCCTGGTCGATGCCATGACCGGCGAGCCGGTCAGTGGCGCCGTGGTCCGCATCGAGCAGCACATTGGCACCGACACACTGTGCGGCAGTCAGTCGACCGACAGTAAAGGCATCGTTCGTTTCACCAGCCTTTATCCGGATCGGCAAACTGCCTTTTCATGCATCGCTCTGAGCGTCGCCATCGCCAATGACGATCAACAGCCGCAGCTGTACCAAGAGGCCTGGGCGGGGCGCCTGCATCTGCCCTGTGCCTGCAATTGCACAGCCACTGATAACGATGCCGTTCGGCTGGCGTTGCGGCCGATCACAGACGATGGCCCGGAGGACGGCTACTTCGGCAACCTGACGATCGGCGTCGACACCTTTGCACTGTCATCGCAGATCGGCGTGGCGGGCTATGACAAATACCTGATCACGGTGTTTTAGCGCAGCTCGTTCAGCGCCCGCACCAGTAACTGCATGTCGGCAGCGGTGGTGGTCAGCCCCGGTGTAATGCGGATGCTCGGCCCGCTGGCTGCGCCATGGCGCACCACGGTGAACAGGTTGTAGTCGTTGAGCAGATGTTCGGCCATCGCCTGTTGATCGTCGTGCCGAGTGAAGCGCATGGATGTGATGCCGCAATACAGCCGAGGGTCGTCTGGCGTCATCACTTCGATGCCCGGCAAGTGCCGCACCGCGCTGACCCAGAGGTTGCGCAGATAATTGAGGCGAGCGCCCTTGGCTGGTGCGCCGCCGAGGGAACGGTGCTCTTCGAACACCAGCGGCAAGGTCATCAGCGCCGGAATGTTGGGCGTGCTGTACGAAGTGCGCGCACGGATGTCATTGCCCGGGTAATGCATTTCACCCATGTCCGGATCAATGTCGGCCAGGCGGTGTGGCGCGATATAGAGGAAGCCGAGGGTGAGCGGTGCGCCGATCCATTTGTGCAGGTTGTATCCGGCGAAAGCGATGCCGAGGGCATCAAGATCGAACTCGATCTGACCGAGTGCATGGGCGCCGTCGAGGATGACATCGACGCCATGCTCTTTGGCCAGCGCGGCGATGGCTTGCACTGGCATGACCAGACCGGTGCGGTGAGTGACGTGAGTCAGGGCCATCAGCTTGATTTGCGGATGACCGACGAAGGCTTCGCGGTAAGTCTCCACCAGGCTGTCGTAGCTCGCCGGGTGCGCGTGAGCAATCTCGATCACCTCGGCGCCGCGCTGCCTGGCGAGCCAGCGCATGGCGCCTTTGACCGTGTCGTATTCCAGATCGCTGATCAGCACCTGATCGCCCGGTTGCAAGCGGTTGTAGTTGCGAATCAGCGACTGCAGACCTTCGGTGGCATTGCGGGTGAACGCCACACTCTGCGCACGCACGCCAATCAACTCGGCCAGTTGTGCGCGGATATCGAGGTTGTCGTGCTGCTCGAAACGCTGGCGCACGTACACCGAGTTGCTGGTGTTGATCAGCTCGATGTTGCGCTGGTATTCCTCGATCACCGTGCGCGACATGCGCCCGAAATAACCGTTTTCCAGGTTCACGGGGCCGGGTTGAACGTCGTAGCGATCGGCGAACGTTCGCCAAAAGGCTTCGTCACGGGCGCGGCGGGTGTTATCGGGCATGGTCGGCTGACTCAAGAGAGAGGAGGGCGCTTCAATGGCGCGGGGCAGGTTTGCCGTGTTTGGCGCGCAGCGGTTCGAGCAGGTCCGAGAGGCCGTTATGGTCGATCTCCTGCATCAGCGCGAGCAAGCCACCGAGTTCGCCGTGCGGGAAACCTTCGCGGGCAAACCAGTTCAGGTATGGGCCTGGCAGGTCGGCAATGATCCGGCCCTTGTACTTGCCGAAGGGCATTTCGCGGGTGATCAGCAGTTCGAGTTTTTCGGGATTCATCAGTGAGATCGTCTGGCTTCAAATCAGCTTGGAAAATACAGGCATTCTGCATGCAGGCCAAATGACAGATCATGCAAATAACCGTGATACAGATAGTTCACTTATCTTTAACTGGCTGATTTATAAGTGTTTTTTAAAAATAAAAAAGCTGGCATGCACACTGCAATATCCCTTGCATCTTCAACCAATCGCAAGGAATTGAAAAATGACCGACATGAATAAAGAAGCCATCTCTGTACTCAATGACCTGATTGAAACCAGCAAGGACGGTCAGGAAGGGTTCAAGACTTGCGCTGAAGACATCAAGCACCCAGAACTGAAAACCCTGTTTGTAACTCGCTCCGCTGATTGCGCCACCGCTGCAGCAGAACTGCAAGCCGAAGTTCGCAAGCTGGGCGGCGATCCGGAAACTTCCACCAGCGTTAGCGGTGACCTGCACCGTCGCTGGGTCGACGTCAAAGCCATGTTCACCGGCAAAGACGAAGAGGCAGTGCTGAATGAAGCCGAGCGAGGTGAAGACCATGCGCTGAAGGCCTACAAAGAAGCTCTTGAGAAAATCAGCAAGMACAATCTGGTCGGCATTCGTGATCTGGTTGAACGCCAGTACCACGGTGTGCAACGCAACCACGACCAGGTGAAAGCCCTGCGTAATCAGGCTCGCGCTCGTTCGTAAGCGTTTGCCGGTTATAAAAAACGCCAGCTAGTCTGGCGTTTTTTTGTGTCTGGGGGAAAGCCAAAGCAAGAGCCCCTCACCCTAGCCCTCTCCCGGAGGGAGAGGGAACTGATCGTGGTGTTCTTTCGAGGTACGCCGACCTGAAATATCCAGTCGAACTCAAGATCTGAAAACCACGGAGATCGGCTCCCTTTCCCCCTCGCTCCTCTGGGGCGGTCCGACGTTTCGGGAGGGCTGGGGTGAGGGGGAAGCTCTCACTGACACCCCACCAATCAATCAGCCAATGCTGATCGGCGGCAAAGTCGGCAACGTCACCGTCTGCTGCTTACGCGGCGCCAGAATCTCAGCCTCGCCATCCACCACCAGCTCATCACGCTGGTTGAACACACGAGTGGCAATGCGCACGCGAAACTTCGGCAGCTTCTCGAGAATTTCCAGGCGCACGGTCAGCGTGTCACCGATCTTCACCGGTTTCTGAAAGCTCATCTGCTGACCGATATAAATAGTGCCCGGCCCAGGCAGCTCGCAGGCAACGGCGGCACTGATCAGCGCGCCACTGAACATACCGTGAGCGATACGCTCCTTGAACATGCTCGCGGCGGCAAACTCGGCGTCCAGGTGCACCGGGTTGTGGTCGCCCGACATCGCGGCGAACAGCTGGATGTCGCGCTCTTCGACGGTCTTGCTGTAGCTGGCGGTCTGACCGACTTCGAGGGCTTCGTAAGGGATGTTGGTAACCTGGGTCATCGGTCTCGATTCCTGTGACGGATTCAGTGAATCCACAAAAAATTATTCGCTGCGATGAGGGCGCGGATGGCTCAAGGCCTGATCGATCCAGGCCAGCACATCAGCGATCACTTCGTCGCGGTTGGTTTCGTTGAACAATTCGTGTCGTGCCTGCGGGTAGATCTTCAGTTGCAGGTGCTGGCTGCCGGCGGTGCGCAAGGCATTGGCCAGATCTGTCAGACGCTTGCCTTCACTCACCGGATCACATTCGCCGCCGATTACCAGCAGTGGCAGGCCCGGGTCGATCTGCGCGAGATTGGACGCTTTGCTGATCTGCTGCAAGCCGCCGAGCAGGTCGATCCACAGTTGATTGGTGCAGCGAAAGCCACAC
>NZ_JBFUIR010000078.1:0-11529 GCF_056401755.1 Pseudomonas sp. P4_D7 | reverse complement strand
AGGAGGAAAAGACGGCCTTTATATAGACGTGATGGCAACGAATGCGCAGTATATTGCCCACTATCAAAATAAAACCCTGCTTTTTTACCTTGGACGATGCCGCGCAATGAATGACCAGCCACGCTCTCTTGCCTCAATGCTGTTCCCGGTTGGCCTGCTATTAATAGCCATGGCATCAATCCAGTCCGGCGCCTCACTTGCCAAAAGCATGTTCCCCATCGTTGGCGCTCAGGGAACCACTACGCTGCGGCTGATCTTTGCCAGTGTCATCATGCTGTTGATACTGCGTCCCTGGCGAGCCAGGCTGACCGCCAAGTCGCTACGCACGGTCATCGTTTACGGCATGGCTCTAGGCGGAATGAACTTCCTCTTCTATATGTCATTGCGCACTGTACCGCTGGGGATTGCCGTTGCCCTTGAGTTCACCGGGCCGCTGGCTGTAGCCATCTATGCCTCCCGTCGTGCTATCGACTTTCTCTGGATCGCTCTCGCCGCCGCAGGATTGACGTTGCTGATTCCAACAGGTGCCACCAGCGCCGGAATCGATCTGGTCGGTGCTGGGTATGCACTGGGAGCCGGTATCYGTTGGGCGCTCTATATCCTGTTCGGCCAGAAGGCAGGTGCCGATAACGGTGTGACGACCGCAGCATTAGGCGTAATGATCGCGGCATTGTTCGTGGCCCCTATTGGCATCGTGCATGCTGGTTCAGCGCTTTTGACCCCCTCCCTGATTCCCATTGCCATTGGCGTCGCCATTCTATCCACCGCCCTGCCCTACACACTGGAGATGGTCGCCCTTACCCGCATGCCGGCACGGACATTCGGCACACTGATGAGTATCGAACCGGCTTTCGGAGCCTTATCGGGCCTGCTGTTTCTGCACGAATTCCTCACACTGTCACAATGGATGGCGATCCTGTGCATTATTCTGGCGTCTGTCGGCGCAACCATGACCATGGGTAGCGCCGCGAAGCCTGCAATAGCGGCTGATTGAAAGAGGTTTTGACGAAGGTCTGGCAATTGGTGCGTATTTAGGCCATGTTTAGACCTGTAACCCAATGCCAGACATGGATTTTTTCGGACAGGGATTTCAAAACGCTTAGAGCGCAGGCGAACACAGGCAAACCCGGGCATTAGACTCGTGGCCGCTATAAGGACGGTAATGAAACGAATTTTGATACTGATCGCCATACTGGCTATTGCGGGTTGTGCGGCGACTTCGGAAACCAAGGTAAAACGCGGAAAAAAAGGGCTGCACATCAACTGCTCAGGGCTATCGTCCTCCTGGGACAAATGCTACGCCAGCGCCGCCAATGCTTGCTTGCCGAAAGGCTATAAGGTCATCGCCAAATCCGGTGACACCGTCGAAGAGCCCGGCGATTACCCGTTCGGTCTCAATCCTGCGGGTTACACCAGTCGCAGCATGATTGTCATCTGTAAATAGATCAGCGCTGCGCGGCAATCTGCCGGCCAATTTCTTCATGGCTGGACTTCAGCACCGCTTGCTGAACGTCCGGCGTGGCCAACATGCGCGCCACCACCAATGCCCCAACGCATTGCGACAGCACCGACCACGCCAGGGTCTCGCTCTCAAGTATCTGTGCCCAACGCTCCTGAAGCCGGCAAATCCACAGCTCGGCCTGCTCGCGCACCCGAACATCCGATCGAGCAATTTCTGCGCCCAACGCCGGCAACGCGCAACCGGCCTCAGGTTGCTCTACGTGAGCCATGCTCAGGTAGTGCTTGAGACAGCGCTCCAGTCGCTCACGATCCCGCGTGCCCTCCCCGCCCAATCGTTCAAGGCTTTGACCCAACTCGCGCTCGACGATGGCAGTGAACAACGCATCTTTCGACGAAAAGTGACTGTAGAACGCCGCGCCACTCAATCCGATAGCCTTCATCAAGCCGTCGACGCCTACCGTGGAAAACCCCGAACGCTTTGCTGACAGCGAGCTGCTCTGCAATAGCTTTTCCCGGGTTTCCAACTTGTGACTGGCGGAGTAACGCATGTGTTTGCCCTCGAATCGACTGCCTTGACGTGGTCTGGATCCTAGCATAACGTTCGTTCACTTAACGATCGTTTAATAAAGGCATCTACCCATGACTAACAAGAAGGTCGTATTAGTGGTTGGCGCTGGCGATGCCACGGGAGGGGCGATTGCCAAGCGTTTTGCCAAAGAAGGATTCATCGCCTGCGTCACCCGACGCAGCGCCGACAAATTGCAGCCGCTGGTGGACGCGATCAAGGCTGAAGGCGGTGAAGCCCACGGTTTTGCCTGCGATGCGCGCAAAGAAGAAGACGTAATCGCTCTGATTGAAGACATCGAGACTCGCCTCGGTCCGATCGAAGCTTTTGTGTTCAATATCGGCGCCAATGTGCCGTGCAGCATTCTTGAAGAAACCGCACGCAAGTATTTCAAGATCTGGGAAATGGCCTGTTTCTCAGGCTTCCTCAATGCCCGTGAAGTGGCCAAACGCATGGTCACGCGCAATCGCGGCACGATTCTCTTCACCGGTGCTACCGCCGGACTTCGCGGTGCTTCCGGATTCGCCGCCTTCGCCGGTGCCAAGCACGGTATCCGCGCACTGGCGCAAAGCATGGCGCGGGAACTCGGACCGATGAACATCCACGTCGCCCATGTGGTGGTCGATGGAGCGATCGACACCGATTTCATTCGCAACGGTTTTCCGGAAAAGTACGCGACCAAAGATCAGGATGGCATCCTCAATCCCGAGCACATCGCCGAGAACTACTGGTATCTACACAGTCAGCCGCGGGATGCCTGGACGTTCGAGCTGGATCTGCGCCCCTGGAATGAACGCTGGTAAGCCAACGCCATAACAATAACGACAGAGACGCGAAAATGACTAAAACCGTGGAGTTCTATTTCGACCTTGGCAGCCCTGCCACCTATCTGGCCTACACCCAATTGCCGAAGATTTGTGCCGAGACGAACAGTGAACTGATTTACATCCCGATGCTGCTCGGTGGCGTATTCAAGGCAACCGGCAACGCGTCACCGGCAATGATTCCGGCGAAGGGTCGGTATATGTTTCAGGATCTGGATCGCTACGCGAAACGCTACGGGGTGCCGCTGAGATTCAATCCGCATTTCCCGATCGACACACTGATGCTGATGCGTGCGGTCACGGGTATCCAGTTGCGTCAGCCAGAACGCTTTGAGGCGTTTATCGATTGTCTGTTCACGGCGCTGTGGGTTGAAGGACGCAGCCTCGACGAGCCCGCGACTGTCGCCGCTGTACTGAGCGAACACGGTTTCGACCCGCAGGAAGTTCTGGCGCTGAGCAACGATGAATCTGTCAAAGCAGCGCTTAAGGAGAACACCGAAACGGCGGTTAAACGCGGCGTGTTCGGCGCACCGAGCATGTTCATCGGTAATCAGCTGTTCTTCGGCCAGGATCGGCTCGACTTCGTTGAAGAAGCCCTGCGCCAGGGCTAGGCGATCATTCAGGCGCTGGTAACAGCGCCTGAATTGCAACCAGTCAGATGGCGGCAGTACGGGTGTTCAACCATTCCAGCGCAGCACCCTCAAGCAACGGACTCAAGCGCTCACGCACTTCTGTGTGGTAGGTGTTGAACCATTGTTTCTCTTCCTCAGTCAGCAGCGCCGGCAGCAGGCATCGGGTATCGATCGGGCACAGCGTCAAGGTTTCAAACTTGAGGAATTCACCGAATTCGCTGCTACCCGCCTCGCGGTTCATCGCCAGGTTCTCGATACGCACACCCCAACGGCCCGGACGATATGTACCCGGCTCGATCGACGTGATCATCCCCGGCTGCATGGCCGTCTGCGGTGCCGGCGCGGCCTGATAGGCAATCACCTGCGGGCCTTCATGGACATTGAGGAAATAGCCAACGCCGTGACCGGTGCCGTGGCCGTAATCCACGCTGTCGGCCCAGATCGGCGCACGGGCGATGGCGTCCAGCAGCGGCGAGAGAATGCCTTTCGGGAACTGCGCGCGCGACAGCGCGATCACGCCCTTGAGCACGCGCGTGCAATCACGCTTCTGCTCTTCGCTCGGCGTACCGACCGGCACCATCCGCGTGATGTCCGTGGTGCCGCCCAGGTACTGTCCACCCGAGTCGATCAGCAGCAAGCCGTCACCCTCGATCACCGCGTGTTCTTCTTCGGTCGCATGGTAATGCGGCATGGCGCCATTGGCGTTGAACGCGGCAATCGTGTTGAAGCTCAGCGAGACATAATCCGGACGACGCTCGCGAGCAGCTGTGAGCTTCTCATCGATGGTCAGTTCGGTAATGCGTTCGCGGCCCCACGCAGATTCCAGCCAGGCAAAGAATTCGCACAGCGCCGCACCGTCCTGTTCCATCGCTTGGCGGATGTGTTGAGCATCGGCTTCACTTTTCTGCGATTTGGCCAGCGTGGTCGGGTTCAAGCCTTCGACCAGTTTCACTGCGCTGTCGAGATTATCCAGTAAACCGCTGGTCACTCGTGCCGGATCGACCAGCAAGCTCGCGCCACTCGGAACGGCACGCAGGGCATCAGCGACTTCGCTGTAATCACGCAGCGTTACGCCATCCTGTTCCAGCACTGCGCGCAATTCGCCATCAACTTTGCTCAGCGCCACGAACAACGTCGCCTGCTGCTGATCGATCAAGGCAAACGAAACAAACACCGGGTTGAACGACACATCGCCGCCGCGCAGGTTGAACAGCCAGGCAATGTCGTCGAGGGTGGCGATGAAATGCCAGTCGGCCCCGCGCTCCCGCAAAGTTTCGCGCAGTTTGGCAAGTTTCTCGCCACGGCTGACCGTCGCCTGCGGTGGCAGATGCTGATAGATCGGTGCATTCGGCAGGCCCGGACGATCGCTCCAGACCTCCTGCAGCAGATCGATATCGGTACGCAGGCGCGCACCGCGTGCTTCCAGCTTGCTGCTCAGGGTACGCGCCGACGCCACGGCCATCACCGCACCGTCAACTGCGACCACACCACCTTCCGGTGTTTGCTCGGCCAGCCAGTCCAGCGGACTCGGTTGACCCGGTTGCAGTTTGACCAGTTCGATGCCGCTGCCCTTGAGCTCCTTGGTCGCTTGCTCCCAATAACGGCTGTCGGCCCAGACACCGGCGAAATCAGCGGTGACGATCAACGTCCCGACCGAACCATGGAAGCCCGACAACCACTGCCGGCCCTGCCAGTAACCCGGCAGGTATTCCGACAAGTGCGGGTCGGCGGACGGCACCAACAGCGCATGAATGCCTTCACGGCGCATCAGTTCACGGGTCTGCGCCAGGCGCTGGGGCACCGATCCTTCGGTCGAGGTCTGGGTACTCATCATGTCTCCTGCTAATCACTTCATCGTTATTGTTCGTAGCCGAGAGGTCGGCTCGTTTAAAGCCCGGTCGCCCAGAATGCCGGAGCACTGGCGCAGGCGGTCTTGATCAGTTGCACGGCCTTATCGATATCTTCGGCGGTGGTGAAGCGGCCGAGGCTCAGTCGAATGGTGCGACCGGCCAGGTGCGCGTCATGCCCCAGCGCCAACAACACGTGGGATGGCGTGTTACTGGCCGAGTTGCAGGCCGAGGTCGCGGAAAAGGCAATCGAATGGCTCAACGCCGCGCTGTTGAATTCACCTTCGCTGAAGGTCAGGCTCAAGGTGTGCGGAATGCGTTGAGCGGCGCAACCATTGAGACGTACGCCCGGCAGGCTGAGCAGTTGTCCGAGCAAGCGTTCACGCAACGCGACGATCGTTTTTTTCTCATCATCGAACGTCTCGGCGGCCAGCGCGAACGCTGCGCCCATGCCGGCAATCTGGTGCGTCGCCAACGTCCCGGAGCGCAAGCCACCTTCATGTCCGCCGCCGTGAATCTGCGCCTGTAACCGCTGCTGCGCCCGTGGGCCGACATACAACGCGCCAATGCCTTTGGGGCCGTAGAGTTTGTGTGCGGAGAAGGACATCAGATCCACCGGCCATTGCCCCAGATCGATGGCCACTTTGCCAGCGCCCTGCGCCGCATCGACATGGAACAACGCCTCGCGACTACGCACCACTTCGCCAATCGCTTGAACATCATTGACGGTACCCAACTCGTTGTTGACCAGCATCAGCGACACCAGAAAGGTGTCGTCGCGCATGGCTTCACTGACCGCTTGCGGGGTGATCAGGCCATCGACATCCGGCACCAGATAGGTTACGGCGACGCCGGCGTCCTGCAATTGGCGGGCGGTATCGAGGATGGCTTTGTGTTCGATCTGACTGGTAATGATGTGGCCGCCGGGGACACCGCGGGCCTGCGCCACGCCTTTGAGGGCGAGATTATTGGACTCGGTGGCACCGGAGGTCCAGACGATCTGCTCAGCCTTGGCGCCGACCAGTTCGGCGACCTGTCGGCGGGCCTGCTCGACCGTGTGTCGGGCTTGCTGGCCGAACGCGTGGGAGCTGGAAGCCGGGTTGCCAAAGTTACCGTGAAACCCCAGACACTCGATCATCACCTGGATGACCCGCTCGTCAACCGGGGTGGTGGCGGCGTAATCGAAATACAACGGACGTGTGTTCATAAATGACTCGCAGAGCGTGTTCCGGGATCAGGAGGCTCGTGTCTGCAAACGGCACGGCGCAGCCTTGTGAGCTGCGCGTCGGTTCGAGAGCGTCATCAATACCTGATCGGATGCCGTTAAAGAAGAACAACTTCATTTAAAAGTGCGTAGGAACGCTCCTGAAGTCGAGCTTAACAGGCATCCGGCCTGCGGTTGAAGCAATG
This sequence comes from Pseudomonas sp. P4_D7, assembly GCF_056401755.1. Taxonomy (NCBI): domain Bacteria; kingdom Pseudomonadati; phylum Pseudomonadota; class Gammaproteobacteria; order Pseudomonadales; family Pseudomonadaceae; genus Pseudomonas; species Pseudomonas sp. P4_D7. Next base: position 4,790 of record NZ_JBFUIR010000078.1, on the reverse strand, counting down.
CGTCAGCTAAAGCTTTCGAGAAGTAACGGGTACAACGAAATCACCAGCAATGCCGCCATGCCCCAGTTGAACACGCGCAACCAGCGCGGATCCTTCAGCACATTGCGCAACAACGTACCGCAGGCCGCCCAGACGCCGACGCTGGGCAGGTTGATGATGGCGAACACCGCGGCAATCACCACGACATTGGTGAAATAGCCCTGCATCGGCGTGTAGGTGCTGATGGCCCCGATGGCCATGATCCACGCCTTGGGATTGACCCACTGAAACGCGGCGGCGCCGAGGTAGCTGATCGGCTTGGACTCGCCTTCGGCGCTGTCGCCGACCGGTCCTGAGTGAGCGATTTTCCACGCCAGATACAGCAGATAGGCCGCGCCAACATAGCGCAGAACCGTGTAGAGAATCGGGTAGGTCTGAAACACCGCACCGAGGCCAAAGCCCACGGCCACGACCAGAACGAAGAAGCCGCAAGTGATCCCGAGCATGTGCGGGATGGTGCGGTTGAAGCCGAAATTAACTCCCGATGCCAGCAACATGGTGTTGTTCGGCCCCGGCGTAATCGAGGTGACAAGGGCAAACAGGGCAAAGCCCAACAGCAGGTCAAGCGAGAGGTTCATGGCAGGCAATCCATCAGGGTCATTCAGGTGTAGACCCTATCCCACACCGCCCGGCAAGCCCACGGACAGTTGGGGAAAACTTCCAGCAGTACAGTTTGTTTTCAGCTAGGACGACCGTGCAGCTGTACGGCACGTTCGGCACTCATTTCAGCTTTCTTGTCGAACTGCGACTGACCGAGCAGTTGGGCTTTTTTCGCGTGGTATTCGTCGAAGGACAAGCCGCTGCGATTCAGTGCTTCCATCGCCAATTCGCGGGATTCTTCATCGGTGTAAGGGCGCAGTTCCGGTGATACATGTCCAACACAACCGGCGAGTACGGAGACAGCGAGCAACAGGGAGACAGTCAGTAAACGATTCATGGGAGCGTCCTGGCGAGCAATGGGGAGTCGATGGACAAAGGCTACGCCCGGGCACGCTTGCGCAGAAATCAACGCTCTCAATAGTGGCTATCAGGAAATCGACACGTGCTGGCACATATCTCTTAACGATCTATAAATATCAATTAACGTTCTTTTACGGAATAACAAACTGCCTTTATAACTCCCTGCATGGGCTGAGCACTGTTGCTCCAGCAACTGTTGCTCAGCCAACACTGATTCAACAAAGCGCCCTGCTACTCACAGGGGTGACCGCCGCGCTAACGCTCAACGCCTTGTAAAACGGGGCTTCCAGGACTTGGTACAGCGCTTGCTCTGACCCGGTGACTCACTCACTGCTCGCTGAGCAACTGTTGAAAAAAGGAACTGATCATGTCGCGTCCCCTGAAAGTCGTCGCCCTCTCCGGCGGCACCTGGCGTCCGTCCCGCACCCTGGTACTGACCCAAGCTTTGATCGCCGAACTGGCCGAGCACTTGTCCATTGAAAGCCATTTGATCGAACTCGGTGATATCGCTCGCCCGCTCGGCGGCGCGCTGTCGCGTCAGGAACTCAGTGCAGAGGTTGAAGCCGAGTTGCAAGCCATTGAACAGGCCGATCTGCTGATCGTTGCCGCGCCGGTTTATCGCGGTTCCTACCCGGGCCTGCTCAAGCACTTGTTCGACCTGATCGACCTCAACGCCTTGATCGACACCCCAGTGCTGCTCGCCGCTACCGGCGGCAGCGAACGCCATGCGCTGGTGCTCGATCACCAGTTGCGGCCGCTGTTGAGCTTCTTCCAGGCCATGACCTTGCCGATCGGCGTGTACGCCACCGAAGCCGACTTCGCCGATTACCAGATCACCAGCGAGCTGCTGAAGGCGCGCATACGCCTGGCCGCCGAACGCGCAGCGCCGCTGTTCGCCACCCAAATCAAACCTTTGCTGAAAATCGCCTGAGGAGCCGTTCATGGATGTTTTCTGGTTCCTGCCGACCCACGGTGATGGCCACTATCTGGGCACTACCCAAGGTGCGCGCCCGGTCACCCTCAACTATCTGAAACAAGTGGCGCAGGCGGCTGACAGCCTCGGCTACCACGGCGTGCTGATCCCCACCGGACGCTCCTGCGAAGACTCCTGGGTGATCGCCTCGGCGCTGGTGCCGTTGACCGAACGTCTGCGTTATCTGGTGGCGATCCGTCCGGGAATCATCTCGCCGACGGTGTCGGCGCGCATGGCTGCGACGCTTGACCGGTTATCCAACGGCCGTTTGCTGATCAACGTCGTGACCGGTGGCGATCCGGACGAGAACCGTGGCGACGGCAGTTTTCTCAGTCACGCCGAGCGCTATGAAGTTACCGATGAATTCCTGAAAATCTGGCGCCGCGTGTTGCAAGGCGAAGCGGTGGATTTCGACGGCAAACACCTGAAGGTGCAGAACGCCAAAGCCCTCTATCCGCCCGTGCAGAAACCCTATCCGCCGCTGTACTTCGGCGGCTCCTCCGATGCCGCGCATGATCTGGCCGCCGAACAGGTCGATGTCTATCTGACCTGGGGCGAACCACCCGCCGCGGTTGCAGAAAAACTCGCCGACGTGCGCGAACGAGCGGCGCGGCATGGGCGCAAGGTGAAGTTCGGCATCCGCTTACACGTGATCGTGCGCGAGACCGCCGAAGAGGCGTGGAAAGCGGCGGACAAACTGATCGAACACATCAGCGACGAGACTATTGAGGCCGCGCAGAAATCCTTCTCGCGCTTCGACTCGGAAGGTCAACGGCGCATGGCGGCTTTGCACGATGGTCGTCGCGATAACCTCGAGATCGCTCCGAATCTGTGGGCTGGTGTCGGTCTGGTGCGTGGCGGTGCCGGTACGGCGCTGGTCGGCGATCCGCAGCAAGTGGCGGCGCGGATCAAGGAATACGCGGATCTGGGCATCGAGAGTTTCATCTTCTCCGGTTATCCGCATCTGGAAGAGGCTTACCGCTTTGCCGAGCTGGTGTTCCCGCTGTTGCCCGAGCCTTACGCCAGTCTGGCCGGGCGTGGCGTGACCAATCTGACCGGGCCGTTTGGCGAAATGATTGCCAATGATGTGCTGCCCACAAAAGCCTCGGCGTAAACCGGATCTCTTGTGTAGGAGCAGCCGCAGGCTGAGTGAATTCAGGAGTGTTGGTGTGACCGCCAAACCGCAAAGTACTTTGTTATCCCCATTGCAGACCGCTCGCCAACTGGCTGCCGAGTTTGCCCTGACCGCCGTCGAACGTGACGAACGTGGTGGCACGCCAAAAGTCGAGCGCGATGCCCTGCGCAACAGCGGCCTGCTGGCCCTGAGCATTCCCACCCGCTACGGCGGCCTCGGCGCGAGCTGGAGTGAAACCCTGCAGGTCGTCCGCGAGTTCGCCAAGGTCGACAGCTCGATCGCCCACGTTTTCGGTTTTCATCATTTGATGCTCGCCACCGTGCGCCTGTTTTCCCGGCCGGAACAATGGCAGCCGTGGTTCGAACAGACCGCGCGGCAGAACTGGTTCTGGGGCAATGCGCTCAACCCGCTCGACACTCGCACCGTGGTCAAGGATCTCGGCGGCTGGCGCGAATTTTCCGGGAAGAAAAGCTTCTGTTCCGGCGCCAGCGACTCACAAATGCTGATCGCCTCGGCCGTCGATGAGAGCGCTGGCGGCAAATTACTGATCGCAGCGATTCCCAGCGGCCGCAGTGGTATCACCCTGCACAACGACTGGAACAACATCGGCCAGCGCCAGACCGACAGCGGCAGCGCGACCTTTGAACGGGTGCGCGTCGAAGAGTCGGAATTGCTCCTCGATCCCGGCCCGCTGAGCACGCCGTTCGCCTGCCTGCGGCCATTGATCGCGCAGCTGACGTTCACGCATATGTTTCTCGGGATTGCCGAAGGCGCCTTTGAAGAAGCGCGGCAATACACCCTCAGCGAAACCCGGCTCTGGCACAAATCCTCGGCGCGCGATGTGCGTGAAGATCCATACGTGCTCGCGCATTACGGCGAGTTCTGGGTGGCGCTGGAAGGCATTCGTCTGCTGGTCGAACGCGCGGCAGCATTGCTTGATGAAGCCTGGGCCAAGGGTGCGAATCTCAGTGCCGAAGAGCGCGGCCAAGTCGCGACAGCGATTGCTACCGCGAAAGTTGCCGCCAGCCGTCAGGGCCTGGAGATTTGCAGCCGTCTGTTCGAAGTGACCGGCGCGCGTTCCACCCATGCTTCCCTGCGCCTCGATCGCCACTGGCGCAACCTGCGCACGCAAACCCTGCACGACCCGCTGGACTACAAACTCCATGAGCTGGGCGACTGGGCGCTGAACCAGTCGCTGCCGGTGCCGACTTTCTATTCCTGACCTGCCTGCATTTGAACTAAAAAGAAGGACGAGCCCATGCAACTGCTGACCCTACCGCCCTCCCCCGCGCTCGCCACGTCGATCCGCGCCACCGCGCAGGTGTTCGAAGACCCGAAATCCCAGGCCCTGCTCGCGCATTTGCAACAGGTCGCGCCGAGTGAAGCCAGTGTGCTGATCATCGGTGAGACCGGCACCGGCAAAGAGCTGGTAGCGCGGCATATTCATAACCTCAGCAACCGCCGTCATCGGCCGTTTATCGCGGTCAATTGCGGGGCGTTTTCCGAGTCGCTGGTGGAAGCGGAATTATTCGGTCATGAAAAAGGCGCGTTCACCGGCGCCCTGAGTGCCAAGGCCGGATGGTTCGAGGAGGCGGACGGCGGCACGTTGTTTCTCGATGAGATCGGCGATCTGCCGATGGCGATTCAGGTGAAGTTGCTGCGGGTGTTGCAGGAGCGCGAAGT
>NZ_JBFUIR010000077.1:0-11829 GCF_056401755.1 Pseudomonas sp. P4_D7 | reverse complement strand
GGTAATAACTGGATGGTAATTCTTAAAGCCACCGCATTGGTGTCGATCATCGGCCTGGCTGATTTGGTAAAGGCTGCCCAGGACGCAGGAAAAAGTACCTATCAATTGTTCTTTTTCCTGGTACTGGCTGCACTGACCTATCTGATCATCACCAGCATCTCCAACTTCGTCCTGCGCTGTCTGGAAAAACACTACGCCGCGGGTTTACGGGAGGCAGTGCGATGATCGAACTACTGCAGGAGTACTGGAGGTCATTCGTCTACAGCGATGGCCAGCAAATCACTGGTCTGGCCATGACACTATGGTTGCTTAGCGCATCGCTTTTCATCGGCTTTATCGTATCTATTCCATTGTCCATCGCACGCGTGTCCCCCAGGTTTTACGTGCGCTGGCCAGTGCAGTTTTATACCTACCTGTTCAGGGGGACACCGCTCTACATCCAACTGCTGATCTGCTACACCGGAATCTACAGCCTCGCCGCAATACGCGCTCAGCCTGTGTTGGACGCATTCTTTCGCGATGCAATGAACTGCACCATTCTTGCCTTCGCTCTGAACACGTGCGCTTACACCACCGAGATATTTGCCGGGGCCATTCGCAACATCGCTCATGGCGAAGTCGAGGCGGCAAAAGCGTATGGCCTCTCGGGATGGAAACTCTATGCGTTTGTGATCATGCCGTCAGCCTTGCGTCGCTCGCTGCCGTATTACAGCAACGAAGTGATCTTGATGCTGCACTCAACCACGGTGGCATTCACCGCCACGGTGCCGGACATTCTCAAAGTTGCCCGTGACGCGAACTCAGCGACCTTTTTAACCTTTCAATCGTTTGGGATTGCGGCACTGATTTACCTGGCGGTCACCTTTGCGTTGGTCGGAGTGTTCCGAATTGCCGAACGTCATTGGCTGGCCTTTTTAGGGCCGACTCACTGAGCCCTGTATCTGACAGGGCCGCTCCCAACCCGCTTAGAGGATGATTGCGAACATGTACAAATTGACGGTTGACGGACTACACAAGAGTTACGGTACCCATGAAGTACTCAAGGGTGTTTCCCTGCAGGCCAAAACGGGCGATGTCATTAGCCTGATCGGCGCGAGCGGTTCGGGAAAGAGTACGTTCCTGCGCTGTATCAATTTTCTCGAAACACCCAACGACGGTGCCATGAGTTTGGATGGCAAACCAATTTGCATGGTTAAAAATCATGCTGGATTACGTGTGGCGGATGACCGCGAGCTGCAACGACTGCGTACCCGCTTGGCCATGGTCTTCCAGCATTTCAACCTGTGGGGACACATGACCGTGTTGGAAAACATCACCATTGCCCCGCGTCGGGTGCTAGGCATCAGCAAAAAAGACGCAGAAGACCGTGCGCGGCGATACTTGGATAAAGTCGGCTTGCCTGCCCGTGTTGCCGATCAGTTCCCTGCATTTCTTTCCGGTGGTCAACAGCAGCGGGTAGCGATCGCCCGCGCCCTCGCCATGGAGCCCGAAGTCATGCTGTTCGACGAACCCACCTCGGCGCTTGACCCTGAGGTGGTGGGCGAGGTGCTCAAAGTCATCCAGGGGCTTGCTGAAGAGGGGCGCACCATGATCATGGTGACCCATGAAATGGGGTTTGCACGCAAAGTGTCGAACCAACTGCTGTTCCTTCATCAAGGACTGGTTGAAGAGCAGGGCGGACCTGAAATTCTGGATAACCCCAGAAGCGAGCGCCTGCAGCAGTTTCTGTCCAACGGGCTTAAGTGAAATGCTTTGGCTATGACCAGCGGAACAAAGAACCACGCGGCCCATGAGGGTTTGGGACGCATCGACGCGGCCATCGTCGACGTATTGCGCCGCAATGGGCGCATCACCTATAAAAAACTCGCCTCACTGGTGCACTTGAGCGAGAGCCCTTGTCAGCAACGCGTTCGCAAGCTGGAGAGGCTGGGCGTCATCCGCGGTTACGGGGCATTTATTGACGAGCGCAAGCTATTACCCGGTTTATCACTGGTGGTTCTAGTGACACTGGATGAGGGCAGGAGATGCAGCACGCAAAAGGTATTTGAGGCGCTTGTCAGTGCTTGCCCGCAAGTCATTGAGTGTCACTTGGTGAGTGGTGCGCTTGATTACTGCCTCCGAATACGCTGCCGGGATATGGAGCATTTCCGATCAATCACTGAATCATGGCTGGAGAGCACTGAACTGCACCTCGAGAAACTGGTGGCCTATCCACAGCTGGCCGTCATCAAGCCTTCATCGACGCACCTTGGTATCGAATAACAATTACAACACTTCACGCCTAGAGATAAACCATGATGATTGCGAACCTGAAGTTCAGTCATAAGGTATTGCTTGCAGCATCATTCGTTGTTGTCGCAGCGTTTTCGCTTTTTACGCTTTACAACGACTCGATTCAGCGCAAAACCATTCGCTCGAACCTTGAAAACCACCTAGAGGAAATGAGCAAGATCACGGCTGCAAGCGTTCAGTTCTGGCTCTCTGGGCGGGTACTTCTAATAGATCATGTTGCCCAGGAGGTTGCCAATGATCCCGCGTCGCAAAACATCACGCGGCTGCTGGAGCAGAGGTCGTTGCTATCGACGTTTACCTTCACTTATCTAGGCAGTCGTAACGGTAGTTTCGTCATCCGGCCAAAGGACGATCTACCTGCTGATTACGATCCTCGCACCCGGCCTTGGTATACCGACGCAATGGCTGCAGGAGGGACAACGCTGACTGAGCCTTACCTCGATGTGACGACAGGGCAACTGATGATGACCATTGCAACGCCGGTCAGTCAGGACGGCCAGCCGCTTGGAGTGGTAGGCGGGGATCTTACACTGGAGACGCTGGCGACCATTGTCAGCTCGCTCGACCTAGGTGGAATTGGCTATGCCTTTCTGGTCAACGCAGATGGCAGGGTGTTGGTTCATCCAGAAAAAGAACGGGTGATGAAGCAATTGAGCGATATTTACCCCCTGAACACGCCATCACTTAGCTCCCATATCAGCGAGACGGAGCAGGACGGAAAACCTCAAATTTTGATGTTCTCGCCGATCAAGGGACTGCCTTCGGTGAACTGGTATATCGGTTTGTCCATCGACAAAAGCAAAGCTTATGCGGCACTTGATGACTTTCGCACTTCCGCCATTTTGTCGATGGTTATTGCCGTTGCGACCACGCTGCTTTTGCTGGGCTTGCTTATTCGCGTACTGATGCGGCCCCTGAGGTTGATAGGTACAACCATGTGGGATATCGCCCAGGGAGAGGGCGACCTTACCCGCCGCTTGAGTGCGCATTCGAAAGATGAGTTCGGAGAACTGGCCGCAGACTTCAACCTTTTCGTGGAACGTATTCAGCACTCAATACGTGAAGTGTCTTCTGCTACCGAGCATGTCAATGAAGTGGCCAGGCGTGTAACGCAGACCTCTAGTGCGTCAATGTCGAACTCGGACGACCAGGCCAATCGCACCAACAGTATTGCGGCCGCGATTAACGAACTCGGCGCGGCGGCCCAGGAAATCGCGCGTAACGCAGGTGACGCTTCCCTTCAGGCGTCGGATGCCCGGTGCCAGGCTGAAGATGGCCGCGAGGTGGTGACCCAAACGATAAATGCCATGGGCGCGCTCTCTGGGAAAATCCGCACGTCATGCAGCAACATAGAGGCGCTGAATGGTAAGACCGAAAATATCGGTCGAATTCTTGAAGTCATCAAGGGCATTTCCGAACAGACCAACCTGCTGGCACTCAATGCCGCGATCGAGGCCGCGCGGGCGGGTGAAGCCGGGCGTGGGTTTGCTGTTGTAGCTGACGAAGTTCGCAGCCTGGCTTACCGCACGCAGACGTCAGCCCAAGAGATCCATACAATGATTGCAGAGCTTCAGATGGGCGCACGTGAGGCGGTACTCACCATGAACGAAAGCGAGCGCTACAGTAAGGACGGCGTGATTATCGCCAACCAGGCCGGTGAGCGGCTGGGCAGCGTCAGTCAGCGCATCGGCGAGATTGACGGAATCAACCAGTCGGTGGCGACAGCAACTGAAGAGCAAACTTCGGTCATCGGTTCACTGAACATCGACATCACCGAGATCAAAAACCTCAACCAGGAAGGGGTGGAAAACCTGCAGGCCACACTGCTTGCTTGTGACGATCTTGAACGACAAGCCACACGACTCAAGCAGCTGGTGGATGGCTTTCGAACTTAGGCCATCCCTACAAGAGCAGGCATTGAATCACGCGCGCGAGAACAGCAGCTTAAAACCTGCTGCGCCAAAGACCAACGCAAGGGTGCCTTCAATCCATCGGCGCGCCCTGCGATAACCCCGAATCATCGGTGCCGTGGAGAAAACGATCGCATAACCGCAGAAAATAGAAATGCTCAACACGGCACAGCCAGCCAGGATGATCATAACTGTTACAGGTGTCGCTTGTGGTCCTAGGCCGAGCGTCATCGTGGCGATCCAACCCAGTAATGCCTTTGGGTTGGTCAGGTGCATAAGCAAGCCCCGCCGGTAGAGGCCAAAACCCGAGATAGGCGGTGCTGCGCCCAGCGCTTTCTCAATTTTCTCGTCAGGTGTCAGGGCAGAACGTCCCGCTTTCAGGGCTAGGAACAGCAAGTATGCTCCGCCGACGATCTTGAGCACGAAGAGTGCCTCTGCGAACTGAAGCAGAATGGCCGAGACGCCTGTGGCGGCCATCGATCCCCAAAAAAAAGAACCACTGATCACTCCGGCTGCAAGCATCAGCGCAGGTTTTCTGCCTTGGTGCATGGCAACGCCCATGATCCGCATATTGCTGGGCCCCGGGCTTGCCGCTCCAACAATGTAGGCGGTAAAAACGAGTAGAAGGTGGTGGAAATCAAATGACATCAGTCGACCCTCGAGCTGCTTGTAATAGCTCGCAGCTTAAGTGTTCATAAGCTATTCGTCATTGGGTTCTTTAGCTGAATTTTCTGGCTTATTTGATTCTCATCTCGTGGGACTGGATCGCGCTCAATGGGATGTTTTCCATCGCCAACTTCCTGTAGTCCTACGCCGAGTTTGCCCCTGCCAATCCCGTCATCAGCGTGTGATTTTTCGAGATTTGGGCTGCTAGACCTTAGACTGGGGGCATCCTTTTCGAACCATCCAAAGCATGCCCTCAGATATGCCCCCAATGTAGCAATGCACTGGAGGTGGATGGATCTCCATGGTCCTTGAAAAGGCAGAAGTGATCGGATAAACAGCCCGCCATCCGGCCCCTAGAGACTCTCAGGGTCGCCAAAAAACATTTTGACTGGGCTCTAGGGCGGTGTTTTTTGGTTGTAAAGCACGAGTGATGCCCCCAGTTTTGCCCCCCATGACACAGGGTGAACAAGCGATCGCGAACGGTGATTTCTGGCGGACTCCAGTATTGCAATGGTCTAGATAGCCAATGAAAGGTTTCATCTCCTTACGCGTTGGCGACTATTGGGCTCGTTTCCTCGGCAGGGTCGTCAGGAATTTGTGTCAGTCGCTATCGACTTTAGGAGCAAAGTAAGCGTCCGGCAAAGTCACCTTCTCGATCCCGGACATTTAGCTTTCAATCTCGAGTGCTGTTTGTGTTAATCCCCGAAGCAGAATCGCGGATGCCCGCTAGTCGGCAGCGGGCATTAAGCGTGTCTACTCAAATTCAGGCCCCTCGGCTACAGGCTCGGATTTGTATTCGCAGCGCAAGCGATTGAAGTTGGTGGGCACGGAGACCGTTTTCTCGAAGAACTCAGCGAAGTTGAAGCTGGAAAGCTTGTAGGGCGCTACCAAAACAGCCTCTTGAGCCGCACCCAGGAAGACCACTGGCCTGTCAGGCGCTATGTTGCCGCACTCATGGGAGTAACTGAAATCCAGGGCATTCGCCAGCAGGTAAACTTTCTCCGGAACTTTGGAGTCTGCAATCTGGTCGTGGGACCAGCCCCAACCAAAATATAAGATCACCCCAGAAACGAGCACGGCGAGAACCGAATACAAAGGTGGTTCGTGAGGCGCCTCACCTGCCAGCTTGCCTTTGATCCAGCCTGCGCTGATGAACCCATGAGCCAAGGAAAGCAGTAGAGCGGCGGTGAGCACGAACGGGAGCACAAGTTTGATGATGAGTAGCCCGGTTGTGAACACGAGCGTGATCGGCAGTGCCGACGCATCCACATGAAAGACACCATTCACGTAGGCTGCGGCGTTCCCTCTTGAATACAGCACCACCCCTGAAAGGATGACGGAGACTAGAAACTTGGTGCTCGCGAAGCTCCATAGAGACCGGATGACGGCTGATCGCTCAAAGGATACGCCGATGAAGATCGTGCAAAAGACCACGGCCCACAGACGAAATGCGACAGTGTGCTCACTCACCCACTCGATGTCGCTATTGGCAGAACGAGTGATCGCGAGCAAAACGCCGATAGCTCCAACCAACCCAAGCGCCCAACTGAGCTCATAGCGGCGCCTGTCCTCAGCATAGCCTTGGTGGGAAAGCCATCCTCCGAGCTGCTGATGGATATCCCGAACATAATATTTCAATGATCTGGGACGGTTGTACGCCAAATCCTCCTCTCCACCCTGCAGCTCATGTCGAATGGCTTTAACGTCATTTTCGGTTTGTTGGCTCATTGAAGCGACTTCTTATTGATGAATAGTAATCAAGGCTCGATGCGTGAGACGCGGTGACACACCGTACTGAAGGCGCAACGTCCAACCTGGGATGTAGAGCACCGCGTCGGCAGAGGGCCTCGCCGGCAGTTCGGCGCGAGTAACATTGCATCCGCGTGAATGATTCAGCGGTTTTGCGGAGGAAAGTTGAGCTTCGCCCGAAACTGCGAAATATATCCAGGTGGTGCATAACTCACTGGCGCCGGGGTACGGAGCAGATCACAAATAGCTGCGAACTCCTCCTCCGAGGCTTCCGGGAAAAGGTCATGGCTAATATCGAGATCCGTTCGGCTGACCATTTCGGTTGTAAGCAGCATCCCGCCAGGGCGCGCATTAGTAAGAGACATAAATCGCCTCACCCACCCGTCAAACGTGATGTAACTGTTCTGAATTCCCCGCGATTCCAGACCGAGCATCATCGATACCGTATGGTATAGCCCAATCGAGGCCAGATCCTGCATCGCATTGTGGACGCGGTTTGGCGTGCCGCCTTTTTTCAGGGATGGTTTGAGAATCTCATGGGCATCCTCCTGACGGTAAAGACAGGCGAGTGCGCAAATAAAGTAGATACTTTCGACGGAGACTCCGAGCCGGCTCGCTTCAGCGATCAATTCACGCTGTACGGCCTTGAACTTGTCTCTGCCAATCGGTTGGAACAACCTGCGCTGGGCAAAGCCTACAAACTCGGCATAGGTATTCCAGCGCTCCTGTTGACGATCAACGATTGCGTAAAGATGATCTCCATGCGCGATCCTTGCCATGTCGTCGGTATAGGCATGCTTAAAGAAGCCTGAAAGCGCAACCGTATCCTTGGCTATCGACTCCTTGAGCTGTTCGACTGTCTGCAATACGCCTACCTGCCCCTCGAACGATGCAATGAGCGGGCTAATACGGCTGTCCTTACGATCAAGGGACCGCAGAAGGCTCTCGTCTTCCTCTGAAAGCTTCTGGTCCTTGATTTGGCTGATCACGTTGCGGTCTACAAAATGTACGAATTTGATCATTGCTATTTCCTGTTCATTCTCAGATAGCTCCAGGCCAACTGCGCAGCTTGAGAGTATCCTTCGCTAAGCCGGAGGAGAGCTCCTATAAGCGAAAAAAGTAACCGTCCGGTAGAACACGTCTTGACGAAATCATGTTATGCCATGGCGCGAGCAAGATGCCCTTGTTGACGGTTGCGGTGGAGCATCTACGATGCTTTTGGTGTCCGGGATCAGTTGACCACTACAAATCGCCTAGACCTCCCCTGGCTGCACAAGCTCGGCAAGCTATGCCCCCAACCGTTGGTATTTCGCTAGTAATCGCTCAACTTCGGCAGCCAACAAGTCTTCCACCATGGCCGAATATTGCTGATCAGGCGCCGCATAGGCGTAAAGCGCATCAACCTGCTGAAATGCCAGGTTCTGCAAGTTTGTGGCATGTGGCTCAGGCATGGTGATGGCCAGGTCGAGTTGGCTCTCGATAGTGGCGATCTGCGCTTTGATCTCACGCCAGCGTGCGGTGCGTTGCTCCACCAAGCCCTGCCGGTTCAGGCCAAAGACTCGGTAGGTGTGGTGGCCGTAGGGGTCAATCTGACCGGCATGCGCTTGAGGTCCGACCACGCTCAGCTCTTGCTCCAGCATCCACTTCAAGTGCTGCTTGGGGTCGCGTCGAGTAGGATCAATGAGCGCGGGGTCTTCGGCTTCGTGATCATCACTCGCACCAAAGGCGCGCTGTGGCCCCAATATGGGAAACAAATCGCCTTTACCTAAATAAAACTGTCCCTCGACCTCATCTTCCAGTGGGGTTTGTTCGGTTTGCTGAGCGTCCTGGTAGCGTCGTCGATTACAATCGATGCAACTGGCAAGTAAGTTTTCCCAGCGCGCGGCGAGCCACCAATACCCTGGGTGCTCAGGGCAGCCAGCAACGCGTCCTTTCGGGCGGAAGTGCTCAATATCGGTCGGTTGAACGGCCCGAATGCTGGACTCGCAATAGGCGCATTTGCCAAAGAACAACGTATTTAATGCCGTGGCAACATCATCCTGTCGATAGGCCTTGAATTTGAACTTAGTGGTGGGAGTAGTCCTAAAGTGTTGGGTCGCCCGAGCACGTTCGCGGGCGGCCAGGCTTGTGGATCCGGCTAGGGATGCTGGGACGGGAACATCCCGTCGATCTACCCACCTCATGGCCGGCGGCTCCGTTGCAGGGTCTTAAGCTTGGCCAGTACACCTTGCACGGCCTCCTCTCGGACTTGACCACGAGCAACCTCGGATGACGCATTCATTTCCTCAATAAAGCGGCGCAGGGCTTCGTTGAGGATCTGTTCAGCAGGCGTGTCACCGAGCCAACGAAGATGTCCAAGCGTTCGCTGATCATGGTGGGACAGCGCAGAGCGAGCGTGGGCAGGCAATGCGATTTGTTCCAGCACCTGTTCCAGATCAGGGTCGGCGGTGCTCGACAAACCAAAATAGTCAGAGGTCAATAGCTGTTCTGCACGAAGCCCTCGGACGTCCGGCAGGTCGTTCAGGACTTCGATAGTTTGCGTTTCGTTTCGCACAAGCACCTTGACTTCATCGCCGCGCATACCACGTAAACAGAGTGGGTCATGGGTAGTCACAATAAACTGCACATTGGGCATCGCCCTTCGCAGGGCGGACATCACCTGCAGCTTCCAGCGTGGGTGCAAGTGGGTTTCGATTTCATCAATCAACACGAGCCCGCGCGCGTATTCCAGATCCCCCCATTCCTCAAGCATGCCGCGCATCACTGCCAACACCATGGCCATCAGTGAACGGTAGCCATCGCTGAGTCGCTCGAGGGGCGTTTCACGGCCGTGCGCATGAACGTAGAGTCGACCCTCGGCGTCCCTGCCGATGTTGTCGTCGTGCTTCAAGATCAGTACCTCTCGCATTGCACGTGCAAGGGCGTCGAAGCTCGCGTCATCAAGGCTCTGTAACCAACGGCCTGGATGGGGCAGTTTGGCAAAGGGGTCGAACAATGATTTTACTGCCGAAATGTGCTGTCGACGGGTCGTTTCTTTGCCGAAGAACCGGCGTGCACCGAAGGCGAATAACACTAGCGCGGGTTGTTCTTCACCGACGAAGCGCTTGGTCAACGGGTCGATGTGGAAGCGAATCGGCTCGCCAGTGTCAAACTCGAGAACCACCTCCGGGGTAACGGTATCGTTCAAATACCATCCTTCCACTTCACGGGGAAGAAAGTCTTCAGCAGACACTCCTAACCGAGTGCGCATGGTATCGCCCATTAGGCTGAGCGCCACAGCCTGGAGGGTCGTACTTTTTCCGGTGGAGTTCTCTCCTAGCAACGTGGCACACGGCGCGCCCGCTTCATCTGGGGACGTGGCAGGAATATCGAGGTCTAGCTGGGGAATACCCTTGAAATTGCGGATGCTAATGCGGCGCAGGAGTGAGGTTCGTGGCTCGGGGCGCAGCGGCAGCGTGCGCAACTCGGAAACTAGCTCGAGTGGCTCGTCATGTGCGTACAGGGTTTGGGACGTCGCTGAGTCCAGAAGCTCTTGCCATTGTTGATCGTCAGCGCCATACACTAACTCGATGGCATCATCCTCGATGCTTTTTAACTTTGGCTTGGCAAGCTTGGCTGACTGGGCATAGCGAGACATGAGATTAAAGAAAAAGATACGGGCTACGCCAGAGAATTCACTACTATCCTCCAGTTCCGTGCGGAACTCTTCGTAGTCCCCTTGATAATCTCTGCCTCTTCCTATTTGTAGCAGGTCTAAGCAGCGTTGAAGTTTTTTTGCTCTGGCGTAAACCAGTTCACTTCGATTGAGTGCAAGCGTGTCAATGGTGCCTCGACCTACAGGGCCCACGCCGATAGCCGTTCCATTGAACTCGAAGCGAAGGTGTTTATTGGGTTCTGTGTTGCAGGGGTTGATTAACAGCGCCTGTTCAAAGGTCTCTGTTTCCGACCAAGTGCTGCGGATTCTGGCGCGAGGGCCTTCCACGGGAAATATGTTGCGTTTGCTGCGGTTACATTCGACACAGGAATGAAATAAGTTCTCCCACTCATAAGCGAACCAACTGTAATGGTCAGAACTATGGCTTTCGCTTTCACGCCGATCATTTTGTAATGCATTACTTAACGGTCTGTGATGCACAATCTCCGTGGGGTTCTTCCCATGGAGGGCGGTCTCACAATATGCACATTTGCTGAGGAAAACCCTGTACAGCGCCTCTTGGACAAGTGCAGATTTCCAAATGTCGGGCTCAAGTGGTGGGCGTCGACGCGCGCGCTCTTCAGGAGGTAGGCGGTAATGGTCAGCCAGTCGTTCCTTGGCTCTGCGTACCTGCTCGTCGGTCAGTGGCCTAGGGAGTGAAGCGCGTTTGCGTAAGACTCTCATCATGGGTGTGGTGTCTCCTTTCCTTGCGCACCGTGGTTGGCGATTAACCCTAACGAGTCGGTTGGCAAGTGATTTTGTGCCCGCTTGAGAGCGGTTGATAATAAGTGAAGGCGTTGTTAGGTGAAGGTATCTGTCATGCCCAAGTGATATGAGCTTGCCGACGCAATTTGGGAAATAGATCTCTTATCCTTCAGAGCACGCACTACGACTCTAGAGGGCGTCAGGGTGCGGGTGAGTGGCCGTAATACTCCCTGTTAGATTTCGTCTACAGCCCACCTTACGATGCTTTTTTCGAAGTGTGTCAACGGCGCTGATTCGATTCTAGGTGCCCATGCGCGTAACTTGTCGAGTAGTTGAGTAAGGTTTTCTGAAGGTAAGATCGCCCCTTTGAATTTCGAGGAGATTTGGGTCGGTACACCGTACTCATCCAAAGCGGTGAGCAGGGGATCATGGAACAAGTTTTCAAGCTGTTCGGCGAAAAAGCCAAAGTCCCCTGGCTCGATGCCCCTGCGGGTCAAAACGTCCGCTTGGATTTTGCTCAGCGCCATGATGTCTCGGGGAAGGCGGTATGAAATGACGTTGCGTATGAGCTTGAGCCGTTGCCCTATCGACTCGCTGGGAGTCCGGTCGGAGCCATCCTCATCAATCGCCTGCTGGAGATAGGCCTTGAAGTCTTTCTGTGCTCTGAGGGCATTGATATGCCAAGCGAGTTGCAGCCCTGAATGGATACCATACTCCGGCAGCCGATGAGGAAGGTGCTCATAGATCAGAGTACAGAGATACTCAAGTTGCTTTTGCTCGGGGTTACCTTTCCACGTGAGCCATACGCTACCC
>NZ_JBFUIR010000076.1:0-13050 GCF_056401755.1 Pseudomonas sp. P4_D7 | reverse complement strand
GACCCCGAGGCCCGCCGACTTTTGCACAACGCAGCGATGTCGGCTAGCCGTACGATAGCCTGGAAAGGGTTTTACGAAGCCCAAAGAGCACGGGGTTTCAGCACCACGCAGGCGTTGGTGATGCTGGCTCGCAAACTTGCTCGGGTGGTATTCGCCTTGCTGAAAGGGCAAAGCGAATATCAGGCAAAAGTCAGTTGAGGGCTTCCCCTCAACCATAGAATCTCCCACAGTGGAACGCATTCCAAATGTGGGAAGCCTGCTCGCGATAACGGTTGTGAAGGCGCCGCATGAGCTCGGCCAGACTCAGCGCTTGTTCAACCCCCGCGCCAAGCGATCCCCACCCAACTGAATCACCGCGACCAACGCCACCAGCAACACAATCACCGTCAACATGATCTGGCTGTCAAAGCGCTGATAGCCGTAGCGATAAGCGATATCCCCCAAGCCACCGGCACCAATCGCCCCGGCCATGGCCGAGGAGTTGATCATCGTCACCAGCGTAATCGTGAACCCGCCGACAATCCCCGGCAGCGCCTCGGGCAATAGCACATGCCAGACAATGTGCCAACGTCGGCAACCCATCGCCTGCGCGGCTTCGATCAAACCATGATCGACCTCACGCAGGCTCACTTCGGCAATCCGCGCAAAAAACGGCGTCGCCGCAATCGTCAGCGGCACCACGGCCGCCCACACTCCGTACGTGGTGCCGACAATCAACCGGGTAAACGGAATCAGCGCGACCATCAGAATCAGAAACGGGATCGAGCGGAACAGGTTCACGAACGCGCCCAAGGCACGATTCAGCACCGGCGCCTCGTAGATGCCGCCCTTGTCGCTGGTGACCAGGATCACCGCCATGGGAATCCCCACCAGCAAGGCGATCAGCGACGACACGCCGACCATCAGAAACGTGTCGATAAAACCCTGCAACAAGCGATCAAACCACATAACCCAATACCTCCACCCGTTGCGCCCAAGGCGTGGCGCGCTCGCGCAGTTGCTCGGCGCTGAACGAAGAGCCGCTCACCGCCAGCAATAGTTGCCCCAGCGCATGCCCCTGAATCCGTTCGACGCCGCCCTGAAGCAGCTTCACCCGGCCACCCAATGCCGCGAACAGTGCCGCCAGATCCGGCTCGTCACTGGCGCTGCCGGTGAACTGCAAACGCAGCACCACAGCGGCATCGGAGGACGGCGCTTGAGCCTGCAAACGACTCTGCAGTTCTTCCGGCAACGCGTGTTGCAGCGGCGCGAGCATGGTCTGGCTGACCTCGTGCTGCGGATTGCCGAACACTTCCCAGACCGGGCCTTGCTCGACCACCCGCCCGTGCTCAAGCACGACAACGCGGTGGCAGATTTCGCGAATCACAGCCATCTCATGGGTAATCAATACGATGGTCAGGCCCAGGCGTTGGTTGATCTCACGCAGCAAGCCGAGGATCGACTGCGTGGTTTCCGGATCAAGGGCTGAAGTCGCTTCGTCGCAGAGCAAAATATCCGGGTCGTGCACCAGCGCACGGGCGATGCCGACGCGTTGTTTCTGCCCGCCAGAAAGCTGCGCCGGATAAGCCTTGTGCTTGCTTTGCAGACCGACCAGTTCGAGCAATTCGCGGACTTTTTTGTCGCGCTGCTCTTTTGGCACGCCCGCGACTTTCAGCGGCAATTCGACGTTCTGCCAAACGGTCTTGGCCGACATCAGATTGAAGTGCTGGAAGATCATGCCGATGCGCCGGCGCAAAGCAACGAGACGGTCTTCATCGAATTCGCCGATGTCGACCTGATCGATCAGCACGCGCCCGGACGTCGGCTGTTCCAAACGATTGATCGTCCGAATCAGCGACGACTTGCCGGCGCCGCTACGGCCGATGATGCCGAACACTTCACCGCGCTGGATCGCCAGATCAATGCCCTGCAAAGCCGCGACCGGGCCTTGCCGGCCGTTGTAGGTTTTGCCCAGACCGATGAAGCGTACGTGGGCGCGATTCAGCTCAGGGTGCAGCTCGGTTTTTTCAGCATGGTGTGGCTCTGGAATCTCCAGTCGCCGTTGGATCGCGGCCGTCATGCTCAGCTTTCCCAACCGGCTTGATAGAGCTTGCCGTGGGCTTTATCCAGCGCCGCGCGAACAACCGGCGAATGCTGGTAAATGTCGACGAATTTGATCAGGCGCGGGTCGGTTTTGCTTTTCGGCTGGATGACGAACTGGATCACGTATTCCTTGTGGTCGAGGCCGTCGAACAGCAGCGCCGAACCGGCATCGAAAGTCTTCGCCAGACGAATGTAGGCCGGGTAGCCCTGGACCAGATCGGCGTCGTCATAGGCGCGTACCAATTGCACGGCTTCGACTTGGAGGATTTTGATTTTCTTCGGGTTGGCGACGATATCGTCTTCAGTAGCCTTGTAGCCGACGCCCGGCTTCAGCGTGATCAAACCGGCCTTGGCCAGCAATTGCAAACCACGGCCGCTGTTGATCGGGTCGTTGGCGATGGCGACGCTGGCGCCTTCGGGCAACTCATCGAAGCTTTTGTATTTTTTCGAGTAGAGACCGACGTTGTTGATGATCCCCGGGGCGAACGGCACCAGATCAAAACCCGAGGCGGCTTTGGCGTTTTCGAGGAACGGAATGTGCTGGAAGTAGTTCACGTCGATGTCGCCGGCGGCGAGGCTGACGTTGGGTGCGATCCAGTCGGTGAACTCCACCAACTCGACCTTCAGGCCTTGTCTGGAGGCTTCTTCGACGGCGGCTTCCAGAGGAATGGCGAAGGCGGCGGTGGTGCCGATTTTCAGTGGGGCGTCGGCGGCGAAGATGGCCGAGCTGAACAGGCCGAGAGCCAGGGCCAGTGCTTTGACTGGGTGGGACAGGCGTTTTTTGGTCATGATGAGTTTTCCAGTCAGTGCATAAGATTTGTGGTGTCTGGTCGGGCCTCTTCGCGAGCAAGCTCGCTCCCACAGGGAAATGCATTCCAAATGTGGGAGCGAGCTTGCTCGCGAAGCTTTTAATGCCGGTACGAAGAGCCGGTGTGTTGCTCCGGTAGCTGCGCTGCACCGTGAAACAGCTTCTCGCGCAAGCTGCCACTGTCGTACGCAGTCTTGTACGACCCGCGCCGTTGTAACTCCGGAACTACCAGCTCAATGAAATCGACGTAGCTCTCCGGCGTAACAATGCGGGTCAGGTTGAAGCCATCGAGGCCGGTCTCGGCGATCCACGATTCCAGCTCATCCGCCACTTGCTCAGCCGAACCGACCACGGTGATGTAGCGGCCACCGAGGGCGTGCTGGTCGAGCAATTTGCGCCGGGTCCAGTCGTTGTTCTGCAGGTTCTTGGTGGCCGACTGAATGGCGTTGCTCTTCACGTACTGGATCGGTTCGTCGATCTCGTATTGGGAAAAGTCGATGCCGGTGGAGGCGGAAAAATGCGCCACGCCGGCTTCGGCGCTGGCGTAGCTCAGATACTCGGCATGCTTGGCCCACGCGGCTTCTTCGGTCTCGCCGACAATCACGTTAAGGCCCATGAACACCTTGATGTCTTCAGGATTACGCCCGGCTTCGACGGCGCTGGCGCGCACCTTGTCGACCTGAACCTTGGTCGACGGTTTGTTCTGGCCGCTGATGAACACGCACTCGGCGTGACGCCCGGCGAACAGCAAACCGCGCTCAGAACTGCCGGCCTGGAACAGCACTGGTGTGCGCTGTGGCGACGGCTCACAGAGGTGATAACCCGCGACCTGATAGAACTCGCCCCTGTGCTCGACCTTGTGCACTTTTTCCGGGTTGGCGTAGATCCGCTGCTCACGGTTATTCAGTACCGCGCCGTTTTCCCAACTGCCTTCCCAGAGTTTGTAGAGCACTTCCAGGTACTCGTCGGCCTGGTCATAACGACGGTCATGTTCGACCTGTTCGCTGAGGCCCATGGCTTTCGCAGCGCTGTCGAGGTAACCGGTAACAATGTTCCAACCCACCCGACCACGGCTCAAATGATCGAGCGTCGACATGCGTCGGGCGAACAGATACGGCGCTTCGTAGGTGAGGTTGGCGGTCAGGCCGAAGCCGAGGTTCTTGGTCACAGCGGCCATCGCCGAGACCAGTAGCAACGGATCGTTGACCGGCAACTGGATCGACTCTTTCAACGTCACGTCCACCGAGTTCTGATAGACGTCATACACGCCGACGATGTCAGCGATAAACAACCCGTCGAACAGCCCACGCTCCAGCAGTTGCGCCAGTTCGGTCCAGTATTCAATGGTGTTGTAGCGCGTCGAGGTGTCGCGCGGATGCGTCCACAGGCCATGGTTGATGTGGCCGATGCAGTTCATGTTGAACGCGTTGAGCAGGATCTTCTTTTTCACGGCGCTCATCAGATCGTCCCTCGCAATGGAGGGTTTTCATCGTTGAGGTAGTAGTTGCCCACCGCGTGGTATTTCCAGCGCACCGGGTCGTGCAAGGTGTGCACGCGGGCGTTGCGCCAGTGGCGGTCGAGGCCGTGTTCGATCAGGGTCGCCTGGCTGCCGGCCAGTTCGAATAGCGTGCTGCCGGCGGCCAAAGAGATTTCAGTGCTGATCGCCCGTGCTTCGGCGACGGCAATCGAAGCGGCAGCGACGGTTTCTGCACGGGTCTCGGCTTGCGCAGCGTCGAGGAATTCGCCGGCACGTTCGAGCAAGGCTTCGGTAGCGTGCAGGCGAATGCTCAAGTGGCCGAAGCTTTTCAGCGTCAATGGATCTTCAGTGGCTTTGTCGTTGCCGGAGTCGATCCACGGCCGCGTCTTGCTGCGCACAAAGTGCAGGGCGTCTTCGTAAGCGGCGCGGGCGATGCCGGTGTCGATGGCGGCGTGAAGGATCTGCGCCAGCGGGCCGACGGTGGTTGGACGTTCAAAGGCGCTTTGAAATGGCAACACGTCTTCAGCCGCGACGTACACGTCTTCGAACACCACCGAACCGCTGCCGGTGGTGCGCTGGCCGAAGCCGCTCCAGTCGTCGATCACGGTCAGGCCTTTGCTGTCGCGGGGGACGAAGGCCAGTTGCTGTACACCGTTTTCATCCACCACAGAAGTGGGAATGCGCTGTGCGTAAATCGCGCCGGTCGCATAGAACTTGCGGCCGTTGATGCGATAGCCGTCACCGTCGCGTTTGAGACTGGTGACGCGATCGTGGGCCGTTTTGGTGCCCAGTTCTGCCAAGGCATTGCCGAAGCGTTGGCCAGCGAGCACTTCGGCGTACAGCCGTTGTTTTTGCGCGTGGCTGCCGTTTACGCGCAGCACTTCCAGTGCGTAGAAATGGTTCTGCGGAATCTGCCCAAGCGAGCCGTCAGCCTGAGCGATCAGGGCAATGACTCTAGCCAACGTTACGTTGGACACGCCAGCGCCGCCGTACTCCTTGGGTACGCTGATGCCCCACAGGCCCGAGCGGGAAAACACGTCGAGTTCTGGCAGAGGCAGGCGGCGTTCACGGTCGCGCAGGGCGCTGTCGCGTTTGAAATCTTCGGCCAGGTCGCTGGCGACGATCAGGGCTTGCTCATCGCTGGTGATGACCGCGACGTGATGGGAAAAAGTCATAGGTTTCTCCAGATGTCTGGTCGTCTCAGATCCAGGAATGGCGAGCAGGCAAAGTGCCGTTGAGGCGATAGGCGCCGACCACGTGATATTTCCAGCGCACCGGGTCATGCAGGGTGTGCACGCGGGCGTTGCGCCAGTGGCGGTCGAGGTTGAATTCGGCGAGGGTGGCGCGGCTGCCGGCCAGTTCGAAAAGCTTTTCGCTGGCGAGTAAGGAAATCTCGGTGGTCAGCACTTTCGCTTCGGCCACGGCGATAGAAGCGCGTGCGGCAGATTCGGCAGTGAGCGGCGCAGCGTGTACTTGATCGAGAACCTGCCCGGCCTTGCGCAGCAGCGCTTCGGCGGCGTGCAGTTCGATTTTCAGTTTGCCGATATCGGCGATCACATAAAGATCATCGCTGGCGCGATCAACCTTGGCGTCGATCCACGGCCGTGCGCGGGTTTTGATGAACTCAATGGCGTCATCAATGGCGCCACGGGCGATGCCGGCGTCGATCGCGGCTTGAATCAGCTGCGACACCGCGCCTTGGGTGTTCGGGGTTTCGTTGATCTTCCAGTTGTCGACCACCAGGCTCGACTCGACGCGCACGTTGTTCAGCAGAATCGTACCGCTGGCGGTGGTGCGCTGACCGAAGCCCGACCAGTCATCAACGATGCGCAAACCCGGTGTGCCGCGACGAACGAAGGCCAGCACTTGCTTGCCGTCATCGTTGAGCGCCTTGACCGCGACCCAATGCGCAAACAGCGCGCCGGTGGAGTAAAACTTCTGGCCATTGATCACGAAATCATCGCCATCAGCGGTGATCCGCGCTTTCAGTTCCAGGGTGTTTTTGGTGCCGCGCTCAGGACCGGCGTTGCCGATGCGCCAGCCTTCCAGAACGCTCTGGAATAGCTGTTGTTTCTGCGCTTCGGTGGCGCTGCCGAGTACCAGATTGATGATGCCGAACTGGTTCTGCGGGATCTGCCCCAACGCCGGGTCGGCGGCGGAGATGATCGCGAACACTTCGGCCAGAGTGACGAATGAAACCTGCGGGCCACCGTATTCGCGCGGGATGGCGATGCTGCCTAATCCGCTGCGGGTGAACTGTTCGATTTCCGACCACGGCAGCTTGCGCTGACGGTCGCGTTTGGCCGCCTGCACGCGGGCGACTTGCGCCAGTTCATGGGCGGCCTCGATGGCCTGGGCGTCGTTGCGCAAGACCTGCGCAGGCAACAACAACGGGGCGATGTCCAGATCAGACTGGACGTTTGCATCTGCCAGACTGGACATCAGTGCCGCTCCTTGGCTGCACGCAATGCCCTGGCGATCTGCACTGGGGTGATTGTGTTCCGGACCATACTACCTACCTCACATCTCATGAAAAACGCCGCAAAAGTGCGGCGAACGAATGAATGTCCGGTGGTCCGGTTTATATACCCTAAACGTGTATAAATATTAAATAAACTAACTTTTAGGAATATGCATAGAAGAGGTGATGGTCGGGTTGGTTAAGAATTTTTTTGCGGCTGGAATGATCCGGTGGCGAGGGCGCTTGCTCTCTCGCCACAGGGGCATTGTGTTCAGGGCTTGCGGGATTCGGCGGCTTTGAGTTCGGGCCTGAGCGGGACTTTCAGATAAGGATTTGCGCAGCCGATTTTCAAGGTGCGGGGCGGTGCCCAGCGGGAGTTGTTGCCGACCCGATCGAGAATGCAATACGTCACGTCCAGGCGCAGATCCTCGCCTGCTTCGACGATCACCGACGGCGGTACCCAGACTCGAATCGGCAAGCCGATATCTGCGGCGGTGACCGGTGCCAGATCCATGCGCACGTCACCCCAGCGCAAGGTGATCGCGTCATCCTCGGCCATGTTCAGATACGGCTCGATGGTCAGCGGCACACCGCGTTTGATCTGGTTCGGATTGACGCCCTGACGGCGTATGGCGTCGGGGATGGTCACCGGGGCCAGTTGCTGATTTTCGTCTGCGCTCAGCGCCGTGGGTTGCCCGCCGGGGCAGTCCAGTTTGACCTGTACGCGCGTCGCCGCCGAAAACGCCGGCCCCTGACCGACCTGCATCACCCGGTAGTGGATGCGCGCGGTGCCGTTGGCGATGAAACTTTCCGGCACTCGCAGGCTGACGGTTGTGCCGACGTCATCCGCCGTCAGCACTTTGGAAGCGACATAGCATTTGTTCCAGAACAGCTCGATGAGATCGCCGCTGTCCATATCAGGGTAGGGCGACACCTCGATCAAGAGGTGTGCGGCGGCAGCCAGATTGATGCCGGTTTTTTGCGCTGGCGCGAGGGTCGGCGCTGCCAGTTCGGGGGTGTGCGAAGTGCGGGTCATCGATTTCTCTCCTTGAAGCCTTGCAGCGAAGTCCGTTTCTGAAAGAACAAAAAGCGTGAATAAACTGGCAATAAAGCTTTGGGCTTTTATTCAAGTTGAAGACGGGGTGGTTGAACTAGTTGATGCCGGTTGCCGACTAGATAAGAGTCTGCGGGATGGGGTGTCAATAGACGATATTAGTTAATCCGTGAATTACGAATTAATCAGAAGTTTCCTACGCCATTGCGGCCATATGCCTAGGTGGTCAGGCGAAATTAACCACGAGGCACAGGGCTTTCTCGGCGTTTTATGCGCGGATTTATTTGAGCACTATCATTTGATGTGGCATGGAAGGAGGCGGGTGTTATCTGTTGCAGAACATATATATGTACTGTTAGGGATATGTTTTGTTTGAGAGGGGGCTGAAGCAGGTAGATGTTTTATAAAGGGGACTTCCATCCGTGGAAGTTATCGGTGATGCAATAAAAGTTATCAGGCGTGATTCAGAAACTTGCTGAGAAACTGTTTAGTACGTTCTTCTTTCGGGTTGGCAAACAATGCCTTCGCTTCACCTTGTTCGACGATCACGCCTTTATCGAAAAACACCACACGGTTGGCCACGTCACGAGCAAAACCCATCTCGTGGGTGACGATCACCATGGTGCGTTTTTCTTCAGCCAGTCCACGAATCGTCGCTAGCACTTCGCCGACCAGTTCCGGGTCAAGCGCCGAAGTCGGCTCGTCGAACAGAATCACTTCCGGTTCCATCGCCAGCGCCCGGGCGATCGCTACGCGCTGTTGCTGACCACCAGAGAGACGACGCGGATAAGCGTCTTCCTTACCGGCGAGTCCGACCTTGGCCATCAGCTTTTTGCCCAACGCAATTGCCTCGTCGCGCGGCATCTTCTTGACCACGATCGGGCCTTCGATGACGTTTTCCAGTGCGGTGCGATGGGGGAACAGGTTGAAGTTCTGGAACACGAAGCCCACATGCTGGCGCAGGTTGCGCACCAGACTTTGCTGCTGGTTCAGCGGGCGGCTGGTATCGATTTCGATATCGCCGACCTTGATCCGGCCACTGGTGGGTTGTTCAAGGAAGTTCAGGCAGCGCAGGAACGTCGTTTTCCCCGACCCGCTGGGGCCGATGATCGCGACGACTTCGCCTTCCTTGACCTCGAGGTCGATGCCGTTGAGCACGACCTGACCCTTGAATTGCTTGGTCAGTTTTTCCACGACAATCATGGGGTCAGGACTCCTGGTCGTGCCGATTGACCCGCTCTTCCAGCTTGTTCTGGAAGTGCGAAAGCACCGTGGCCAGAATCCAGTAGATCAGCGCGGCGGCAAGATACATGGTGAAGACTTCGAAAGTCCGGGCGGTTATCAACTGTGCCTGACGGAACAGCTCCGGCACCTGAATGGTGGCGGCCAGTGCCGTGTCCTTGACCAGTGAAATGAAGCTGTTGCCCAGCGGTGGCAACGCCGTGCGCATCGCTTGCGGCAGGATGGCCCGGCGCAGGGTTTGCGCGCGGGTCATGCCGATGCTCGCAGCGGCTTCCCACTGGCCGCGCTCGATCGAACCGATCGCGGCACGGAGGATTTCACAGGCGTACGCGGCCATGTTCAGCGAAAAGCCGATCAGTGCCGCTGGCAGTGGATCAAGCTCTATTCCCAGTTGCGGGAAGCCGTAATAGATCACGAACAGCTGCACCAGTAACGGCGTACCGCGGAAGAACGACACGTAGACGCGGGCCAGCCAGCTGACCGATTTGAAGCGCGACAGGCGCATCAATGCCAGGCCGAAGCCCAGCAGCAGCCCGAAGAACATCCCGCCTAGGCTGAGGATGACCGTGAAATACGCGCCCTTGAACAGGAAGGGCGCGGAGTCCACCAACAGCTGTGTGGTTTCGGCGATTTGCTGGCTCAACTGCGGGAAGTCCAGTCCGAACTGAAAACCTGCTTCCATTATTTAGTGACGTCTGCGTTGAAGTATTTTTTCGACAGCTTCTCAAGGGTGCCGTCGGCACGCAGCTCGTCGAGCGCCTTGTTCAATGCAGCCAGCAACTCAGGCTCGCCTTTACGCAGGGCAATACCGGATTCCTGACGGGAGAAAGCTTCACCGGCAGCGACGGTTTTTGGCGCTTTCTTGGCGTACTCAAGTGCAGCCAGACGATCGATCAGGATGGCGTCGGTGCGGCCGTTGTTCAGGTCGGCGAACTTGGTCGGATCATCGTCGTAAGTACGGACGTCGGCGCCCGGCACGTTGGCGCGGACCCATTGTTCGTAGTTGGTGCCCAGACCTACGCCGACTTTCTTGCCGGACAGGTCATTGGCGGTCTTGATGTTCAACGCGGCTTCCTTGC
The DNA here is from genome assembly GCF_056401755.1 of Pseudomonas sp. P4_D7. Lineage (NCBI taxonomy): Bacteria > Pseudomonadati > Pseudomonadota > Gammaproteobacteria > Pseudomonadales > Pseudomonadaceae > Pseudomonas > Pseudomonas sp. P4_D7. The sequence goes on along the minus strand of NZ_JBFUIR010000076.1, from coordinate 2,847 downwards.
TCTTCAGCACCAGCGCCTGAATGCCGGAAACGGTGTACGGCTCGGAGAAGTCATACTTCTTCTTGCGCTCTTCGGAGATGGTCACCTGATTGACCACAACGTCCAGACGCTTGGATTCCAGCGCGGCGAGAATGCCGTCCCACTTGGTTGGCTGAATCTTGGCTTTGACGCCGAGTTTTTGCGCCAGCGCTTCGGAGAGTTCAACTTCGAAACCGGACAGCTTGCCGTCGGCATCAACGAAGCTGAACGGTGGGTAAGTGCCTTCCAGGCCGACGTTGATAACGCCTTTGTCCTTGATCTGTTGCAACTGTTCACCGGCCACTGCCTGGCCGATCAGACCGGCGCTCAGCGCAAGCCCCAGCGAACCCACCAGCAGATTGCGACGTAGTGCGGAAAAATTCATGACAAGCCCCTGTGTTTTCTTATGGAAGACGCTTAAGCAAAGTTGGCGAATGGGTGATTCGGACGACAGCGCTATCCTGCCTTAAAGCAGCTTATGCGTCTCTCGCGAAATTCGCCTGCGGCGAGACTATAAGATGTCTGTGTTAGACTTGAAAATACTTAATATCTGAAATGTTATTCTTTATTGGAATATGTATTGTCTGTGGAAAAAGATCGCCGCCTGCGGCAGCTCCTGCATGAGATCACTTGTAGAAGCTGCCGTTTTGATCTTCTGTTACAGGAAGTCCTTGTAGGCAAACAACGCCGGCGCCCCACCGGTATGCAGGAAGATGATCGGGCCTTCATCAAAGCGCTGACGACCAATCCCGTCGAGTAAACCTGCCATGGCCTTGCCGGTGTACACCGGATCGAGCAACACCGCTTCCTGACTCGCCAGCAGCTTCAGCGCCGCCAGCGTCCCGGCATTCGGCTCGCCATAACGCGGGCCGAAATATTCGTCCCACAACTCGACCTTGAAGCTGGCCGGCAGTTCGACGCCGAGCAGCGCCGCCGTGCGTTCGGCAAGTCCCTGAACCTTCGGCCGCTGATCTTCTTCACTGCGCGAAACCGTCACGCCAATCACCGGCAATTGCGGCAGCACTTCGCTCAACGCCAATGCCAGACCGCTGTGCGTCCCGGCACTGCCCGAGGCCAACACCACGGCGGCGAAATTCAGGCCGGTGTCGTTGATCTGCTCGGCCAGTTCCAGACCGGCGCGCACATAGCCCAACGCACCGAGCGCATTGGAGCCACCAATTGGCACCAGATACGGCTTCTTGCCGTTGCTGCGCAGGCGGGCGGCGAGGGCGGTCAGTTGTTCGTCGGCGTTGTCGAGGTTGTCGACCAGTTCGACCTTGGTATCGAACAGATCCAGCAGCAGGCGGTTGCCGTTGCCGGTGTAATTGCTGTCGTCAGTGCCCAGCGGATTTTCCAGCAGCGCCACACAGCCAAGACCGAGTTTGGCGGCGAGTGCGGCGGTTTGACGAACGTGGTTCGATTGCAGCGCACCGGCGGTAATTAGCGTATCGGCACCTTGCGCCAAGGCATCGGCAGCGAGGTATTCGAGTTTGCGCAATTTGTTGCCGCCCATGGCCAGCGGCGTCAGGTCATCGCGCTTGATGTACACCTCGCGGCCGAGCCAGGTGGACAAGCGTTCGAGTTTTTCCAGGGGCGTCGGGTGGCCGAGCAGGTCGAGACGGTCAAAGCGGTCCAGCTGTTGTTTGATCATGGGTCCGTACTGGCGGAGGAAGATGAAAGGACTATAGGCACGCGCTTTTGCAGGGGCAACCGTGAATCGCTTATAGCCAAATGAACTGAGCCCAGCACTATCGGTTCTTAATTCGCCTTCGCGAGCATGCCGTAAAGTAGGCGCCGTTGACGCGGCCAGACAGTCCGGCCGCCCGTGAGGAGTCTTTACCGTGAGCGAGCGTTCCAGCCATTGGCAATTGCAGACCATCGTCAGTCAACTGCGCAGCGCGCGGGATCAGTGGCGGGCACAGAACGGCCGGGCGTCCGGCGAGCAGGGCGGTCGCGAGTTGCCGTCCCGCGCAGCGATGGCGGAGATTCTTGAAGCATTGTGTGGCGCGTTGTTCCCGATGCGCCTGGGCCCGGTGGATCTGCGCGAAGAGAGTGAAGATTTCTACGTCGGCCACACCCTCGATGTCGCGCTGAATGCGTTGCTGGCGCAGACCCGCCTGGAGCTGCGTTACGTCGCCCGCCACAGTGCCCAGGCCGACACCGAAGTCGAAGCACGCGCGATCCAGATCGTGCAGGATTTCGCCCTCGCACTGCCGGGCCTGCGCACGCTGCTCGACACCGATGTGCTGGCCGCTTATCACGGTGATCCGGCGGCACGCAGTGTCGACGAAGTGCTGCTGTGCTACCCGGGGATTCTTGCGGTGATTCACCATCGCCTCGCGCACCATTTGTATCGCGCCGGTTTGCCGTTGCTGGCGCGTATCAGCGCGGAAATCGCCCATTCGGCGACCGGTATCGATATCCATCCGGGTGCGCAAATCGGCCGTAGTTTCTTTATCGATCACGGCACGGGCGTGGTGATCGGCGAGACCGCGATCATTGGTGAGCGCGTGCGGATTTATCAGGCCGTGACCTTGGGTGCCAAGCGCTTCCCGGCGGATGAGGACGGGCAGTTGCAGAAGGGCCATCCGCGCCATCCGATCGTTGAAGATGACGTGGTGATTTATGCCGGGGCGACGATTCTCGGGCGGATCACCATTGGCAAGGGTTCGACCATTGGCGGCAATGTGTGGCTGACGCGGAGTGTGCCGGCGGGGTGCAATTTGACTCAGGCCAATTTGCAGCATGATGACGGGACGCAGAAGTAGGCTCTGAAATTGCGTTGCGGCATCAGGCCTCTTCGCGAGCAGGCTCGCTCCCACACCACAC
>NZ_JBFUIR010000075.1:0-13193 GCF_056401755.1 Pseudomonas sp. P4_D7 | reverse complement strand
GAGCGGTTGGTTAAGATCTTTCGTCTCAACCGAGGCGCGCATTCTACAGCAGCCTCATTTGCTGTCAAGTGATTATTTTCAGAAGTTTTCGAAGAATTCCTCAACAACTTCAACCACTTGCGCTTCCGATCTCTCGTCAGCGGGAGGCGAATTCTACAGCGTTACACGCTGCTGTCAACACCTCTTCTTCAACTTCCTTCTGGCTTCAATGAATTGAAGCAACGTGCCGCCGAAACCTACATAACTCATTGAATCTCAAGGAGTTTTCCGTTTCGACTGCGCCGGAAGTGGGGCGAATTATAGACATCTGAAATTCGCCGTCAACACTTATTTTCATAATTCTGTCACATCGGTCAAAAAACCCTGAAAACACGAAGGCCGACCCCAAGGGTCGGCCTTTGTTGCATCGCCCCTCTACTTACAAGCTAGGGAACGCGAACTGCGAAGCCTCATGGCTGGCACGCTGCGGCCAGCGCTGGGTGATCGCCTTGCGACGAGTATAGAAGCGCACACCATCCGGACCATAAGCGTGCAWGTCGCCGAACAGYGARCGCTTCCAGCCGCCGAAGCTGTGGTAAGCCACCGGAACCGGCAGCGGCACGTTGACGCCAACCATGCCGACTTCAATCTCGTCGCAGAACAGACGCGCCGCTTCACCGTCACGGGTGAAGATGCAGGTGCCGTTGCCGTATTCGTGATCGTTGATCAGTTGCATTGCCTCTTCCAGGCTGTTCACGCGAACGATGCACAGTACCGGGCCGAAGATCTCTTCTTTATAGATACGCATCTCTGGGGTGACGTTGTCGAACAGGCAGCCACCGAGAAAGAAGCCTTCTTCATGACCGGCCACGCTGAAACCACGACCGTCGACCACCAGGGTCGCGCCCGCCGCCACGCCGTCGTCAACGTAACCGCTGACTTTGTCGCGCGCCTGACCGGTCACCAGTGGCCCCATGTCCAGACCGCACGAAGTGCCGGCACCGATTTTCAGCGCTTGGATCTGTGGAACCAGTTTGGCCACCAGTGCATCCGCCACCTGGTCACCCACACACACGGCCACCGAAATCGCCATGCAGCGCTCACCGCACGAACCATAAGCCGCGCCCATCAGTGCGCTGACCGCGTTGTCCAGATCGGCATCCGGCATCAGCACGGCATGGTTCTTCGCGCCGCCCAGTGCCTGGACGCGCTTGCCGCGCTTGGTGCCTTCGGCGTAGATGTATTCAGCAATCGGCGTCGAACCAACGAAGCTCAGCGCTTTGACTTCCGGCGCTTCGATCAGCGCGTCCACCGCAGTCTTGTCACCATGCACCACGCTCATCACGCCTTTCGGCAGACCGGCCTCCAGCAGCAACTGAGCGATCAGCAGTGTCGAGCTCGGGTCACGCTCGGACGGTTTGAGGATGAAGCAGTTGCCGCAGACGATCGCCAGTGGATACATCCACAGCGGCACCATGGCCGGGAAGTTAAACGGGGTGATACCGGCAACAATGCCCAGCGGCTGGAAGTCCGACCATGCGTCGATGTTCGGGCCGACGTTGCGGCTGTACTCGCCCTTGAGGATTTCCGGGGCAGCGCAAGCGAACTCGACGTTCTCGATACCACGCTTCAGTTCACCGGCGGCGTCTTCCAGGGTCTTGCCGTGTTCTTCGCTGATCAATTGCGAGATGCGCGCTTCGTTCTGCTCCAGCAGTTGCTTGAAGCGGAACATCACCTGCGCACGCTTGGCCGGTGGCGTGTTGCGCCAGGCCGGGAACGCAGCCTTGGCGGCATCGATGGCTTTCTGGATGGTGGCCTGGCTGGCCAGTGGCAGCTTATGGATAGCCTGACCAGTGGACGGATTGAACACATCAACCGCGCGACCGTTCTCGGTCACCAGTTCGCCATTGATCAAATGCGGGATAACGCTCATCGAAAACTCCTGAATTCTTGTCCACGGGCACACGTTAAGGAGTGCCCGTTTTTGTCGGTATATATAGAAGGAAAAATCAGTCGAGCTTGTTCAGCACTTCGCCGACCGCGTCGAACAGACGATCGAGGTCTTGTGGCTTGCTGTTGAAAGTCGGGCCGAACTGCAAGGTGTCGCCGCCGAAGCGTACGTAGAACCCGGCTTTCCACAGGGCCATGCCGGCTTCGAACGGACGCACGATGGCGTCACCGTCACGCGGGGCAATCTGGATCGCACCGGCCAGACCGAAGTTACGGATGTCGATAACGTTCTTCGAACCTTTCAGCCCGTGCAGCGCGTTTTCAAAATGCGGTGCGACGTCTGCAACGCTCTGTACCAGGTTTTCCTTTTGCAGCAGGTCGAGAGCCGCCAGGCCAGCGGCACAAGCCACCGGGTGTGCCGAGTAGGTGTAGCCGTGTGGAAATTCCACGGCGTATTCCGGGGTCGGCTGGTTCATGAAGGTCTGGTAGATCTCGGAGCTGGCAATCACCGCGCCCATCGGGATCGCGCCGTTGGTGACTTGCTTGGCGATGCACATCAGATCCGGGGTCACGCCAAAGGTGTCGGCGCCGAACATATTGCCGGTGCGGCCGAAACCGGTGATCACTTCGTCGAACACCAACAGGATGCTGTGCTGATCGCAGATTTCGCGCAGACGTTTCAGGTAACCCTGTGGCGGAACCAGTACACCAGCGGAACCGGCCATAGGCTCTACGAATACCGCGGCGATATTCGAAGCATCGTGCAGCTCAATCAGTTTCAGCAGTTCATCGGCCAAGGCGATACCGCCCTGCTCCGGCATGCCACGGGAGAAGGCATTGCTCGCCAGCAGCGTGTGCGGCAGGTGATCGACATCCATCATCGCCTGACCGAACAGCTTACGGTTGCCGTTGACGCCGCCGAGGCTGGTGCCGGCGATGTTCACGCCGTGGTAGCCACGGGCACGGCCGATCATTTTGGTTTTGGTCGCCTGACCTTTCAGGCGCCAGTAGGCACGGACCATTTTCACGGCGGTATCGGCGCACTCGGAACCGGAGTCGGTGAAGAACACGTGGTTGAGGTTGCCCGGGGTCAGCTCAGTGATCTTCTCGGCCAGCTGGAACGACAGCGGATGACCGTACTGGAAGCCCGGCGAGTAATCGAGGGTGCCCAATTGCTTGGAAACCGCTTCCTGAATTTCCTTGCGGGTGTGGCCGGCGCCGCAGGTCCACAGCCCGGACAGCGAGTCGTATACCCGGCGGCCTTTGTCGTCGATCAGCCAACTGCCTTCAGCACCAACGATCAGTCGCGGGTCGCGCTGGAAGTTACGGTTGGCGGTGTACGGCATCCAGTGCGCGTCCAGCTTCAGTTGGCTGGCCAGTGGCGACGGCGCGTTTTCAGGCATGTTCATCGGGCAAAACCTCGCAGGGCATAAGCGTCAGGGAGATAAAAAGCGTTGTTGCAGCTAAATTGCCACGCGGATAAAGTCGGTGAAATTCAACTCTTCTAACCTTCAGTTAGAACTTCGCTAAACAATGAGAACAATAAGATGAGCAGCCGTCGCCCCGATCCGCTGGCCCAGGTCAGTGACTTTGATATCCGCTTGTTGCGGATTTTTCGCAGTGTGGTGGAGTGCGGCGGCTTCTCGGCAGCGGAAACCGTGCTCGGCATCGGTCGCTCGGCGATCAGCCAACAGATGAGCGATCTGGAGCAGCGCCTCGGTTTGCGTCTGTGCCAGCGTGGTCGAGCCGGTTTTTCGCTGACCGAGGAAGGTCGCGAGGTGTATCAGTCGGCACTGCAACTGTTAAGTGCACTGGAAAGCTTTCGCACCGAAGTCAACGGCCTGCACCAGCATCTGCGGGGTGAGTTGATCATTGGCCTGACCGACAACCTCGTCACCCTGCCCCATATGCGCATCACCCACGCCCTCGCCCAATTGAAAGAACGCGGGCCGGATGTGCAGATCCAGATCCGCATGATTGCGCCCAATGAAGTCGAGCAAGGCGTGCTCGATGGGCGTCTGCATGTCGGCGTGGTACCGCAGGCCAGTGCGTTGTCGGGCCTCGAATATCAGCCGTTGTACAGCGAGCGTTCGCTGCTTTATTGCGCGGTTGGCCATCCGTTGTTTTATGTCGATGACAAACAACTCGATGACGAACGCCTTAACAGTCAGGACGCGATTGCCCCGACCTTTCGTTTGCCGGCGGAGATTCAGGCGCATTACCAGGCACTCAATTGCACCGCCAGCGCCTCCGACCGTGAAGGAATGGCGTTTTTGATTTTGACCGGACGCTACATCGGTTACCTGCCGGATCACTACGCCAGCCTCTGGGTGCAGCAAGGTCGTTTGCGTGCGCTGAAATCGCAAACACGTTTCTACGACCTGAGCCTCGCATCGGTCACGCGCAAGGGGCGGCGCCCTCATTTGGTGCTGGAAAGCTTTTTGGAGAGTCTGGCGGCAACGCGTTGAAAATCCGCCGAGGCCCGCCAGTGTTGGGCCCTGGCGACAAATCCGGCAAATAACCTGAGCAAGTGGACAGCTTTTTGCAGTGCTGGATCAACCCCGATCCTTCAACAAGAAGCCTTAAGCCATGCAGCCAGATTCCGCACCGTCCAGCGACCTGATCTACGGCCTCAACGACCGCCCCAAACCCGCCGCTGCAATTCTTGCCGCGCTGCAGCACGTGCTCGCCAGTTTCGTTGGCATCATCACCCCACCATTAGTGATCGGCTCGGCCCTCGGGCTGACTGCGCATTTGCCTTATCTGATCAGCATGGCCTTGATGGTCTCGGGCGTCGGCACGTTTATTCAGGCGCGGCGGCCGTTCGGCATCGGCGCGGGAATGATCTGTCTGCAAGGCACCAGTTTTGCTTTTCTTGGTGCGGTGCTGTCGGCGGGGTTTCTGGTCAAGCAGCGCGGCGGCAGCCCGGAAGACATTCTGGCGATGATTTTCGGTGTGTGCTTTTTCGGCGCAATCGTGCAAATCGTCCTCAGCCGCTTTATCGGGCAATTGCGCCGCGTGGTCACGCCGTTGGTGACCGGAATCGTCATCACGCTGATAGGCATCAGTCTGATCAAGGTCGGCATTACCGATCTGGGCGGAGGCTTCAATGCGCCGGACTTCGGTGCGCCGGGCAATCTGGCGTTGGGCGTGTTTGTGTTGCTGACGATCATCCTGCTTAACCGCTCGAACACGCCATGGGTACGCTTGTCGGCAATCATCATCGGTTTGCTGCTCGGCAGCCTGGCCGCGTGGTTCAGTGGGAAACTGGTACCGCAGCCATTGCCTGACTTGCCGCTGATGAGTTTTCCTACGCCGTTCAAGTTTGGCTTCAACTTCGACTGGACGGCTTTCCTGCCGGTCGCGCTGATTTATCTGATCAGCACCATCGAAACCGTCGGCGACCTCACTGCCAACTGCATGCTCGCTCGCCAACCGATCAGCGGCCCTTCTTATATAAGCCGCCTGCGCGGTGGCGTACTCGGCGATGGCGTCAGCTGCATGATCGCCGCGACCTTGAGCGCCTTTCCCAACACCACGTTCGCGCAGAACAACGGCGTGATTCAGTTGACCGGCGTCGCCAGCCGCTACGTCGGGCTGTACATCGGCGCGATTCTGTTTTGCCTCGGCTTGTTCCCGATGATCGGCGCGGTGCTGCAACAGATTCCGAAACCGGTGCTCGGCGGCGCGACCCTGGTGATGTTCGGCGCGGTGGCGGCTGCCGGTGTGCGCATCCTCGCGCAGTCGCCGCTGGATCGACGCAGCATGTTGATCATCGCCACGTCGTTCGGCGTCGGCCTGGGCATCGCCGCACAACCGACCCTGCTACACCTATTGCCGAAACTGGTGCAGAACCTGTTTGATTCGGCGATCACCAGCGGCGGCCTGACCGCAATCATCCTGTGCCTGCTGCTGCCGGAGTCGAAAACCGAGGCCGCTGAAGCGCACGCGCCGCTGAACAAGATCGAACAGGCGTAACGGTTTTTCGCGCAAGGACTTGTCGGATGCCTGTGGGTGCGCTATCAACGCAACTGGTTGCACCCACAGACAAACCCGGAAGTGCCTATGACCTTTGAAGTCCCTGCCCATGGCGGCAAACCCGCCAGCCGCATTCGTCAGAAGAACGAAGAGACCATCCTCAAAGCCGCCGAAGACGAGTTCGCTCGTCACGGGTACAAAGGCACCAGCATGAACACCATCGCGCAGAATGCCGGGTTGCCCAAGGCCAACCTGCATTACTACTTCACCAACAAGCTTGGCTTGTACGTGGCGGTGCTGAGCAACATCATCGAGTTGTGGGACAGCACCTTCAACACCCTCACCGCCGAGGACGATCCGGCCGAAGCGCTGACTCGCTACATCCGCGCCAAGATGGAATTCTCCCRCCGCCAGCCACAGGCCTCGCGGATCTTTGCGATGGAAGTGATCAGCGGCGGCGAATGCCTCAGCGAATATTTCAATCAGGATTATCGCGCCTGGTTCACTGGCCGCGCGGCGGTATTTCAAGCGTGGATCGATGCGGGCAAAATGGACCCGGTCGATCCGGTGCACTTGATCTTCCTGTTGTGGGGCAGCACTCAGCATTATGCCGACTTCGCCACGCAGATCTGCCGCGTCAGTGGTCGCAGCAAGTTGACCAAGCAGGACATGGAAGACGCCGGCAACAACCTGATCCGCATCATTCTCAAAGGCTGCGGCCTCACTCCTCCTCTATAAGACGTTTATGCCTTTCACCCTCAGCGGTTTTTGCGAGTACCGCGAAGAGATTCGCAAAAGCCGCTTTAACACCTTCGCCACGCCGATCGGCAGCCCTGCCGACGCGCAGGCGTTTTTCGAGCAGTACAGCGATCTGAACGCCTCGCACAATTGCTGGGCGTGGAAACTCGGCGATCAATACCGCAGCAATGACGACGGCGAACCGGGCGGCACGGCCGGGCGMCCGATTCTGGCGGCGATTGAAGCGCAGGATTGCGATCAGGTCGCGGTATTGGTGATCCGTTGGTACGGCGGCATTCAACTCGGCACGGGCGGTTTGGCCCGGGCTTATGGCGGTGGCGCGAACAAGTGCCTGCAGACGGCGGCCAAAATCGAATTGATCAGCCGGGTGCCGTTGAGCTGTGCTTGCGGGTTTGCCGAGTTGGCGCTGGTGAAGTTGCGGGTGGCCGATCTGGGTGGATTGGTTGTCGAAGAAAACTTCACGGCAAACGGCGTTGAGTTGAAGTTGGCGGTGGGTGAGGCGCAGATCGATGTCTTGCAAACCCAGCTAGCTGATTTGAGCCGTGGGCGGATTTTGCTTCAACGATAAAAGATCAAAAGATCGTCCGATCGCGGCCCGAGCGTTCCGCAGCTCCTACATTTGAAATGCGCTCCCCTGTTGGAGCTGCCGAAGGCTGCGATCTTTTGGGGCGATCCCGAATTTCCTTATTCCACAGAGTTGCCCACATCGGCTGTGCACCCGACTGTGGATAACCTGAGCACATTCCGCTGTAACCCTTCTGTCACGTGGCTTTGCGCGGTTTGTTCACTTTTCGTTCAATTCTCCCGACGAAACGAAATTTTCAAACATAAACAGTCAGTTAGCGCGGTTTATCACCATTAGAAGAAAGCACCGCAGTGCTTATGCCCGGGTTTGCAGCTTGCGCACAATAACTGTGGAACAAGCTGTGGATAACCCGTTCATGGCTGGCGCAGTCGCTGGATCCATCTAGCCCCCAAGGGATTGCTCGTTTTTTGATCATATCGCGACGGGCAAAACTGGCGCCCGAGCAACGGCTTTGCTCTGAATTGGTGCCATCGTCGTACGTGATTCGGCCTTCAATGCTCTATACCGAGTGCTGCCCCACGCGGCCCGCTCGCGTTCCTGACTCAATGGCCAGGAAATTGCTTTATCCACAGGCACAACTCCAAGCAAGTCGAGCCTGTCATGCCAATTGCTTCCAACACCCCGCGCCTGCAACTGCGCCACATCAGCAAACGCTACCCCGGTTGTCTGGCCAACGATGCCATCGACCTGAGCATCACGCCCGGTGAAATTCACGCCCTGCTCGGTGAAAACGGTGCGGGCAAAAGTACGTTGATGAAGATCATCTACGGCGTCACCCAGGCCGACACCGGCGAGATGCTTTGGCAAGGTCAGCCGGTGAATATCCGCAACCCGGCGCAGGCGCGGCAGTTGGGGATTGGCATGGTATTCCAGCATTTCTCACTGTTCGAAACCCTCAGCGTGGCGCAAAACATTGCTTTGGCGATGGGCGCAGCAGCCGGCACGCCGAAACAACTGGAACCGAAAATTCGTGAAGTGTCGCGCCGTTATGGCATGGCGCTGGAGCCGGAGCGACTTGTCCACAGCCTGTCGATCGGCGAGCGGCAACGGGTGGAGATCATTCGTTGCCTGATGCAGGACATTCGCCTGCTGATTCTCGACGAGCCGACCTCGGTGCTGACGCCGCAAGAGGCCGACGAATTGTTTATCACCCTGCGCCGCCTCGCCGCCGAAGGCTGCAGCATTCTGTTTATCAGCCACAAACTCGCTGAAGTGCGCGCGTTGTGCCACAGCGCGACGGTTCTGCGCGGTGGGCGCGTGGCCGGACATTGCCTGCCAGCGGAGTGCTCGGATCAGCAATTGGCGCAGATGATGGTCGGCGAAGCGGCGGCGTTGATTGGCGACTATCCGAAGGTCAGCGGCGGCGCGGCGTTTTTGCAGGTGAAGGGCTTGAGTTGGCACAACCCGGATCCGTTCGGCTGCTCGCTGACTGACATTGATGTGCAAGTGCGCAGCGGCGAAATTGTCGGCATCGCCGGGGTCGCTGGTAATGGCCAGGATGAGTTGCTGGCACTGCTCAGCGGCGAGCAAACCTTGCCTCGGGCGCAAGCCGCGACCATTCGATTCGCCGAGCAACACGTCGCCGATTTGCGCCCGGATGCCCGCCGCAAACTGGGCCTGGCTTTCGTCCCCGCCGAACGCCTCGGGCATGGCGCGGTGCCGGAATTGAGTCTGGCGGACAACGCCCTGCTGACGGCTTTCCAACAAGGCTTGGTCAGCAACGGGCTAATCCAGCGCGGTAAAGTCGAAGCCCTCGCCCAACAGATCATTCAGCGCTTCGGTGTAAAAAACCCGGACACACAAACCGCCGCGCGCAGTCTGTCCGGCGGCAATCTGCAGAAATTCATTCTCGGCCGGGAAATCCTCCAGCAACCGAAACTGCTGATCGCCGCGCACCCGACCTGGGGCGTCGACGTTGGCGCCGCCGCGACCATTCACCGTGCGCTGATCGCGCTGCGCGATGCCGGCGCGGCGATTCTGGTGATCTCCGAAGACCTCGACGAATTGTTCCAGATCAGCGACCGCCTCGGCGCGCTGTGCGGTGGACGTTTGTCGGCACTGCAAGACACCAGCAAGACACAACTCAGCGACGTTGGCGGCTGGATGGCCGGCCAGTTCGACCACGCCCCTTCAGCCGCCACGTTTTAACGGAGTTATACACATGCTGCTTTCCCTCGAACCCCGTGGCCAGCAATCGCGCCTGATGCTGTGGTGCTCGCCGTTATTGGCGGCGGCGCTGACGCTCGGTTGCGGCTCGCTGCTGTTTATCGCCCTTGGTCATGACCCGCTGCAAACCTTGCACACGCTGCTGATCGCACCGGTCAGCGATTTGTATGGCGTCTCTGAATTGTTGGTCAAGGCGCTGCCGATTCTGCTCTGCGCACTGGGCTTGGCAGTGGCCTATCAGGCGCGAATCTGGAACATCGGCGCCGAAGGTCAATTACTCCTCGGCGCGCTCGCCGGCAGTGCCTTGGCGGTGAACATTATCGACCTGCAAAGTCGTTGGGCGCTGGTGTTGATTCTGCTCACCGGCACCCTCGCCGGCGCGGCGTGGGCCGGGCTGACCGCATGGTTGCGCACACGCTTCAACGCCAACGAAATCCTCACCAGCATCATGCTCAATTACATCGCGCTGAACCTGCTGCTGTTCTGCGTGCACGGGCCGCTGAAGGATCCCGCCGGGTTCAACTTTCCCGAGTCGGCGATGTTCGGCGATGCCAGCCGTTTGCCGCTGCTGATGGAGGATGGCCGCGTGCACGCCGGGGTGTATTTCGCCCTGCTCGCACTGGTCGCGGTGTGGGTGTTGTTGCAGAAAAGCTTTGTCGGTTTCCAGATCAAAGTACTCGGGCTGGACAAGCGCGCGGCGGGGTTCGTCGGCTTTCGCGAGAAGCGTTTGATCTGGCTGGCGCTGTTGATCAGTGGCGGCTTGGCCGGGCTCGCGGGTGTCTGCGAGGTCACCGGACCGATTGGCCAATTGGTGCCGCAGGTGTCGCCGGGATACGGCTACGCGGCAATCACCGTGGCGTTTCTCGGACGCCTCAATCCGATCGGGATTCTGTTTTCCAGCCTGTTGATGGCGCTGCTGTATATCGGCGGCGAGAGCGCGCAAATGACCCTGAATCTGCCGCAGGCGATCACCCAGTTGTTTCAGGGAATGATGCTGTTTTTCCTGCTCGCCAGTGACGTGCTGATTCTCTATCGGCCACGCCTGAACCTGCGTTGGGTGAAGCGCACTTCGACCACTGCCGTAACCGCCGGAGCGCTGTGATGGATATCGATCTGTTGAGCAATATTTTCTACGCCATGGTGCGTTGCGGCACGCCGTTGTTGCTGGTGGCGCTGGGGGAATTGATCTGCGAGAAGAGCGGCGTGCTCAACCTCGGGCAGGAAGGGATGATGCTGTTTGGCGCGGTGATCGGTTTTATCGTCGCGCTCAACAGCGGCAACCTGTGGCTCGGCGTGTTGCTGGCGATGCTGGCCGGGATGTTGTTGTCGTCGCTGTTTGCGCTAGTGGCGTTGGTGTTCAACGCCAATCAGGTGGCGACCGGGTTGGCGCTGACGATTTTTGGTGTCGGGCTGTCGACCTTTGTCGGCGCAGCTTGGGTCGGTAAACCACTGGCCGGTTTTGAGCCGTTGGCGATTCCTTATCTGAGTGAGATTCCGCTGATCGGGCGGATGCTGTTTGCTCAGGATTTGCTGGTGTACCTGTCGTTCGTGCTGTTTGCGCTGGTGGCGTGGGTGATCATCAAAAGTCGTGTCGGGTTGATCATTCAAGCGGTCGGCGAGAATCCGGATGCGGCCAGTGCGATGGGCTTGCCGGTGTTGACCGTGCGCACGTTGGCGGTGCTGTTTGGCGGGGCGATGGCCGGGCTGGCCGGAGCGTATTTGTCGCTGGCGTACACGCCAATGTGGGCGGAAAACATGACCGCCGGGCGTGGCTGGATCGCCCTGGCGCTGGTGGTGTTTGCCAGTTGGCGGGTGTGGCGGTTGTTGCTCGGGGCTTATTTGTTCGGCCTCGCCAGCATCCTGCACTTGGTGGCGCAGGGGTTGGGGCTGGCGATTCCGTCGAGTCTGCTGGCGATGCTGCCGTATGTGGCGACGATTGTGGTGCTGGTGCTGTTGTCGCGGGATGCGTTGCGGACGCGGTTGTATGCGCCGGTTTCGCTTGGGCAGCCTTGGCAGGCGGGGCATTAAGAGGTGAATTCACTGCCCTCTTCGCGAGCAAGCTCGCTCCCACAGTTGACCGAGTTCACTCAGATCCCCTGTGGGAGCGAGCTTGCTCGCGAAGGCGTCCGCACAGGCAACACCTGAGCAACGCCCCACGCCAGTTCGAAGACCAGGAAAATAATCAGGATCGAACTGGCGCCATGGGCCAAGGCATATGCTTGCCAAGTCGCAAACAAAAACCGCCCCACCGCGTCATACCGTCCATAAAGCGCCTGCGGATCACGAATCCGCAGCACCGCCCACACGCACACCACCGAGCCCAGCAAATTCGCCATCAACAGGTGCACAGGCGCAAACGCCGGCAGTTCACCGGGCAAATTCAGCGCGGTCAAAAACCCATGCAAAGCGGCAAAACTCCACGGCGTGGCAAATGCCACCGTGACGATCAGGTCATACCAGGCACTGCCAAGCACCACATTGCGATACTGCGTTGAAGTCCACATCATCCATGCTCCGCAAAATTCAGGGAGCAAACACGGTAAAGCCTGGAGTATGCTCCAGGGTCAATAGCCTTTTTGAGAGCCCGCATGCGCATCGGTGAATTAGCCCAGGCCTGCGCCGTCAGCCATGACACTCTGCGCTTCTACGAGCAGCGTGGGCTGATAGCCGCGCAACGCCGTGCCAACGGTTACCGCGACTATCCGCCAGACATGGTGCAACTGGTGCTCTATATCAAAACCGCGCAACGCCTGGGATTTACCCTCGGCGAGATCAGTGAAAGCGTTGCCGCGCTGTGGAACGCCCCCAACCCGGACAACGCCGTGGCGCAGTTGCTGCGCGACAAACTGCAACTGATCGAAACCCGTATGCGCGAACTCGACACGCTGCGGCAAGAGTTGCAACTTCGCCTCGGTCAGGCCTGTCCATTGAATCCATGATCCTCATTCATCAAGGAAGCCCATCATGTCTGCAAAAAACGCACTGATCATCGGCGCCTCCCGGGGCCTTGGCCTCGGTCTGGTGAAAACCCTGCTGGCCGACGGCTGGCAAGTCACCGCCACCGTGCGCAATCCGCAAAACGTCGAGGCGCTGCAAGCGCTGGGCAAGGTGCGGATCGAGAAGCTCGACATGGATGACCAGCAAGCGGTGATCGCCCTGAGTCAGCAGCTCAAGGGCGAAACGTTTGACCTGCTGTTCGTCAACGCCGGGGTCAAAGGCCCGGCGGACCAGACCCCGGGCGGCGCGACACTGGCCGAAGTCGGTCAGCTGTTTTTCACCAACGCGGTGGCACCGATCAATCTGGCCCAGCGGTTTGTCGGGCAGATCCGCGATGGCAGCGGCGTGCTGGCGTTCATGAGTTCCGGGTTGGGTAGCGTGACGGTGCCGGACGCGCCGGAGTTGGCGCTGTACAAAGCGAGCAAGGCTGCGCTGAATTCGATGACCAACAGTTTTGTCACGCAACTCGGTGAGCAGAAGATGACAGTGTTGTCGCTGCATCCGGGTTGGGTGAAGACGGACATGGGTGGCGAAGGGGCTGACCTTGACGTGGATACCAGCACCCGTGGGCTGGTTGATCAGGTGAATGCGTATACCGGCAAGGGCGGGCATCACTTCATCAACTACAAGGGTGAAACGATTCCCTGGTAAGCATACAAATCCCCTGTAGGAGTGAGCCTGCTCGCGATAGCGGTGTGTCGTTCAGCAAAAGTATTGCCTGATACACCGCTATCGCGAGCAGGCTCACTCCTACAAGGGAGGCTCACTCCTACAAGGG
>NZ_JBFUIR010000074.1:0-13223 GCF_056401755.1 Pseudomonas sp. P4_D7 | reverse complement strand
CCAATAACCCTGTGGGAGCGAGCTTGCTCGCGAAGGGGCCAGATCAGACGATAGGGAAGCTATTGAAGTCGACGCTATTGGCCAACCGACTATCGATCAGGTCAATAAACCCCTGCGCCTCGGGCCGGTTGAAATGCGCCTGCATCGCCGCTTCCGACTGCCAGCGGGCACTGACCGTCCAGCGGTGGCCGTCCTCGGGGCAGCGGTCGACCAGGTAGGAATCGCAGCCCGGCGTTTCGCGCAGGGTTTCGACGATCTTCTGCAGTTGCCTGCCCAGTTCATCCGAGCGGCCGGCCGCAGCCTGCACCTGCACGGTATTGATCACTTCGTTGGACATTGCTCACACTCCTGAATCAGGCCGGACGAATCCTGCTCATTGAGGGATAACGCCTGTGCAGAATAGGCCTGCACCTGTCGATCACCAATAACCAATCGGCGGTTAATCGCCCAGACCAATCATTCAGGCAACTTGTTGCAGAATGTCGCGCAGACGATCCAGCGCGGTATCGATATCGAGCGTTTCGATGGCGCCGAAGCCGAAGTACAGGCCGTTTTTCGGCGTTTGCTGGTAATAGAAACCGTTGATCGCATACAGGCCGACTTCGACCTTTTTCGCCAGTTCGATCACCAGCGACAGGTCGATCGGCACCTTGCAGAACACCGTCATGTGGAACCCTGCACTCGGCGGCACCGCCTGCAGCCACGGCGAAAGATCGTCGGCCATGCGCGCCAGAATGCGCTCGCGGCGTTGCGCATAAATGGTGTGGCAGCGGCGGATGTGCTTGAGCAGGCAACCCTCGGCGATGAACTTGGCCAGCGCCCACTGCGGCAAGGTCGAGGCGTGCAGGTCGGTGAGTTGCTTGGCGCGGATCACCGCCTCGAGGATCGCTGGCGGCAGGATCGCATAACCCAGGCGCAGCTCCGGCAGCAGGGTTTTCGAGAAGGTGCCGACGTAAGCGACGATGCCGCGCTGGTCGAGGTTGAACAGCGAATCAGTGGGTCGGCCTTCATAGCGAAACTCACTGTCATAGTCGTCCTCGATGATGATCGCGCCCAACTCATGCGCGCGAGCCAGCAAGGCTTCACGGCGCACCTGACTCATCGGCATGCCCAGCGGGAACTGGTGCGACGGCGTGACATAGATAAGGCGCGTGCCCTCGGGAATGTGTTCGACCTGAATGCCCTCGGCATCCACCGGAATCCCGACCACCTCGGCGCCATGGGTGGCGAACAGCAAACGTGCCGGCGGATAACCGGGATCTTCCATGGCTACAAGACTGCCGGGGCTGATCAATACGCGGGTGATCAGGTCCAGCGCCTGTTGCGCGCCATTGCACACGACGATGTCTTCGTCCTGACAGTTGATCCCGCGAGAAAACGCGATGTGCCGGGCAATCGCATTGCGCAGCGCCGGCAAGCCCTCGGGCAGGCTATAGAAACCCTTGGACTGCGCCATCTGCCGCATCGCGTGAGACACGCAGCGGCGCCAGTCATCCTGCGGGAACTGGCCCTTGCTGGTGGCGCCGCCGATAAAGTCATAGCGCAGCGAACCTTCCAGCGTCGGGTGACGCAGAAACACCGGCAGATTGCGCCAGCTCTCGATCACCTCGGCGCCGGCCAGTTCGGTGTGGCTCTGTTTGCGCTGGATCTGCGCCGGACGCGCGTTGACGTAGGTGCCTTTGCCGATCACCCCGGTGAGAAAGTTTTCGTAGGTCAGTTGCGCGTAGGTGTCGGAAATGGTCTTGCGCGAAATCCCCAGTTGCTCGGCGAGCAGACGGCTGGGTGGCAACTGCGTGCCGGCGGCCAGACGCCCGGATTCAATGGCCCCGCGCAGTTGCTGATACAACTGACCGGCAAGATCCTTGCGGCCGTTGATCACGACATGAAGTTCCATACCGACGAGGCTCCTGGGGGTAATTGGCGTGCCTGCCAGATTACCGCTGTTGCGGGATCGACAATAGTTGCCTACCCGAAAAACCCGAAATTGGCCTAGATCCCCTGTGGGAGCGAGCTTGCTCGCGAATGCGGTGTGTCAGTCGCCAAATAGGGTGTCTGGATTGGCGCTTTCGCGAGCAAGCTCGCTCCCACAGGTATCGTGTATATCCGCGATTCAGTGGTGTACCCACAATTCGACAAATTGGGGCTGTAATGCATGGCTGTCGGCGTTTACGGTGAACTCATTATTCCGTCTACCGAGACCTGCCCATGTCCCCGCGCCTGGATTACTACAACGCTTCGCCCAAAGCGATGAAAGCGATGATTGCCATGGAGGCGCTGACCGCCAACCTCAGTATCGAGCAGCCGCTGCTGCAACTGATCAGGATCCGTGCCTCGCAGCTCAATGGCTGCGCGTTCTGCACCGATATGCACTCGGTGGATGCGCGGAGGGCCGGGGAGAGTGATCGGCGTTTGTATGCGATTGCGGTGTGGCGCGACAGCAATTTCTTCAACCCGCGTGAGCGTGCGGCGTTGGCTTGGGCGGAGGCGGTGACGTTGTTAGCGGAGAGCCGGGTGCCCGATGAGGTGTATCAGCAAGCGCGCGAGCAATTCAGCGAAGGCGAACTGGTCGACCTGACCATGGCCGTGACCACCATTAACAGCTGGAATCGCCTCGCGGTGAGCTTCCGCCAAACCCCCAGCGACTGAGCCTGCCCTGATCATTCCCACGCTCTGCGTGGGAATGCCCCAACGGACGCTCTGCGTTCGGCTCCGGATGGGACGCAGAGCGTCCCGGGCTGCATTCCCACGCGGAGCGTAGGAACGATCGGTAAGCGACTTAACACCGCAGGATCGTTCCCACGCTCTGCGTGGGAATGCCTCAACGGACGCTCTGCGTTCGGCTCTGGATGGGACGCAGAGCGTCCTGGGCTGCATTCCCACGCGGAGCGTAGGAACGATCGGTAAGCGACTGAACACCACAGGATCGTTCCCACGCGGAGCGTGGGAACGATCAGTGGGGTGTCATTGCGGTGGGCGTTGCGGTTTCACTGAGGTGCCAAAGGTATTGCCCATCCGCGTACTGGTCGCCGCCGGCGTCGCCAGCCCGACCTGATTCGGCGGACGTTTGTTCACCGGCACATTCAGCGCCTCCCGATTCTTTTCCGCCGCCGCCGCGCCTTCCGGGTTGTTGCCCATCTGCTGGCTCAGACAATCGTAATTCGGCGCCTTGTAACCGCCGACCGTCACCTCGACACAGCCCAAGGGTTCCTCGGCATAAGCGCTCGACAGCGCCATCAACAACAGCCCGCCAAGGCTCAATCGCCACAGTGTTTTCATGCTCGCCTCCTGGCCGGCCCAAAGGGGCCGCGCTATGGCTTGAGTCTAGTGCAAGCCTTGCGCAATTCCCGTGATGGTTTTTTTGCACCGCCCGTCACACCAGATTCATAAACAGCCCTCAGGATGACGATTTCCAAGGATTCGTCAGCCGTGCAGCGAGGCAATTCCACGGACGGTTTTCAGCGTTCAACGAGGCTTGTGCGCCGGATGTGTCTGGGGTGGCTGCTTGGCTGTGCGGCGGGCCACGCCATGGCTGACGCGGTGCCGGCGGACCTGCGCATGACGCTGCACATTCCGGCACAGGATCTGGCGCACGCGCTGGATCAGTACAGCCATGCCACTGGCGTTGCGGTGCTGGTCGACAGTCAGTTGAGTCGCGGTCGACGTTCGTTGGCGGTGGACGGTGAATACACCGCCGCCGATGCCCTGCGTCGATTGCTCGGCGGCACTGGGTTGATGGCGCGTTACGCCCGCGACGATGCGTTTACCTTGCAAGTGGCGCAGGTCGAAGACGTGCCGGCGCCGCCGCAAAAACAGACGCCGGAAAGCGTCGCGGTCAACCGCAGTTACGCGACAGCGGTGCAGGCAGCGATCGAGCGCAACCTGTGTCGCTCGCCGCTGACCCGTCCGGGCAGTTATCGCGCGGTGTTGCAGGTGTGGGTCGGCCGCGACGGCTTGGTGCAACACAACCGGTTGGTCACTTCGACCGGAGATGTACGGCGCGACAACGCGCTGGTGGAAAGTTTTCGCAACCTCAAAATCGACCGGCCGACGCCCAGCGCCTTGCGTCAGCCGGTCACGTTGCTGTTGTTACCGGAGTCGTCAGGGAAACGCATGGAATGCACCAAATGGGAAGGAGTTTCCGGGGGATGAAAGACACCGGACAAGGTTCGATGGTCCAACTGTTCCTGACGTCCTACGAGGACTTTCGGGTGCGCCTGCGCAGGCGTCTCGGTTCGGAAGATCTGGCCAACGACGTGCTGCACGAAACCTACCTGCGCGTCGACCGCATGGAGACGCCGCCGAACGTCCTGCGGCCCAATGCCTACCTCTATCGCATGGCCCTGAACATCGCCGCCGACCGCCGCCAGGCCGATGCGCGCCTGCTCACCGGCGAGGAAGTCGAGGAGCTGCTGCAAATCGGCGACGAAGCCCTCGATCCGGCGCGAGTAGTGGGTGGGCAGAAGGAAATCCAGTCGCTGCTCAGTGCGTTGTACGAGCTGCCCGCACGGCGCCGGAAGATCTTTATCGCGGCGCGTCTGGAAGAGGCGCCGCACCTGGAAATCTCGCAGCGTTTCGGCATTTCCACGCGCATGGTCGAGAAGGAAATCAAAGCCGCGTTGGGCTTCTGCGCTGCGAAGCTGGAAAGAAAAGTGTTTCAGCGGTTCGGTCGCGGGGCCGGAAAACCGTCTTCTGAATAGTGCCCGATCAATTCGTTGAGAATCTGCGCGTTTGAACATCTTTCGACTGACACCTGCCGAGCCATCGGCGGTCGACAATTTGCACAGCGAAGCCCGCGACTGGCTGGTCCTGCTGACCTCCGGACGCGCCACCGTGGCCGATGCCCGCGCCCTGCGCGAATGGTGCGCGCAGAGCGCCGAGCATGCCCGCGCGTTCGAAGAGGCCAAGCGGTTGTGGCACAACCTGCAACCGGCCGTGGAGCAAATGCAGGCGCCGCGTGGGTTTGGTCGTCGTGCGTTTCTCGGTGGGGCGATTGCTGCGTCGGCGGCGTTTTTGCTGGTGCGCGGGACGATTCCTGGTGGTTTTGAAGGGCTGGGCGCTGACTACATCACTGAAGTTGGCCAGCAGCGGCGTTTTGAACCTGTGCAGGGTGTGAGCCTGGAGCTGAACACTCAGACGCGGATTAATCAGCGTGCGGTGTCTGACGGTGTGCAGGGGTTTGAACTGGTCAGTGGTGAAGTTGAAGTGCAGACCGCGCGGTTGCCGTTGGCGATGCAGGCTGGGGGAGGGTGGTTGCGTGCGAGTCAGGGGCGGTTCAACTTGCGTAATACCGATCAGCAAGTTTGTGTGACTTGCCTTGATGGCGCGGTTGAAGTGGATGTTGAGGGGCGTAGCCTGCGTCTTGAACCGGGGCAGCAGGTGACCTATGACGCGCGGCAGGTTGGCAGTGTGCAGAGTGTCGACACAGCCGTCGTGATGAACTGGCGCAAACAAGTGCTGGTCTTCAACGGCGCGACCCTCAGCCAGATGATCGACGAAATCAACCGCTACCGCCCCGGCATGTTGCTGTTGCTCAACCGCGAACTCGGCCAACGCCGCGTCCAGGCGCGCTTCAGTCTTGATCAGCTCGCCGGCGTTGCGCTGCTGATTCGCGATGCTTATGGCGTCAAATGCACTGAGCTGCCCGGCGGCGTCGTCGTTTTGAGCTAGTGGGTTTGATCGTGTACATATCCGTTGCTGCGGTAACGGCTGCTTAGGGTTCCGCCCTTACGGCGGGTCACTTTTGACAAACGCCTCAAAAGTAACCAAAAACGCTTGCTCCTACGTGCGGCCCGCTCGCTGAGGCTCGGGGTTCCTTCGCTCCGGGATCCATCCGGGCGCATCGCCTACGGTTTGCTTCGCTGCACCTCCTCTCGATGCATTTGGCTGCGCCAAACGGTCGCTGCGCTCCCACCCCCGGATGAATCCCTCCACTCAGCCTTCCGACGTCGCCCGTGGATCAAGATCAAAAGCTGCAGCCGAGCTAACGCTCATCCTGTTGAGTGGGGCGGCTTTGCCGCTGGGGCTGTACGCAGATTAAAAACTGTGGGAGCGAGCCTGCTCGCGAAGGCGGCCCACCAGCCAACCAATCCCCAACTGACTCCACCCAATCCCACTGTGGGAGCGAGCTTGCTCGCGAAGACGGCCTCACATCCAAGCAATCCCCAACTGACTCCACCCAATCCCACTGTAGGAGTGAGCCTGCTCGCGATGACGACCTACCAGCCAACCAATCCCCAACTGCCCACCCCCAATCCCACTGTGGGAGCGAGCTTGCTCGCGAAGACGTCCTGACAGCCAACCAACCTCAAACTGACTACCCCCAATCCAATTGTGGGAGCGAGCCTGCTCGCGAAAGCGATCCATCAGTAACAACCATGTTGACTGACCCACCACGCCCGCGAGCAATCCCCACCCACATTTAATTCATGGCCAGCAAATCACTCCAACGGCCCAATCACCTGCCGATACTTCTCCACCCCCTGCGCCGTCCCCCGACTCAACCGAATCTCCAACCCCAACGGATCCTCCCGCCGATTCCCACTCAACTGCCGCCAGCCCTTATCCACCTCCCAAACCCGCACCTGCACATCACTCACATCCTGCAAAACAGCAACCCCATTCCCAGGCGCCGGCAACGGATACCGACTCCGCGCCTCAGCCACCGCCCGATACAACGTGTCGCCCTTGACCCACCACCGCACCCGCTGCAACGCCCCCGGCTGGTCCGCCGCCGTCCGAATAATATCCAGCCGAAAACCCTTACTGTCGCTACTGCGCACAGTCAGAGCGGGCGGGGCGCTCGGCGGCTCATCATCCACGCCAACCTTCTTCGGCTCGGTCAACTCAATCCCCGCGCGCATCTCCACATCCCGCTGCAACTGATTCAACGCCCGCAACAAACCGTCACTCTGCTCACTGCTCGCCTGCAAATGACTGTCCGCCCGCGTCACGCTGTCCAGCCCCCGCCAGGCAATCAGACTCACCACCGCCATCAACAGAATCGCGACCATCACCTCAATCAACGTAAACCCTTGCTGGCGCTTCATTGCAGGCTGATCCTTCCACTGCCATCACGCAGCACACTCAAGCGATTCAACCCATCCGACAACGTCAATTGCAGCGGCGGATTGATCCACTCAGCGTTCAGCACAACCTTCTGTTTCGGCTCCACCCGCACCTCCATCTTCGGACTCTGCCAGGCACGCGGCCGCAACTGCGGATCCTGCGCGAAATGATCAAACCCCTTGCCACTGTCACTGCGCCGACTAAACCGAAACCCCTTGGCATCACTCACCCACACAATCGGCCGGCCATCCGCGCGCGCCTCCGCCTGCGCCACCTGCAGCAACTGCGCCACACGCTCGGCATCCTTGCGCAGCAACTGCAACGGATCGGGCTTGATACTCAGGCTGATCGCCGCACTGGCGATGCCGATGATCACCAGCACCACCATCAACTCGATCAGCGTAAAACCCTGTTGCCTGTTCATCGCGCGCGCGCTCCTTTGCGTCCTGCGCCATCGTGCACGGCCAACATGTAAGGCGTGTGAAATAAAACGGAGAGAATTGCCGCGTAGGCTGACAGCAGGGATAAAAAGGAGATTCAACCCATGACCTTCACCGCACGCTTTTCCCCACCCCAAATGGTCCAGGCCCTCGCACTGCTCGCCGCGCTGGTCGGCGTAGCGACATGGTCGTCGCTGCTGCTGACCTCCGCCGAATCACACACCCCGGCAGCGGCCCCGCAGTTGTTGGCGGCAAGAAGTGATAGCCCGGCGTTGCAGTGGTTTTCCAATCAAACGGCGCCGGTGGACATCAAGGTGAGCGGGGTGATGGCGGGGAGTCGGGGGGCGGTGGCGATACTGAGTTTGAATAATGGGCCGCCGATGAGTTTTTTGCAGGGGGAGAAGGTGGGGCCTGGGGTGAAGTTGGTGGCGGTGGAGGGGGATGGGGTGGTAATTGAGCAGGGTGGGGAGAGGGTGCGGTTGGGGGTGGAGAGGTTGGTGGAGGGGGTGGTGTTGCCTAGGTTGGTGAGGCCGTGAGTTGAAGATAAACACTGTCAAATCGCCGTTCGTTGGGACGGCTAAGTGCCTCGGCACAAGAAAATACTTGAAGGTCCAAGAATTTTTGTAGTCGATATTTAGCTTATAGCAGCCATTTATGGCAGCCCCCTATTCGCCAAAAAACTTTCCCCATATCTATAATAGGTTCAAATTTGATGATGGACGAAGCGATGCCAAAAGGCTAGCATCGAGCCAGGTACTGCGAATCTCTGACGAATTCTAAAGAAAGGTGAGTCAAAGTACTTTTTAGCTCAAACAGTATAGAGGGATCTAATTGAATGAAGTTGATATCATTATTTGATGAGTTTTTGACTGACACAGTCAACCTAAATAAAGATCGCTTCGACAAGCTTGAAAATAGCATCGATTCGCTGAAGGCGTTCATTCAGAACTCCGATTGGGAACCAACGATTCTTGATTTTTCTGCCCAAGGATCTTGGGCGCACAAAACAATTATCAAGCCGCTCCCTGACTATCCATTTGATGCCGACCTATTGGTATATATCGACCCTGTCGATGGGTGGGAACCGAAAGACTACATTAATAAGCTCCACAATGTATTTAGTGGGAGCGGTATTTACCAAGAAAAGCTTCGGCGTTTCTCGCATTGTGTAACTATTGAATATGCAGGGGAGCGCAAAATTGATATTGCTCCCTGTATAAAAGAACGGATTTATACCGATACTTATGAAGTGTGCAATCGTATTTCAAATGAGTTTGAAGAGTCAAATCCTAAAGATTATACAACTTGGTTGCATGAGAAGAATAGAGAAACCACAAAAAACAACCTTGTGAAGGTGACTCGTTTAGTCAAATATATGAGGGACATCAAAGGTAATTTTACTTGTCCATCCTTCTTATTGACTACGTTGATTGGTATGCAGGTGACAGATGGCGATTTATTGAAGGAAACATTTCCTGACGTCCCTACCGCACTAAAAATTCTAATGGGAAGACTCGACGATTGGCTACAGGCAAATCCTACCAAACCAATGGTGAGAAATCCTGTCCTTTTTACGGAAGTCCAAAGTAATGCCTGGGATGACGTAAAATATGAAAATTTCAGAAATAAAATCAATAAATATCGAAAATGGATTGATGAAGCGTACGACGAAGACGATCGTGGCGAGAGTATAAGTGCCTGGCGTTTGGTGTTTGGTAATGACTTCGCAAGAACGGAGGTGATAGAGAAGGCAAGTCAAATTAGCAGAGCTGCGAACGAAAGTTTTTCCATGGCAAGTAGCATGTTCATTGACTTGGTTGAGCGTGTTAAAGCTTTGGGTAAGTCAGCATTGCCATCTGGATTTAGTAGCCTTCCTCATATGCACAAACCGAGATGGCGATCTGCTGGAAGCCAACTGTCAGTCCAAGTTCGTGCTTTTTTGCGTACGCATAAAGACTCTCCAAGGCTTCGAGAAGTCACAAGCCTAGACGCACTTTCTCCAGGAAGATGGCTAGAGTTTTGCGCATTTAGCGGTAATGGTTTGCCATTCCCGAGAGACTATGAAGTCATGTGGCGAGTTACGAATACCGATGCGGTCGCAACTCGAAACAACGCTTTGCGCGGCGAATTTTATGACTCTGTTACGCATGCAGTTCGAACCGAACAACTTTCATATCGGGGCGTGCACATGGTAGAGGCCTTTTTAGTCAGAAAACTCGATGATTCCTTGGTTGGAAGGAGCGAAATTTTTTATGTGACAATTGAGTGAGATCCAAACTTAATTTCATCGGTTGCTCTTAATAGTGTGCGCTGCATAGAAATATTAATTTGGAGGGTAAGATGTCTCGTAGTGATCCCATTCGTGTTAATTATTATAATGCTCTTGAGCGTGCGGAAAATATTGCCAACGGCCTATTTTATTTTGGTGCGGTGATATCGATCGCATCAATTTTTGTAACTAAAGAGAGATTTCCAGATTTGTACGGCGTAATAATGATTGCTTTTGCCGTCACAGTTTTGTCGATTTTTATTGTGGGGGTTAGTGTTAGGCTCTATTTTTTTCCACGAGCGGAAGATAACCGTCGTCGAGAGTTCTTCGGTAAGGCGTACAATGTTAGTTTGATTCATGAGAAGACTGACGGTTATTATAATAATGACCAGATTGAACCAGTGCGTCGCATCGCAGCTCAAATTCTTGAGAATAGCTGGTTTAGTAAAAGTATTGCTCTTCGGATATTGAGACTTGAAAGGGCTAAGGTTGTAATCTATTTCATGGCTTGGTTTGTTTGTATTTATTGGAGGAGCGCGGATTTTGGATTGATACTAGCGGTCTCGCAAGCTGTATTCAGCGAGCAAGTTATTGCGAAATATATCCGACTTGAATGGCTAAGGAGTCGATGCGAAGATACTTATGATCGTACGCGTAATCTGTTTACCTCTTGTGCTTCAGATACCTCGTTTAATGCAATGGCGATGGATCTTTGCTCGTTTTATGAGACATCTAAGTCTAATGCAGCAATAACATTTCCTTCGTCGACGTTCATGAAAATGAATCACAGTCTCTCGGAAGAGTGGGAGCGTATTAGACTGGATCTAAATATTTGATATGGCACTCGAAGTGGCCATAAAACGAAGGGGGGTTAATGAGGGTGGGATCTATTCCAAAAAATATCTTTCCCCCGCTTTCCTTTTAGGATAAGGGGACGGATTTATTCAGGGAAACGTGAAGGAAGGGGATCTTCCGATAAACGCCAACGTTTAAAAAGACATCTCCAAACACTCTCCCAGGCTACACATCCTTGCGCCTTTGCCTACAGCTACGCCAGAATCCGCCGGCTTGTGCGCCTTGAGGGCGGGTTCTATTGTGGTCCGGTCGCTGACGAATCAGCGATCGGGTTTGGTAGCCCGGCTTAGACTTGACGCATAGCGTCACCCGATACAGGCCTTTTAGGGGCTGTGTATTTATGGTGGCCATGCGCAGGGCGTCTTCGGGCGCGCCGGTTCTCCAAGTCACCGGTCTACCAACCTTCGTATGGCCACCACCCCTTCGTTTGGTAGCGAAAGATGATGGCTCCTTTTCTATGATTTGGAGATTCACTCATGATCAAACCAACACCCAACCCGCCCGAAACCGCCTCGGTTTCCCCCTACGAATCCATCGATTCCAAAAAACTCCACGAAGCCGCAGACCGCGCCCTCGACCATTACCTCTGTCCGCCAGGCTCCATGCCGCCGCCACGCAAAACCCGCGGGATGTATGCCGTGACCGCGGACAACAAAAACGAAGAACTACTGATCGATGCCAGTGAAACACTCGCTTCGGCGCAAACCATTGCCCAGAACGTCGCCAGCCTGTTGCCGGCATCGCAGCGTCGGGCGTTGTTGGGGATTGCGCAGTTGATCATGCTCGGAGAGTTGGCGGTGAATCGGGCGTTGGATAATTTGCAATTGCCGGGTTGATGCGGAGTAGGGCTGGCAGCGATGGCAATAGCACATGTGCCGTTTCTTGTGCCTGATAGTCCGCTATCGCCAGTTCAGGCTGGCTCCCACAGGGTTTTGTGTTGGTCACGGACATTGTGTTCGACGCTGAAACCTGTGGGAGCTCGTTGGCTACACCGTTGTGTCATTGAATGGTTCGTGCCCGAGAAATCGGCGGCGAATCTATTTAAGGAGGGAGGTGATCGACCATCACCCTCACGGGCGATGGGTTCGACGTGTCGAGCGGATTAGATATTCGGGGGTATAAGAGAAACCTTGCGAAGGTCCGGTTATCAGAGAACGGCGTTACCAGCGTGCTGATCAATGGCATGCCGGCGGTCGTTACTGGAAGTTTAGGGAGCCATGGGAACGTAGTCGTGGGTGGATCGGGCACCATCATCATTGGTACCAATATTTCTACAGCCGGTTACAAGGCCGCACACCCAGGAAGAGTACGCTGCAATGACGTCTGGTTCCCGATTGAGGTTGAAGGCACAACAGGGAATAGCAGTCGGTATATTCACATCGGTCATTTATCAGAAGGCTGCGTGACCTTTTACGAATTACTGAAGTGGAATGATATTTACGACTACTTAATTGATAAGCGCATGAAAGAAGGTAAAGGGAAATACATTGGCAAACTTATCGTGGAAAAATAAATGAACAGACTAATCTCCTTACTTTTTTTGATAAGTTTATCAATGCTTGCCAGCTGCGCGATGGCTAAGCCTCGATGCGATGATTTTCTGGCAAAACTAAGCGACAAACCTGATTTTGTAGAGTACGTGGAATGCACTCAAAACAATGATGAGCAGGGAAAGCCTCTCATTGCTCGGTACCGCGTAAAAGGCTCAGACGCCCTTGAGGCGGAAAAATACATGAACCAGACTTTCAACCTTCCGATGCTCCGGTTTATCTGCTGCGGCTGGGAC
This sequence comes from Pseudomonas sp. P4_D7, assembly GCF_056401755.1. NCBI lineage: Bacteria > Pseudomonadati > Pseudomonadota > Gammaproteobacteria > Pseudomonadales > Pseudomonadaceae > Pseudomonas > Pseudomonas sp. P4_D7. Next base: position 808 of record NZ_JBFUIR010000074.1, on the reverse strand, counting down.
TCAACATTTTATTCTTATCGCGATAAAAAAACACAGCGATGGTATCTGCTCGGCATGGGCTCCGAGGAGACGCCGGTGAACAAACGTAATTCGTGGTCAGAAATAAAATTCTTCAACATCACTGTATCAATCAATACCGAAGAGATCTGAGCACACTTAGTAAACGGACAGCACCGATGCTTACCTCAGGTGATGTGTCGGTGGGTACATGTTGACGGTTCCTTATGTCTGAACACTCGGGAAATCTAAGGCTGCGAAAGCAAGTTCGGCCGATCGGCTGTACCCCAGTCAGCAATTGGCATTCGATAAACACCAACGTTTAAAAAGACATCTCCAGACACTCTCTCAGGCTACACACACTTGCGCCTTTGCCTACAGCTACGCCAGAATCCGCCGGCTTGTGGGCTTTGTACCTGGTCTATATCGTCTATGGGTCGCTGGCAACCCAGCGACCGGGTTTAGCGACCCGACCAGGTATAAGTACAACGACGCTCCAGTTTGTCGCAGACGTTTGCGACGACGATATGGTGGCTGTGCGTGGGAGACCTTCGGGTCTGCCGGGTCTTATACCTCTCGGTTCGCTAACCCGCGTACAGCTGCCACCCTTACTTGTTTAGCGACAGGTGTTGGTGGTTTCACCAGGTATAAATATGGAGCTTCACCATGATCAAACCAACACCCAACCCGCCCGAAACCGCCTCGGTTTCCCCCTACGAATCCATCGATTCCAGAAAACTCCACGAAGCCGCCGACCGCGCGCTCGACCATTACCTCTGTCCGCCCGGTTCCACGCCGCCCCCACGTAAAA
>NZ_JBFUIR010000073.1:0-14466 GCF_056401755.1 Pseudomonas sp. P4_D7 | reverse complement strand
GACCAATACCGTCACCTGGGAGAATCAGAATCTGCTTGCTCATGCTTTCCTCGTGTCTTCAGTCGGTGCGCCAACTTAGGCGCGCCCGGAAAAATTCTTATCGCTCAGCCATCAATACGATTACATCTGTACTGAACGAGCCGTCGGCATCAATCTCAAAATATTCGCGCACTTCATTGCCCATCGACTGCTGCAACTGGCGGATCGCGGCGCGCAGCACTTCAGGCGTGCGCATGCGCTCAACCCAACTGGTGTACTCCAGACGCAGGCGCTGACGGGTGGTACTGCGTACATGCAAACCGGCCTCGCTGACCTGACGCAGCCATTCGGCGGCGGAATAATCGCGCACATGGCTGGTGTCACGCAGCACCTCGACGCTTTGCAGGTAAGTGTCGAACAACGGACTGCCCGGTGACAACACATCAACGAACGCCGCCACACCGCCCGGCTTCAACACCCGACGCACTTCGCGCAGAGCCACACCGAGATCGCTCCAGTGATGCGCCGAATACCGGCTGAACACGAAGTCGAACTCGCCATCGGCAAACGGCAGGCGCTCGGCGGCGCCGTTGACCGTGGCAATGTTGGTGAAACCGCGATCAACGGCCGCAGCGGCGACCACGTCGAGCATTTGCTGCGACAGGTCGTAGGCGACCACTTCCCTGACCAGCGGTGCGACGTGAAAACTGACGTGACCGGCGCCGCAGCCCAGATCCAGCACCCGGGCGCTGCCCTGCCCTTTCAGCTCAGCCTGTAGCAGTGCGAACTCGGTGCCTTGAGCGTGAACGGCGCTGCTCAGGTAGGCGGCGGCCTGTTCACCGAATTGCTTTTGTACGACCTGGGTGTGCTGGGCGGTGCTGGTCATGGTCACATCCTTCTGGGTTTTAGCCTTTTATTGCCTGGACTAACGCCTTCGCGAGCAAGCTCGCTCCCACACTTGAAATGCATTCCCCTGTGGGAGCGAGCTTGCTCGCGAAGAGGCCAGCCTGAACTGCATCAATTCAAAAGTTGCTTATGCGTCGCGGAACAACCACGGCTGGCTAACCCGATGCTTGGCCTCAAACGTCGCAATCGCATCACCGTCCTGCAAGGTCAAACCGATATCGTCCAGACCATTCAACAGGCAATGCTTGCGGAACGCATCGATCTCGAAGCTGTACACCTTGCCATCCGGACGGGTCACGGTCTGCGCTTGCAGATCGACCTGCAATTGATAGCCCGGCTCAGCCTCGACCTGCTTGAACAACTCATCGACTTCAGCGTCGCTCAAGATGATCGGCAGCAAGCCGTTCTTGAAGCTGTTGTTGAAGAAAATGTCGGCGTAGCTCGGCGCGATGATGCTGCGGAAACCGTATTCTTCCAGCGCCCATGGCGCGTGTTCACGGCTGGAGCCGCAACCGAAGTTCTCACGGGCCAGCAACACGCTGGCGCCTTGATAACGCTCGGCGTTGAGCACGAAGTCCTTGTTCAACGGGCGCTTGGAGTTGTCCTGATACGGTTGCCCGACATCGAGGTAACGCCACTCGTCAAACAGGTTCGGGCCGAAACCGGTGCGCTTGATCGACTTCAAGAACTGCTTCGGAATGATCTGGTCGGTGTCGACGTTGGCACGATCCAGAGGCGCGACAAGACCAGTGTGCTGGGTAAAAGCTTTCATGCTGCGCTCCTTCAGATCAATTCACGAACGTCGATGAAACGACCGTTCACCGCTGCCGCAGCCGCCATGGCCGGGCTGACGAGGTGGGTACGGCCACCGGCACCCTGACGGCCTTCGAAGTTACGGTTGGAGGTCGAGGCGCAATGCTCGCCGGACTCCAAACGATCCGGGTTCATCGCCAGGCACATCGAGCAGCCCGGCTCACGCCATTCAAAACCGGCTTCGAGGAAAATCTTGTCCAGACCTTCGGCCTCAGCCTGCGCCTTGACCAGACCCGAACCCGGTACCACGATCGCTTGCTTGATGGTCGAAGCGACTTTGCGGCCCTTGGCGATCACCGCCGCAGCGCGCAAATCTTCGATCCGCGAGTTGGTGCAGGAACCGATAAACACGCGATCCAGTTGAATGTCGGTGATCGCCTGATTGGCGGTCAAACCCATGTATTTCAAAGCGCGGACGATCGAGTCGCGCTTGACCAGATCCATCTCTTTGGCCGGGTCCGGCACGTTCTGATCAACGGCCAAAACCATCTCAGGCGAAGTGCCCCAGCTGACTTGCGGCTTGATCTGTGCGGCGTCGAGTTCAACCACGGTGTCAAACTTGGCGTCAGCGTCGGAAACCAGGTCTTTCCAGGCCTCAACGGCCATGTCCCATTCGGCGCCTTTCGGTGCAAAAGGACGGCCCTTCACGTAATCAACGGTCTTCTGGTCCGCTGCCACCAAGCCAACGCGGGCGCCGGCTTCGATGGACATGTTGCAGATGGTCATGCGGCCTTCAACGGACAAGTCGCGAATCGCGCTGCCGGCGAACTCGATGGCATGGCCGTTACCGCCGGCGGTGCCGATCTTGCCGATCACCGCGAGGACGATGTCCTTGGCGGTCACGCCGAACGGCAATTGCCCTTCGACGCGCACCAGCATGTTCTTCATTTTCTTCGCGACCAGGCACTGGGTGGCGAGCACGTGCTCGACCTCGGAAGTGCCGATACCGTGCGCCAGAGCGCCGAAGGCGCCGTGGGTCGAGGTGTGCGAGTCGCCGCAGACCACGGTCATGCCCGGCAAGGTCGCGCCCTGCTCCGGGCTGATCACGTGAACGATGCCTTGGCGGACGTCGTTCATCTTGAACTCGACGATGCCGTATTCATCACAGTTGTCATCGAGGGTCTGAACCTGCAAACGCGAGACCTGGTCGGCAATGGCTTCGATGCCGCCCTTGCGCTCAGGAGTCGTTGGTACGTTGTGGTCCGGGGTCGCGATGTTGGCATCGATGCGCCAAGGCTTGCGCCCGGCCAGACGCAGGCCTTCGAAGGCTTGCGGCGAGGTCACTTCGTGAATGATGTGACGATCGATATAGATCAGCGCCGAGCCATCGTCGCGCTGCTTGACCAAATGCGAATCCCAGAGCTTGTCGTAGAGCGTTTTGCCGGCCATCAGACGGTTCCTCATCAGCTTGTTTCTATGCCCTGGGCTTATCAATAACCCTTTGGCTTGTGAGGCCGATCCTATGGGGTTAGATTAAATAACTCAAATTCATATTTTTTATGCTTTGGATAACCAACTGGAATACAAACATGGATCTGGCCAACCTCAATGCTTTTATCGCGATTGCCGAGACCGGCAGCTTCTCCGGCGCCGGCGAACGGCTGCACCTGACACAGCCGGCGATCAGCAAACGCATCGCCGGGCTGGAGCAGCAATTGAAGGTGCGCCTGTTCGATCGGCTGGGTCGTGAAGTCGGCCTGACCGAGGCCGGCCGCGCCCTGTTGCCACGGGCTTATCAGATTCTCAACGTGCTGGATGACACCCGCCGCGCCCTGACCAATCTGACCGGCGAAGTCAGCGGGCGTTTGACCCTGGCCACCAGTCACCACATCGGCTTGCACCGCTTGCCACCGCTTTTGCGCGAATTCACCCGCCGCTACCCAGAGGTGGCGCTGGATATTCAGTTCCTCGATTCGGAAGTGGCCTATGAAGAAATTCTCCATGGCCGCGCTGAACTGGCGGTCATCACCCTGGCGCCGGAGCCTCACGCCCTGGTCAAAGCCACGCCGGTCTGGGACGACCCGCTGGACTTTGTGGTCGCCCCGGAGCATTCGCTGATCAGCAATGGCCCCGTCACTCTGGCGGACATTGCCGGTCATCCGGCGGTTTTCCCCGGTGGCAACACCTTCACGCACCACATTGTCCAACGGTTATTCGAGGCCCAGAGCCTGACGCCGAACATCGCCATGAGTACCAACTACCTGGAAACCATCAAGATGATGGTCTCGATCGGCCTGGCCTGGAGCGTTTTGCCGCGCACCATGCTCGACGAGCAGGTGGCAAGCATCGTATTGCCGGGCATACAGCTCAGTCGCCAGCTAGGCTATATCCTGCACACTGAACGGACGCTCTCGAATGCGGCGCGGGCCTTTATGGCCTTACTGGATGCACAAATCGATCTGCCAGGGACTTGAGGCCATCTTGTGCTACTCCTAAAGAGCCGCTGCCCCTGTGCCTAACGTCACCCTCAGCTCAAGGCTTGTCCACGATGCCGAAATCTGTTGACCGAATTCCGCCGATGCCGCGTATTCAGGCGATTGACCCGCGACATTCCGAGCAGAGCTGGGAGAGCGCGCCGCAATTGCTGGCGGCGCTCAACGGCGCGCGGCTCGGCGCCTGGTACTGGGACATCGAGCGCGGGCAGATCAGTTGGTCGCGTGGCACCCAGGCCTTGTTCGGTTTCGACCCGCGCCAGCCGCTGCCGGCAGACCTTGAATACCTTGATCTGCTGCCCCCGGAAGACCGCGCGAAAACGGTTCGCGCCTTCCACGCGGTGATTGCCGGGGCGCCGCTGGAACAAGCGATGCACCACCGCATCCGCTGGCCTGACGGCAGCCTGCACTGGCTGGAAATCAGCGGCAGCCTGCTGCCGGATAAAAACGGCCGCCCCCGAATGATCGGGGTGATTCGCGAAATCACCCAGCAGCGCCAGCGCGAGCAGGCGCTGAGCAGTTCGGAAAAACGTTTCGCGACACTTTTTCACCTGTGCCCGAACATGGTCCTGCTGACCCGTCAGGAAGACGGTTTGATCAGCGAGGCCAATCAGTATTTTGAAAGCCTGTTTGGCTGGCCAGTGCAGAGCGCCATCGGCCGCACCACGCTGGAGCTGGGTTTGTGGGTGCACCCGGAGCAACGCGCAGAACTGGTGAAAAAAACCAAAGCCAAAGGCGAGCTGATCGCCATGGAAGTGCAGTTTCGCGCCAGCAACGGGCAAATCCACGACGGCATTCTCAGTGCGCAGAAAGTCGAACTCGAAGGCCAGCCCTATCTGCTCAGTACGTTTCTCGACACCACCGAACGCAAAGCCGCCGAACACGCCTTGAAGGACAGCCAGGAACGTCTCGATCTGGCGCTGGACTCGGCACAGCTCGGCACCTGGGACTGGCACATTCCCAGCGGCATGCTCTACGGCTCGGCGCGCGCCGCGCAGTTGCACGGGCTGGAGCCGAAACCCTTTCATGAGTCGTTCGAAGAGTTTTTCGAAGGCGTCCCCGGTGAGGAACGCGACAGCATGCGCGACGCCTACCGCAGCCTGCGCGAAGGCCCGGCGGGCAATTATCAACTGACTTATCGCGTGCAATTGCCGGACGGCAGTTCGCGCTATCTGGAAAGCCGCGCCCGCCTCTACCGCGACGACAACGGCGCACCGCTGCGCATGGCCGGCACACTGCTGGACATCACCGATCAGGTCGAGCGCGAGCAACGGCTGGTGGCCTCGGAAGAGAAATTCGCCACGCTGTTCCAGGTCAGCCCGGACCCGATCTGCGTCACCCGCCAGGACAGCGGCGAGTTTATCGAGATCAATAACAGCTTTACCCAGACGTTCGGCTGGAGCGCCGCCGACGTCATCGGCCATACCGCCGAAGAAATCGGCCTGTGGGATGCCTCGGCAAAAAGCCTGCAACGGATTGAACGGGTCATCCGCGAACAGGGCTTGAGCAATGTCGCGATCATCGTGCAACACAAGGACGGCCAGTCGCTGACCTGCGTGATTTCCAGCCGGCAGATCAGCGTCGGCGATCAGGCTTGTATCGTCACCACCCTGCGCGACATCACCCAGCAGCAGCGCTCGGAAGCAGCGCTGAAAGCCAGTGAGGAGAAATTCGCCAAGGCGTTCCACTCCAGCCCCGACGCAATCACCATTACCGAGCGCGACACCGGGCGTTATCTGGAGGTCAACGACGGTTTTTGCCGTCTCACTGGCTATCGTGCCGAAGAGGTCGTGGGCAAAACGGTTTATCAGGTGGGTATTTGGGCTGAAGAGAAACAGCGTTCGGCGTTACTCGCCGAGTTGCAGATCAAGGGCCGCGTGCACCATCAGGAAATGCTCGGGCGCAACAAACGCGGGGAAATACTGACCGTGGAAGTCTCGGTCGAGCCGATCACCCTCAATGAAACCGCGTGCCTGCTGCTGACCGCCCGAGACGTCAGCCTGCTGAAAAACGCCGAAGCACAGATCCGGCATCTGGCCTATCACGACCCGCTGACCAACCTGCCCAATCGCGCCCTGCTGATGGATCGCCTGAGCCAGCAGATCGCCCTGCTCAAGCGCCACAATCTGCGCGGTGCCTTGCTGTTTCTCGACCTCGATCACTTCAAGCACATCAACGACTCTCTCGGCCACCCGGTCGGCGACACCGTGCTGAAAATCATCACGGCGCGGCTCGAAGCCAGTGTGCGCATGGAAGATACCGTCGCGCGCCTCGGTGGCGACGAGTTTGTCGTGCTGCTCAGCGGCCTCGAAGGCTCGCGCAATGAGGTCAGCGTGCAGGTGCGTAATCTGGCCGACACTCTGCGCGAATTGCTCTCGGAACCGATGTTCCTCGACGGCCAGCGCCTGCAAGTGACGCCAAGCATCGGCGTGGCGCTGATTCCCGATCATGGCTCGACGCCGACCGACCTGCTCAAACGCGCCGACATTGCCCTGTACCGGGCCAAGGATTCCGGGCGCAACACCACGCAGATGTATCACAACACCATGCAGAAGGCCGCCAGCGAACGGCTGCGCATGGAAACCGACTTGCGCCTGGCGCTGTCGCGCGGTGAATTCAACGTGCACTTTCAGCCGCAGGTCGACGCCCGCGACAACCGCATCATCGGCGCCGAAGCCTTGGTGCGCTGGAATCACCCGGAACTGGGTGCGCAGTCGCCCACCGAGTTCATCAAAGTGCTAGAAGACAGCGGCCTGATTCTCGAAGTCGGCACCTGGATCCTCGACGAAGCCTGCAACGCGTTCAAACAACTGATCGCCCTGAAACTGGTCGACCCGCTGAATTTCAGCCTGTGCGTGAACATCAGTCCACGGCAGTTCCGCCAGAACGATTTTGTCGAACGCATCGAACACAGCATGAGCAGCCATGGTCTGCCCTGCTCGCTACTGAAACTGGAGATCACCGAAGGCATCGTCATCCAGAATCTGGAAGACACCATCAGCAAAATGCGCCGGCTGAAAAAACTCGGCGTGAGCTTTGCGATGGATGATTTCGGCACTGGCTATTCGTCGCTGACTTACCTCAAGCGCCTGCCGGTGGACACGCTGAAAATCGATCAGTCGTTTATCCGCGATGCCACGACCGACCCGAACGATGCCGAGATCATCCGCGCGATTGTCGCCATGGCGCGCAGCCTGGAGCTGGAGGTGATTGCCGAGGGCGTCGAAACCCCGGAACAACTGGCGTTCCTGCAGGGTTTGGGCTGCCATTTGTATCAAGGCTATCTGCACAGTCGACCGGTTGCGCTCGAGGATCTGAAAAAGCTCTTGCCGTAACCGGTGCACGTTGCAACAGACGCGCAATTGCCACGATTTGCAGCAACCTGTAGGGTCGCGGTTTTTGCGCCGTTTCGAGATCTGACATGCAGGATGCAACCCTCCCCCGCCCGGCCCTGCTGGGCATTGACCTTGGCACCACCAACAGTCTGATCGCCGTCTGGCAGGACGGTCAGGCCAGACTGATTCCCAACGCCCTGGGTGATGTGCTGACGCCCTCGGTGGTCAGCCTCGATGAAGACGACACGATTCTGGTCGGCAAAGCCGCCCGCGCGCGCCTGACCACGCACCCGGATCGCACCGCCGCAGCATTCAAGCGCTTCATGGGCAGCGATAAGCAAGTCCAGCTCGGTACACGCCAGTTCAGTCCGGAAGAGTTGTCGGCGCTGGTACTCGGCGCACTCAAGCAGGACGCCGAAGCCTTTCTCGGCCACGCAGTATCGGAAGCGGTGATTTCCGTCCCGGCGTATTTCAGTGACGAACAACGCAAACGCACGCTGTTTGCCGCCGAACTGGCCGGGCTGTCGGTGACACGCCTGATCAACGAGCCAACCGCCGCCGCGATGGCTTACGGGCTGCATGAACAGAAATTCGAACGCACGCTGATCTTCGACCTGGGCGGCGGCACCTTTGATGTCACGGTGCTGGAATACGCTTTGCCCCTGATCGAAGTGCACGCCTCCACTGGCGACAACTTTCTCGGCGGCGAAGACTTCACCGCTGCGCTGTTGCAGGCCTGCCTGAAACACTGGCAACTGACCCCGGCAATGGTCGATGCGCAAAGCATGGCCAGCCTCGGCGACGCCTTGGAGCAACTGAAATGCAAACTCGCTGAAGGTGTTCAGCCGCTGAGCTGGCGCCATGGCGACAAAACGTTCGAGTGGTCGCTGGACGAAGCCGCTGCGGTGAAAATCTGGGAGCCGCTACTGGCCCGTTTGCGTGCACCGATCGAACAAGCGCTGCGCGATGCCCGACTCAAGCCCCGCGACCTCGACAGCCTGGTGCTGGTCGGCGGCGCCACGCGCATGCCGGCAGTGCAGCAGATGGTCGCGACGTTGTTCGGGCGCTTGCCTTACCGGCATCTTGATCCGGACACCATTGTTGCGCTGGGGGCGGCGACGCAAGCGGCGTGCAAGGCGCGTGACGGGGCGGTTGAAGAGTTGATTCTGACGGATGTCTGCCCGTATACGCTGGGGATTGCGACCATGCGTGGAGAAGACATCAAAGGTGCCTTCTCGCCCATCATCGAACGTAACACCATCATTCCGACGTCAAGGGTGGAGCGCTATTACACCACCCAACCTAAGCAAACAGTGCTGCGCATCGCCGTCTATCAGGGTGAACGGCCGTGGGTGTGCGACAACATTCTGATTGATGCTTTCGAAGTCACGTTGACGCCTACTCAACACATCCAGGAACTGGACGTGCGCTTCAGCTATGACATCAACGGTTTGCTCGAAGTCGACGTCACCCTGCTCGAAACCGGCGAGCGTCACAGTCACAGCATCGACCGCAGTCCCACCGGTCTGGACGAGCAAGCGCGCCGAGACAGCCATAACCGGCTGTCGACGCTGAAAGTCCATCCACGTGACGCACTGCCCAACCGCACATTGCTGGCCCGTCTGGAGCGGGCATGGATGCAGAGCCTCGGCACACAACGCGAGCACATAGCCGAGTGGCTGCACAGCTTCACCACAGTGCTCGGCGGCCAGCAATCAGCGGAGATCGCCAGCCATCGCACAGAGCTGAACAAGGCACTGGATCAACTGCGCCTCTAGCCGTTGAGGCGCCGCAAGGCAGCCTGCAGGCCGCCGGACAGCATCTCGCTATCGCCGCTGTCCGGCGGCACACCATAGCGGTTGGGCAACTTGTCACCGGGAAAGCCGAACAGCAGCAGCGGCAGGAATGGCAACATCGGTGTCAGCGCCATGAAGATCAACAAGGTCGGGATGCCCCGGCCCATGTCGTGCAAGCGACGCAAAATCGCGCCAAATACCAGCAGAACTCCGAGTATCAGGATAAGAATGCCAGCGCCCGTGGTGCCACTGATCAGCCCTGCCACCGGTGCAATCACCACGCAGGCCAAGACCTGAGCGATAAAAGCCTTACGCCCCAACCGCGATCCCAGACGCCAGATCGCTGTCGCCGGTACCGGCTGAGCATCGCTTTTCGCCAGCAGTAATCGTTCCGACCAGGACAATATCGCGCACAGAGCCAGGCGCAGCCCGATGCTGTTCTGCACATCGTCCTTGCCCTGTTGCAGTTGGCGCAGGACGCGCGTTTTCGGCACGCCAGCAGCGCCATAGCGAATCAGGCCCTTGAGCGCATCCAGCGCTTCATACGCCAACAGTTTGTCGACGCCAAAATCGGTCAGCACTTTGCGCGGCGGCCACACCGGCTCGCCTTTGATCAAACCGTCGCGGAAGCCTTCGAACCAATCGTCCTCACAACTGATCGCCGCAATCGACTGCAACAATGCGCGATGCTGCTCAGCACTCAGGCTCGGATCGTGATAGAGCACGCCCCAGAACATCATCAACCCCAGCAAATCATCGCCGCAGGCAGCACGATCGCTTTCGAGGCAGGTGTAAAGCAGGCTATTGGCCGGCAATCGCGCGCTGTCGAGCGCCTGCTGAACGCTGAACAATTGCTGCACCAACAAGCCGTGCACCGGGTCATTGCCTTGCAACCATCCGAGCAAACCGGCGCAATGGCCTTGCTCACGCTGCAAGCGCCGTAACAACGGTTGCAGGCGACTCAACGGATGGGCCGGATTGAAAGGCAGGCGCTCCACGCACTGCGCGTCAATCATTTGCAGCCAGCGTTCGGGTTGTTCCAGCAATGCCAGCAAAAACAGGGTCTGCGCGTGCCACTCCCAAGCGGCCTCACCCAGCCCGACCGGCGGCAACTGAATCCCGCGACGGCTCAACTGGAGCATCAAGTCGAGTTCGGACAAGTCACAGTCGTCTTTGACCGCACCCAGCTTGAACGCCTCGGTCATGCGTTCCAGCGCAGTGTCGTTATAGGGCCGCAAGCGACGCAACCACAGACGACAAACTTTGTGCGACTCACCTTTTGTCAGCACCTGCGGCAATGGCTGAGGACTTGGATGCGCATCGCAGAAAGCGCTCATGGCCAGCGCAATCGGTGCCTCGCCCAACCAGCGCAGGTGTTGCGCAGCCTGATATTTGAATCCGCTCATCACCAGGCTTTCGAGGGCATCGATCGGCAGCGGAGCATCCACAATCTGCTGCAACAACGCCGCATCACCCCGATGCAGCGCCCAGGCGTACCGGTATAGATGCAGCAATCGGCTGTCGGCATTTTCGCCCAGCAATTGCGCGAGCAATGGCAGTTCATCAGCGGTCACGCGCCAATCGACAAAGCTTTGCGCAAGGCTCTCAAGCTTTAACCGCCCGACACCCAGCCAACGGTTCAGCGTCTCGGGATGTTGTGACGGAGAGCCATACACCTGGGCGTCATCGGCAAGATCCTCTGGCCAGGCAGAAATGCCCTGCAGACGATCGAATGCCTGACTCAGCAAGGGCAGAAAAGTCGGCTGGCGCTTGGCACACAGCTCCAGCAGACGACTTTCCGCCATCGGATGGCGATGCTCGTTCCACAGCCGGATCCAGCACGGCAATGCCTGATCGTCGCGCCCCAGCAGACTGCTCTGACACGCCAACAGGTAAAGCCAGTCGACATCGTCCGGTGCAGCAAGCTGCTCCTCGATACAGCACTGCAAAAACGTCGGCCCGCCAATACCTGCCTGAGTGAACTGCACCAGCAGACGCTTGAGGAACACGGCATCCTCCGGCAACGGCAGGCAGGTGTGCTGACTGGCGAAGTCGGCGAACTCAGGCAGTGGACGCTGGTTGAAGATGAAGTCGAGACTACGGGCGTACCACAGCGATTCAGTCTGGGCGGCCTCTGACCATGTGCACATCAGATCCGTATCGAACGGGTCCGGCGTTTCGATTCGCTGGAGAAAGAAGCCCACCTGATGCGCGTCGTCGAAGCCCAGATCCAGCAACTGTTGATCCCAGGCCATACGCTTGGCCAAAAGATTCGCGCAGCGGTACGACAACGGACCGGCGTCGGCCATCCGGTGGTACAGCGGCCAGCTGAGTTCATCGAGCACGTCCAGCGACAGCTCATCCAGCCCTCGAATAAAGGCCTGCCACGCGGCGAAATTGAACCGGCGCGCGGGATCATCCAGCAACGCGCAAAAATCCCCGAACATTGGAGGGACCTCAACGACAGTCTGTTCTGAGGCTTGGGACTCGTACTCGTGCTCAGGCTCCTCTTCCTCATCTTCACGAGCCAGACGCAGGGCGTTTTCGTAGGCCATGCGCAACGCCTGAAATCCCTGTGGATCGGTCTCCGGGTGATGCGCCGGCAAACGTGCGCGATAGGCGTTGCGAATCAGGTTTTCGTCGGTGGTAGGCTCGATGCCCAAGCGGATCCAGCAACTCATGACCAGTCGAACTCCTTGAGCGATGCCGGACGTGGCGGCAAATCGATTTCCATGTGCCACGGCAAATCAGCAAGGAACTGAGGAATGTTCTCGGCAAGGCCGCGGGCAATCCGCACGTTAAGGGCGTTGGCGCCTTGTCGATCGAGTTCGCGCGCAAGCTCATCGTCGCTGGCGCTCAGGCAGGACCAGAAGGTCCGGCCCACGACAAAGCCATCGAAGTAAGCCATCCAGCTACCGTAGTGAAATTGCGCTCTGAGGGCCAAACGACTGTGCAGCCAGTTGCTTTCGTCCAGGTCGACCCACTGATTGCGCACCGCACAGCGCAAGAGAAAACCCATGCGGCCATAGTCCCAGGACAGAATCCCGCCCGGCCCACAACTGCCGAAGGTGCGGCTGGCAAACTCGTGCAGGATGCGTTCACGGGGAGAGAGATCGTCCAGCAAGGCCTGCCATTCACTCGGCAGACAACGCTGCCACGCCAGATAAGCTGCACTGAGGTGCTTAGCGTGGCCGTCGTCGGTCATCCGTTCGAGCATGTCGAACAATTGCCCACGGTCGTCGATACCCCAGCTGTCTTTCAAGTCGATGTAGCGATCGTCGCAGAACGCGGGGTCGTCGTAGCTGGCGCCGGTATTGATCGCCGCCATTGGCGCAGACAAAGCGCACAGCCAGCGCTGTTGAATCTCGTCCATGAAAAAAGGCTCCAGGCCGACCGGTGAGGAATGGGGGTCGGCAAAACTGCCGCGGATTGTAGAGAAACCACCGCCAGTGGCAAAGTCGAACAACGGTTTTCTTGCGCGCACAAAAAAGGCCCCGACGTATCGGGGCCTTCATTCAGCGGCTCATCATCCGTTCAGACGATTGTGTTGCGGCACATGACTCAGTGCTGCAACGCCGGCTTCTCCACCCCGTTGATCGGGATGCGTTTGGCTTTCGCCTCTTCCGGGATCACCCGCAACAAGTCGATGCTCAGCAGACCGTTTTTCAGATCCGCCGCCTTGATCTCGATGTGATCGGCCAGGCGGAAGGACAGCTTGAAAGCACGTTGGGCGATGCCCTGATGCAGGAAGGTCACGCCTTCGTTGGCATCACGCTTGCCGCCACTGATGGTCAGCACACCTTTTTCGACTTGCAGTTCCAGGTCTTCTTCCTGGAAACCGGCGGCCGCTACGACGATGCGGTATTGGTCATCACCGTGCTTTTCGACGTTGTAAGGTGGGTAGCTGCTGCCTGGCTCGTTGCGCAGGGCGGTTTCGAACAGGTCGTTAAAACGGTCRAAACCTACCGAGGAACGGAACAGTGGCGCGAGGGAAAATGCAGTACTCATGGTTCAAATCTCCTGAAAACAATCAGCAAGGTTTTTTGACTCCGCGACCCGAATTCGGCATCGCGTAACCCTTAGATAGGGACCGCTGAAATGATTTCAAGAGATTATTTGCAGATTTTTTTCAAGCCGCTTCAGCCACTGGCAGACCGAGCAGACGCGAGACATGATCCGGTTCGGTCTCACGGCGCAGCACCGTAAACAGCTCGGTGGCCTCGGGATAACTGCGCGTCAGCATGGCCAACCATTGCTTCAAACGGCCCGGCGATTGGCGTGCGGTCATCTGCGCTTTGGCTTGCAGCCAGAAGTCCTGAATCAGCGGCATCAGCTCGGCCCAGGTCATCTCGACCACTTCTTCGCCAGCGCGAGCGGCAGCAATCTGCCTGGCCAGATCCGGGCGCGAGACCAGACCGCGACCGAGCATGATGTCTTCGACGCCGCTGATTTCGCGGCAGCGGCGCCAGTCTTCGACGCTCCAGATATCGCCATTGGCGAACACCGGGACTTTGACCACCTCTTGCACGCGCGGAATCCACTCCCAATGCGCCGGCGGCTTGTAGCCGTCCATTTTGGTTCGGGCATGAACCACAATGTGCTCGGCACCGCCTTCAGCCAACGCAGTGGCGCAGACCAGCGAACCGTCGGGACTGTCGAAGCCCAGGCGCATTTTTGCGGTGACGGGAATGTGCGCGGGTACAGCGCGGCGCACGTGTTCGACGATCTGGTTGAGCAGTTCCGGTTCTTTGAGCAGCACCGCGCCGCCACGGGACTTGTTCACGGTCTTGGCCGGGCAGCCGAAGTTGAGGTCAATCACTTCAGAGCCGAGTTCGCAGGCCAGTGCAGCGTTTTCCGCCAGACACACCGGGTCGGAACCGAGCAATTGCACGCGCAATGGCACACCGGAGGCGGTGCGGGCACCGTTGAGCAACTCCGGGCCGAACTTGTGGAAATAGGCCGGCGTGAGCAGCTGGTCGTTGACCCGAATGAACTCGGTCACACACCAGTCGATGCCGCCAACGCGGGTCAGCACGTCGCGGAGGATGTCGTCGACCAACCCCTCCATGGGCGCCAGAGCAATTTGCATGGGAAAACACTACTTGAAGAAAAACGTGCGGCAGTTTACTGGATATCGCGCAAATCCGCAGATCCCTTGTAGGAGTGAGCCTGCTCGCGATAGCGGTGTGTCAGTGAGGCATATGT
>NZ_JBFUIR010000072.1:0-15817 GCF_056401755.1 Pseudomonas sp. P4_D7 | reverse complement strand
AGGAGAGGGAGCCGATTTGTGGGCCTTTCAGAATCTGAGTTCAACGCGGAATTGCACGTCGGCGTATCTCTTCCAGTCCACGCGGTCAGTTCCCTCTCCCTCCGGGAGAGGGCTAGGGTGAGGGGCTTTTGATCTGTTTCAGAATCTGCGTTCAGCTCGGTATTTCACGTCGGCGTACTTCGTCCAAACACCACGGTCAGTCCCCTCTCCCTCCGGGAGAGGGTTAGGGTGAGGGGCTTTTGATCTGTTTCAGAATCTGAGTTCGACCCGGTATTTCACGTCGGCGTGCTTCTACCAAACACCACGGTCAGTCCCCTCTACCTCCGGGGGAGGGCCAGGGTGRGGGGCTTTTGATCTGTTTCAAAACCTGAGTTCAACACGGTATCGCACGTCGGCGTAGCTCTGCCAAACACCTCGGTCAGTCCCCTCTCCCTTTGGGAGAGGGCTAGGGTGAGGGTTGGCTTTTGGCTGTTTAAATTTGTGTCAAATAACCAGAACCTTCCCACAAGGTTTTCAGGTTGTCCGTCGGACGTGCGCTCTCTAGTCTTTGGCTGTCGCCGAAAACTCGGTGATCGGGTGTGAGAACCCGGGCTAAGTATTATTCCAATACCAGTACCGTCATAATCGGCGCCAGCTGATTGCTGCCTGCATTTTTATGGCGGCTATGTACGGGCGGACTTCGGTCCGGCCGGAGGTTTTACTGGTCCTTGCCCGGTTTCTCACCCCGTACGTAGCTGCCACCCAATTCGCCGCGTGAGAAACGGTAATTGTTGGCTCCAATCAGTGAGGACTGAGTAAATGACTAAGCCCGTACCCGATCCACCCAACGATCCCACCACCCCACTCGAAGACGCCATCCGCGCCGACGACCAGATCAAAACCCGCGAAGCCATCAAGCGCGCGCTCGATTTCTACCTTTGCCCCGAACCGGTCAAACCGCGTCAGCCCAGTACGATGTTCCTCATTCACCCGAACATCGATACCGAAAGCCTGCTTGCCCACGCCTGCGAATCGCTGGCTTCAGCCAATGTCATGGCCGGTGATCTGGCCGATCAGCTCAGTCGCCCGCAGCGCAGTACGGCGCTGGCGATCCAGCAGATCGTCATGCTCGCCGAGCTGGCGGTAAACCGGGCGCTGGATCGGGTTGATCCGCAGGGTTGAACACCGCGTCATCGTTCATCGCCAGCAGGCTGGCTCCCACAGTTAAAACGCATTCCAATTGTAGGAGTGAGCCTGCTCGCGATGGCGGTATAACGGTCCCAAAAAGGGACCGATCAGTCCCTATTCGGGACCCATTTGCCAACTATGCTTCTCAAGATCCGTCCCAGCACGCGGATAACATGGTGTAGCCCGGGTTCTCTGGGCCGCTCACCCCGGGAGTGTCTTGAAATGCAGCTGAAAACCGCTCTGCCGTATGTGCTTCTCTTGCTTCCACTCACAGCGTTCGCCGCGCCGGCCAGTCAATCCGGTGAGATCCGCTTCACCGGGCAAATCGTTGATTCGGGCTGTCAGGTCGGGCCGGTCGGGGCGTTTGTTGCTCGTGAGTCTCGCCAGATTGAAATCAAGCCCGGCGTGAAAGTCGATGTCGACACTGAGCGCAACGCCTGTAGCCATCAGTCGCTGCCGATTTCCATGCGCTATGAAGCGCTGAAGACCTCGGCCGACAAAGGCATCGTCACCATCACCTACCTGTAAACCGTTCGGCGTGCGCTGCAAATCTTCAGGTGCCGAGCCATGGCGCACAGGTATACTGCGCGCCTTCGCGGCTCACTGATCGGGCCCGACTTTTTGCTTTCCGGAGCTTTTATGACTTCCCCGACCCTGCCGCCGGTTGACGACGCTGTGAGCGATGTCTCGGCTGAACTGGCCGATACCAGCGAAACCAAAGCCGATATCCCGGCGTTCAAATTTCCGTTCAAACCGGGCGAACTAGCTTCTGCCAAAGGCTCGAACCAGCCGTGGTACAAGAACGGCGCCAAGAACGGCCACACCAAGACCCCGGGCATGGCGCCGCCGGGCACCCGTCGTTCGATGGGCAAGCGCTGAGTTTTATTCGCGCTATCCCATGAAGATCAATCTCCCGGTGACCGGTCGCAACGTCGATGTGGCGCTGGATGAGGGGCGGCAGAGTCAGCGCAACTCCGAGGACGTGGCGGGGTTGGCCGGTGATTTAAGGTTGCTGGCGCGGGAGTTCTGGGCGCGGCGGCAGATCCGCGATTGAGATTGTCCGGGCCGGCGTCTTTGCGAGCAAGCTCGCTCCCACAGGTTTTTCAGTCGTTCATAAAATTCGTGCACGACACAATCTCTGTGGGAGCGAGCTTGCTCGCGAAGAGGCCCGGATAGGCGCTTAAGAATCTGGATCAAGCCGCGCGCAGCGAGATAAACGCATACGTCTGCGCCGGCTCAGTCACCACCTGTGCCCCGGCCGCCAGCACTTGCCCGGCAACATCATCCCCGGACACATGAAACACCCACTCACTCGGAGTCGTCAGCGGTTGCGCGGTGACCTGATCAATCACCGAAGCAAAAGCACTCATATTCGGCAAGTACGCAGTAAACCCGTCTCCCTTCAGCGCTGTGGTGCGAATCCCGAGCATCGCGCAAATCGCGTCCTTGATGCCGATGTCATCCCGATCGGCCTGGCGCGAGCGCTGAATCAACTCCACCAGTTCCTGATCCACCAACTCACCGCCGGCAATCAACACCGGCCCCTGTTGCCAGGACTCCGGCGGACAATCCTTGGCGGCAGGGTTGAGCGGGATATGCGGATTGATTTCTGCCGGATAAATGCGGCACACCAACGGCCGTCGCTCGTAGATCCGGCACAACTTGTCTTCGTCAAGATTCCGACAGGGGCCGACGTTGTACGCGGCGAAAGTGATCGCCACATGGGCGTCTGCCGCGCCGCTGCGAACGAGCGCTGAGCGCCGTTCGGCATGTTCCCGCTGCTGCGCCGGCAAACCCAGGCCATTACCGAGAAATGCCTCGACCAGCACGATCACCTGACCGCCATCCGCCGCCCACATGCGGGCTTCGGTCAGGGTCAGCGGGACATGGTGATCGGTGCAGCATTTGCCGCAGCCTACGCAGGAAAACGTCGTATTCATTGAGCGATCTGTCTTCAATCAGGGTGTGAAACGGTGGCGGAAAACCACCGCACAGAACTGGATCGAAGCAAGTTATGCGCCATTCACTTGGTTTTAACGGGCGGGCGGATCGAATCCCACTCGGTGACGAAGGCGGTTTTCGACTGTTTGTTGTACAGACACAGTTCGGTGCCTTGCTGACCTTTCATGTGTTTCTGCGGGTATTGGCCTTGCAGCAACACGGCGGTGTAGCCGACGCGGTCATCGAATTGTGCGGGGGTGCCGACCGGTTTGGCGTTTTTCAGGCCGCTGGCTTTGCTGCAACTGGCGAGTACGGTTTTGTCGTAGGCGGCCCAGGCGTCGGGGCTGGAGGCGTGCGCCTGGGAGGCGAGGGCGGTGAGGCAGAGCAGGCTTGCGGTGAAAGTTTTCATGGTGGGCGTCCTTGGTTTTGGGGGGGCCAAGGTTGGAGTGCGCCTGAGAAGGGAAGTTGCCTGTACTGGCCTCTTCGCGAGCAGGCTCGCTCCCACCGTTTGAAATGCATTCCAGGGTGGGAGCGAGCCTGCTCGCGAAGACGGTCGATCAGTCCGGCACCAGCTCGCGGCGGACCACATACATCCCGGCACTTTCATACAAGCGCTGCGCCCGCTGGTTGTCCTCCAGCACTTTCAGATCAACAAACCCTTCCCGGCGCTGCTGAAACACCTTGAATGCATTGAACAGCAACGCCCGGCCTAATCCTCGGCCCTGCATGCGCGGATGCACCACCAGATTTTTGATATACGAGCTGGTCCAGCATTGCGCCACGCCGACCACGCCTTCGCCATCACGGGCAATCAAACACAGGCTCGCATCGTATTCAGGATCGGTTTCCAACTGCTGCTGCCAAACGTCCAGCGCCGGCACTCGGCCGCCACCTTCGCGGTAGCCGAGTTGCATCAAGTCATGCACGTCCGCCGCCAGTTCGACGGAGTACGTACACAGTTCAATGCCTTGAGGCCAAAGCGCATCCGGCGCATCCGGCGCGTCCTTGCCCAGATCGCGCCGCATCAAAAAACAATACCTCTGGGCCAAGACTCAGTGCCCGTGGGCGGCGACGTGTTTGGCCGCTTCGATCAGGCAGTGGGTCAGTTCTGGAGAGGAGAACTTGGTCAGCACACCGTTCGCCCCGGCCAGGCGCGCTTTTTCGCTGTTCATCGCGCTGTCGAGCGAGGTGTGCAGCAGCACGTACAAATGGGCGAAGTCCGGAGTCTCGCGCAGGGTACGGGTGAAGGCGTAGCCGTCCATCTCGGACATTTCGATGTCGGAGACGATCAGGTTGATCTGCTGCGCCGTGCCTTGCAGGTCGAGCAGGCAGTCGATGGCTTCCTTGGCGCTGCGTGCGGTGTGGCATTGCAGGCCGAGGTTGCGCAGGGTGTGCACCGATTGCTGCAGCGCCACCTGGCTGTCGTCGACCACCAGGATGCGTGCGTTGCCGAGCACCTCGGCATCTTCCATGGTCAGGTCGGTCGGGGCCATTTCGATCTGCGCCGGGGCGATGCTGTGGATAACCTTTTCGATATCCAGCACCTGCACCAGCGTGCCGTCCACCGAGGTCACGCCGGTGATGTAGGCACGCGAGCCGCCGGAACCGAACGGCGGCGGTTTGATGTCGGTGGTCAGGCAGTGGACGATTTTGCTCACCGCTTGTACATGCAGGCCCTGCTTGGAGCGGCTGACGTCGGTGACGATCAGGCAGCCGCCGTTCGGGTCTTCCAGCGGGCGTTCGCCGATGGCGCGGCTGAGGTCGATCACCGACAGCGAAGCACCGCGCAGGGTGGCGATGCCTTTCACGTGCGGGTGCGACTCCGGCAGCTTGGTCAGCGGCGGGCAGGGGATGATTTCACTGACTTTCAGCAGGTTGATCGCCATCAGCTTGCCGCTGCGCAAGGTAAACAGCAGAAGCGAAAGTGAGTCTGCGCGGGCTTTGGTGGAGGACATATGAACCTTCTGTGGAAAGGTGGTGGGCGAGGGTGCAAATCGCCAAAAACTATTGATGCCGGGTTATCGGCGTTAAAGGGGTGGGCTTTAGGTTAGTTGTCGGGTGGTCGGCTTGAGTTGATCGCTGTTCTCTCTATCACTGCCCCTCACCCCAGCCCTCTCCCAGAGGTAGAGGGGGCCGACCGAGGTGTCTGGCGTTGTATATCGACCTGAACGACCGAGTCGATTATGGATTCGGTAAAGCAGATTCAGGTCTGCGTGTTTCTTAAGCATCCCCGGGTCGGTCCCCTCTCCCTCCGGGAGAGGGCTAGGGTGAGGGTGTGCTTTTAGCTCTTCATGCCTAGTCGTTTGGCCATACGCCCAAGATTCGCCCGATCCAACCCCAACTCCCGCGCCGCACTCGCCCAGTTATCCTGATTGCGTTCCAGCGCCGCACTGATCAAGCGCCGCTGATACTGCTCGGTCGCACTGCGCAGATCCCCGCTGATCAGCGGTATCTCAGCCACAACTCCGGCAACCGCCTCAACCGAGTTATCCACAACCTCGCGCGGTAAATCCAGATCCGCCGCGCTCAAACTGAGAATCTTCGGCCGCACCTTGCAGTTGCCCAGCGCCTTCAACGCACTGCGCCCGATCAAGTGTTCCAGTTCACGCACATTGCCCGGCCACGTGTAGGCGAGCAACGCCTCCTGGGCGTCGCTGCTCAGGCGCAGGCTGTTGAGACCCATGCGTGAACGGTTCTGCTCAAGAAAGAAGCCGCTGAGCAACAACACATCGCGGCCACGATCACGCAGCGCCGGCACGCGCAACGGGTAGACGCTGAGGCGATGGTAGAAGTCGGCACGATAGCGACCGCTGCGCACTTCTTCGGCGAGGTCGCGGTTGGTCGCTGCAATCAGACGCACATCGACCTGATGCTCCTTGTCCGACCCCAAACGCTGCAACTGACCGCTCTGCAAAACGCGCAATAATTTCGCCTGCACGGTCAGCGATAACTCGCCGACTTCATCGAGAAACAGCGTGCCGCCATTGGCCAGTTCGAACTTGCCGCGTCGATCGCTGGTGGCGCCGGTGAAGGCACCGCGCACGTGGCCGAACAGTTCGCTTTCTACCAGCGTGTCGGGCAGCGCGGCGCAGTTGAGGCTGATGATTGGTTTTTCGGCACGGGGCGAGGCGGCGTGAATCGCTTGGGCGACCAGTTCTTTGCCGACGCCGGTTTCCCCGGTAATCAACACCGTCAGATCGCTGCCGCCGACCAGATTGATTTCCTCCACCAGTTTTTTCAGCGCCTTGCTCTGGCCGATCATTTCGCGGTTCTGCTGGCCGCTGGCCTGACGATAAACCTCGGCGCGCTGGTGCTCGTCTTCTGCGCGATTGGCCAGACGTTCTATACGTTCGGCGGCGTTGACCGTGGCCGAGGCGAGGCTGGCGAAGGCTTGCAGGGCGTCGAGTTCGATCGGTTCGAAACGCTCGGGGTCGAGAGCGTCGAGGGTGATCAGGCCCCAGAGTTTTTCATCGACAAATAAAGGACAGCCGAGGCAATCGTGAACCTCCAGATGCTCGTCGAGTCCGTCGACGAGACCGTCATAAGGATCGGGCAAGTCGCTGTCGGCGGCGAAGCGCGTGGGTTCGGCTCCGCTGAGGAGAATTTCGAAACGCGGGTGCTCGCTGACTTTGAAGCGCCGACCGAGGGTGTCCGTACTTAAACCGTCCACGGCCAGCGGCACCAGCGATTCGCCGTCGAGGCGCAACAATGCAGCGGCATCGCAGGGCAGCAGGGCGCGCATGGCTTCGAGCAGGCGTCGATAACGCTCGCCCTCGGGCAGTTCGCGGGACAAATCGGAAACTAAGGGCAACAGGGCGGTGAGCAGGGATTTGGCGGTCATGGTCTTGTAGTCAAAGAGACAAGATGTAGTCGGGATGACTATAAAGGCCTTTGGGTCGTTATGACTACATAGTTATTAAGTTATTGATTTATTTGAAAAAATAAATTGGCACGGAATCTGATAACCCTAAGGTAACTTTTCAAAGAAGCTCAGGAGTCAACCTTATGCTTAGCGTTCAGGATCGTGCCATCGTCAAATCCACCGTGCCTCTGCTGGAAAGCGGCGGTGAAGCGCTGATCACTCACTTCTACCGCATGATGCTCGCCGAATACCCTGAAGTCCGCCCGCTGTTCAACCAGGCGCACCAGGCCAGCGGTGATCAACCGCGCGCCTTGGCCAACGGCGTGTTGATGTACGCGCGGCACATCGATCAGCTCGACCAGTTGGGTGATCTGGTGGCGAAGATCATCAACAAGCACGTTGCCTTGCAGATTCTTCCGGAGCATTACCCGATTGTCGGTGCCTGTCTGCTCCGCGCTATTTCCGAAGTGCTCGGCGAAGAGATTGCCACGCCAGAAGTGATGAGCGCCTGGGGCGCGGCGTACGGTCAACTGGCGGACATTCTGATCGGCGCCGAAACCGCGATCTATGACCAGAAAGAACAAGCCGTCGGCGGCTGGCGCGGGGCGCGTGAGTTCATCGTCGCGGCCAGGGTCGAGGAGAGCGCGGAAATCATTTCGTTCTACTTTGAGCCGGCAGACAAAGGCCCGATTCTCGCGGCCGAACCGGGTCAATACATCGGCATGAAGCTGATCCTTGATGGCGAAGAAATCCGCCGCAACTACTCGCTGTCGGCACTGGCGAACAACGGTCAGTACCGCATCAGCGTCAAACGCGAACCGGGTGGTCGTGCGTCCAATCATTTGCACGATCAATTGCAGGTCGGCGCGAGCATTCAGCTGTTCCCGCCTTCGGGTGAGTTCACCTTGACCGCGAGCGACAAGCCATTGGTGTTGATCAGCGGCGGCGTCGGCATCACGCCGACTCTGGCGATGCTGGAAGCGGCGCTGGAAACCGAGCGTCCGGTGCACTTTATCCACTGCGCGCGCAATGGCAGCGTGCATGCGTTCCGCGACTGGATTGATGAACTGGCTGAACGTCATCCGCAACTCAAGCGTTTTTATTGCTACGCCGAGGATGACGGTGTGAGTCCGGCAGCGGACAAGGTCGGGATCCTGGATCAGGCACAGCTTGGCGAGTGGTTGCCGCAGCAGCGTGATGTGGATGCTTACTTCCTTGGGCCGAAGGGTTTCATGGGGGCGATCAAGCGTCATCTGAAGGCGCTGGGTGTGCCGGAGAAACAAAGCCGTT
This sequence comes from Pseudomonas sp. P4_D7, assembly GCF_056401755.1. Lineage (NCBI taxonomy): Bacteria > Pseudomonadati > Pseudomonadota > Gammaproteobacteria > Pseudomonadales > Pseudomonadaceae > Pseudomonas > Pseudomonas sp. P4_D7. The sequence goes on along the minus strand of NZ_JBFUIR010000072.1, from coordinate 7,557 downwards.
ATGAGTTCTTCGGGCCGGCTTCGGCTTTGGAATGATTTAAGACCGAGTCGCCACCTTCGCGAGCAAGCTCGCTCCCACAGGATTTGTGTTTGACGCAAATTCAAAGTGGGAGCGAGCTTGCTCGCGAAGGCCGTTATGCGGTCTGAATTTGTGAAACATGATCCAAGGTTAATCGTTTCTTAACCGCTTTATCGTTTATTCCCCCGGTGTAGACTTGCGACAACCTTCAGCCGCGAGCCGGTTGAACCATGGACATAAAAGGGAAACGCGATGAGCGAGGAAACGATTCGGTTGGGCCGTGAGCGGCGCTTTCTGGTGCTGTTGGGGATCATCTGCCTGGCGCTGATCGGTGGCGCTCTATATATGCAGATCGTGCTCGGCGAAGCGCCGTGCCCGCTGTGCATCTTGCAGCGCTATGCGTTGCTGCTGATCGCGCTGTTCGCGTTCATCGGCGCGGCCATGCGCACCCGTCGCAGCATCACCGTGTTCGAGGTGCTGGTGGTGATTTGTGCGATTGCCGGGGCCGGTGTGGCCGGGCATCACGTGTACACCCAGTTCTATCCGGCGGTGAGTTGCGGCATCGATGTGCTGCAGCCGATTGTCGATGATCTGCCGCTGGCGAAGATCTTCCCGCTGGGCTTCCAGGTTGACGGTTTCTGCTCGACGCCGTACCCGCCGATCCTTGGCTTGTCGTTGGCACAATGGGCACTGGTGGCGTTCGTGCTGGTGGTGATCCTGGTGCCGCTGCTGACCTCGCGTAACCGAAAAGCACTGCGCTGAGTCAACTAATCGGCTGTCTGGCCGATACAGAAAACGCCTCGATTTGCGGATCAGCCAATCGGGGCGTTTTGCTTTTCACGGTGTTTGTGAAAACACCGTGACGGGTGGCAAGGAAGGGTGTGGCAAGTGTGCGACATGTTGTCACACGCGCCATGTCGCAGGGCCATTGAGTGACGCGGAATCGGCCGTTGTTACAAAAAAGGATTGGTCAGTTTCGGGGTTTTTCGGCTTTAGCACGCGAGTGCCAGAGCAGGCAGTTTTAACAAGCGCGGGTATATGGCCAAAAGCCTTGGGTTATCGGGCTTTGCGCTGTTCCAGCGTTCGGAAATAGCCTTCGGAGCTGTCTGAACTGACGCGGGTACACCTACATTTTTTGGTGTTTTTGTTGAGAATCTATTTCGATAACATGTGGAACTTTTGCAAAAATGGCGATGCATTGTTGCTCGAACGGATAAAAATTATTTCGGGATAAGACATGGTGTATAGGGCGCTACCTATCTACAATCGCCCGCACTGAATTCCCGGCACTGTTCAGCCTTTATTAAGGAACGCTTTTTTATTAAGGCGCTGCGCAGAAAGTCGGGTGTCGAGTGAGTCGAAAGGCTTTCAAGACACCCAGGTGTCGGTGCCTTCCAACTTTCCGCACCAAATGGAATTGGTCTGTAACAAGGCCTTTGACCACGAATTCGAATAAGAACTGACCGCTGTCCCAGGTTTTGTCGAGCGTCTGACGCGCGACGGGCGGCCCTTATTCAATCCAAAGAAAATGCCAACCCTTGGCAGGGTGAAGTGTTGGCGATCAAAACCCAACTGCATTGCGCAAGCTGCTTTAGAGGTCGTGAGATGAGTAAAAACAGGTACCCCAGATTACTAGGCCTAGTGCCGCTGCTCGGCACGTTGTTGCTGGGAGGCTGCAACATGACCTTGCTCAATCCAACGGGCCAGGTTGGCCTGGAACAGCGAAACCTGATCATCACCGCGACCCTGCTGATGCTGTTGGTCGTTGTGCCGGTTATCGTCATGACCTTCCTGTTCGCCTGGAAGTACCGCGCGTCGAACAAGAACGCCGTCTACACCCCGAAATGGTCGCACTCGACCAAAATCGAAGTGGCAGTCTGGACCATCCCGGTCCTGATCATCATTGCCCTGGGTTACATCACCTACATTTCGACCCACGAACTGGACCCGTATCGTCCGATTCAATCCGACGTCAAGCCAGTGACCATCGAAGTCGTTGCGCTGGACTGGAAGTGGCTGTTCATCTACCCGGAACAAGGCATCGCCACGGTCAACAAGATCGTGTTCCCGGCGCACACGCCAATCAACTTCAAGATCACCTCTGACGCTGTGATGAACTCGTTCTTCATCCCGGGTCTGGGCGGCCAGATCTACGCGATGGCGGGCATGCAGACCAAGCTGCACCTGATCGCTGACCGTAACGCTGAAATGGACGGTATCTCCGCCAACTACAGCGGCGCGGGTTTCACCGGTATGAAATTCAAGGCTATCTCCACCACTCAGGAAGATTTCGACGCCTGGGTAAGTGAAGTCAAGAAGTCACCTAAACAGCTTGATCAAGCTGAATACGCGGCCCTTGCCAAACCGAGCCAGAACAACCCAGTCGAGCTCTACTCCTCGGTCACGCCGAACCAGTTCCAGATCATCGTCGACAAGTACGAAGGTATGAAGCCGGGCAAGCCGCTGAAGCACGAGAAGAAAGAGAAAGAAGTGGCGGCCACGGAAATTGACTCGAGTTCGCATTCAGCTGCCGGGGCAGAGGAGTAAACGATGTTTGGTAAATTAAGTTGGGAAGCAGTCCCATTCCACGAGCCGATCGTGATGGTGACCATCGCCATGATCGCCCTCGGTGGTCTGGCGCTGTTCGCTGCAATCACCTACTTCAAGAAGTGGACCTACTTGTGGACCGAGTGGCTGACTTCGGTTGACCACAAGAAAATCGGCGTGATGTACATCATCGTCGCCATGGTCATGCTGCTGCGCGGTTTTGCCGACGCCATCATGATGCGTACCCAGTTGGCCATGGCCACCGAGGGTTCGCCTGGCTACCTGCCACCTGAACACTATGACCAGATCTTCACCGCTCACGGTGTGATCATGATCATCTTCATGGCGATGCCATTCTTCACCGGCCTGATGAACCTTGCAGTGCCGCTGCAGATCGGCGCGCGTGACGTTGCGTTCCCGTTCCTGAACTCCCTGAGCTTCTGGCTGCTGGTATCCGGCGTAGTGCTGATCAACCTGTCCCTGGGCGTCGGCGAATTCGCCAAGACCGGTTGGGTTGCCTATCCACCACTGTCGGGTCTGCAATACAGCCCTGGCGTGGGCATGGACTACTACATCTGGGCGCTACAGCTATCCGGGTTAGGTACGACGCTAACGGGGGTTAACTTCCTCGCGACCGTACTGAAAATGCGTACCCCTGGCATGAAACTGATGGACATGCCGATCTTCACCTGGACCTGCACCTGGGCAAACGTTCTGATCGTGGCTTCGTTCCCGATCCTGACCGCTACCCTGGCACTGCTGACCCTTGACCGTTACATGGATTTCCACATTTTCACCAATGAACTTGGTGGCAATCCAATGATGTACGTCAACCTGTTCTGGGCCTGGGGCCACCCTGAGGTTTACATCCTGATCCTGCCGGCATTCGGCATCTTCTCGGAAGTGATCTCGGCGTTCACCGGCAAGAAACTGTTCGGCCACCACTCGATGATCTACGCCTCGGGCGCGATCTCGGTACTGGGCTTCATGGTTTGGCTGCACCACTTCTTCACCATGGGTTCGGGTGCCAGCGTCAACGCCTTCTTCGGTCTGGCGACGATGCTGATTTCCATCCCGACGGGTGTGAAGCTATTCAACTGGCTGTTCACCATCTACCAGGGCCGTCTGCGCTTCACCAGCCAGGTTCTGTGGACTCTGGGCTTCATGGTRACCTTCGCCATCGGCGGCATGACCGGCGTACTGCTGGCCATCCCGGGTGCTGACTTCGTTCTGCACAACAGCCTGTTCGTGATCGCGCACTTCCACAACGTGATCATCGGCGGTGCGGTATTCGGTTACATCGCTGGTTTCGCGTTCTACTTCCCCAAAGCGTTCGGCTTCAAGCTGCACGAAGGCTGGGGTAAAGCAGCGTTCTGGTTCTGGATCTCGGGCTTCTTTGTCGCGTTCATGCCGCTCTATGCACTGGGCTTCATGGGCATGACCCGTCGTCTGAACGCCACCACCAACCCTGAGTGGGTACCGTACCTGTACGTTGCCATGTTCGGTGCGGTGATGATCGCTGTCGGTATCGCCTGCCAGCTGATCCAGCTGTACGTCAGTGTGCGCGACCGCAACAAGCCAGAGAACGTTTGCGATCACGGTGACCCGTGGAATGCACACACTCTGGAATGGTCGACCTCGTCGCCACCTCCGTTCTACAACTTTGCTGTGCTGCCTAAGGCTGACTGCATCGACCCGTTCACCGAAGCCAAGGAAAACGGTACTGCGTACCAGCGTCCGGCCAAGTACGAGCCGATCCACATGCCGAACAACACCGCCACTGGCGTGGTGATGGGCGCACTGTTGACCGTCTTCGGTTTCGCGATGATCTGGCACATCTGGTGGTTGGCGATCGCCAGCCTGGCCGGCACCGTCATCTACTTCGTGATCCACGCTGCACGTGACGACCAGGGCTATATGGTTCCGGTTGAAACGATCGAGCGTATCGAAGCCGAGCAGCACAAGCGTCTGGTCGCGGCAGGGAAAATCCCGGCCGGTGCCACCCGTGTTGAAACCTCGTTGGAACAGGCTTAAACCATGTCGAACTTAGTGACCAATGTTGGACACGCCCATGGTGACCATGGGCACGATGACCATCACCACGACTCGGGCGAGATGACCGTATACGGTTTCTGGCTCTACCTGATGACCGACTGCATTCTGTTTGCGTCGATCTTCGCGGTGTACGCAGTACTGGTAAACAACGTTGCCGGTGGCCCGTCGGGCCACGACATCTTCGAACTGCCATATGTGCTGGGCGAAACCGCTCTGCTGTTGTTCAGTTCGATCACCTACGGCTTCGCCATGCTGGCGTTGTTCAAAGGCAAGAAGCAGCAGGTTCTGGGTTGGTTGTTCATGACCTTCCTGCTGGGCGCAGGCTTTATCGCCATGGAGATCAACGAGTTCCACCTGCTGATCTCCGAGGGCTTCGGTCCTAGCCGTTCGGGCTTCCTGTCCGCGTTCTTCACCCTGGTCGGTACCCACGGTCTGCACGTATCTGCGGGTCTGATCTGGATGGGCATCATGATGTACCAGGTCAACAAGCACGGCCTGACGGCGACCAACAAGACCCGTCTGAGCTGCCTGAGCCTGTTCTGGCACTTCCTGGACGTGGTGTGGATCTGCGTATTCACCGTTGTTTACCTGATGGGGACTCTGTAATGGCTAATGCACACTCCCATGACAGCCATGATGCTGGCCACGGCAGCGTAAAGTCGTACGCCATTGGCTTCATCCTGTCGGTGATCCTGACCGTGATTCCATTCGGTCTGGTGATGTACCCGAGCCTGCCGAAGGCCACCACGCTGGCAATCGTTCTGCTGTTCGCAGTAATCCAGGTGATTGTTCACCTGTATTACTTCCTGCACCTGGACCGCTCCATTGCTCAGCGTAACAACGTGATCGCGTTTGTCTTTACGGCCATTGTGATCGTGCTGCTGGTTGGCCTGTCGTTGTGGATCATGTTCAGCATCCACACCTACATGATGGCGAAGTGAGGTAAGACCCGATGTCGCTCAAGCACTTTATCCAAATCACCAAACCGGGGATCATTTTCGGTAACGTGCTTTCTGTGGCAGGCGGGTTTTTCCTGGCCTCGAAAGGGCATGTGGATCTGGCGGTGTTTCTGGCTGCCATGATCGGTACATCCCTGGTTGTTGCCTCCGGTTGCGTGTTCAACAACTGCATCGACCGCGACATCGACCTGAAGATGGAACGCACTAAAAACCGGGTGCTGGTGCAGGGCTTGATCTCCCTGAAACTGGCACTGGTCTACGCGACCATCCTTGGTGTTCTCGGCGTTGCGTTGTTGTACAAGGTGGCCAACCCGTTGGCCGCTTTGTTCGCGGTGATCGGCTTCATCATCTACGTCGGCTTCTACAGCCTGTACCTCAAGCGCAAGTCGGTTCACGGCACGCTGGTGGGCAGTCTGTCGGGCGCCATGCCGCCAGTGATCGGTTACGTTGCCGTAACCAACAGCTTCGACATGGCCGCGCTGACGTTGCTGGTGATGTTCAGCCTGTGGCAGATGCCGCATTCCTACGCCATCGCGATCTTCCGCTTCAACGATTACCTGGCCGCATCGATTCCGGTGTTGCCAGTGAAGCGCGGGATCCAAGTGGCCAAGAAGCACATCCTGCTCTACATCCTGGCGTTCCTCGTAGCGACCTTGATGCTGACCTTCAGCGGTTACGCTGGCATGAGCTATCTCGCGGTGGCTGCGGCCATGGGCATGTACTGGTTGTACATGGCCTGGACCGGCTACAAGGCAGTGGATGACACGGTCTGGGCACGCAAGCTGTTCGTGTTCTCGATCTTCACCATCACTGCGTTGAGCGTCATGATGTCCCTGGACTTCAAGGTGCCTGCAGAGTTGCTGCTGACGTACGCGCCGTAAGGTTCGAGGCTTGAAGAAGAACCCCGCACATTGAGAGATGTGCGGGGTTTTTTGTTGGGTGCTATTCAAGGTTGAGCGTGTCTTTGGGAAACGACTGTCTGCTTATAAAGAGATTTCCTACCTTCAGAAAACTTTTCATTAGTTAGGATCCCAGGGGCTATTTTCTAATGGGGCAGGTTTGGATGAAAAAGCGCGATCTGTTTGCGGAGTTAATGCAGGGCGTCGCAGAGATGGCGGCTCACCGTGAAAATGTGGCGAAGGATGCCTTAGCGGCCGGTTGCTATCACTTCGTGAAACACCTAGATTTGGATCCAACTATGTCGATGGCCTGCCACAAATCGAATCTCCGGCAATCATCTGTCTTAACCTGCGGTTCTTCATGCACTGATCATAAGGCTGGGCGAAATGACTGAGAGGATGACCTGCGACGAGCGTTTTATTGCCCTGGCCCAAGAGCTGAACTACGACATTTATGGTGAGAACACCGCCGGCGGCAATTACGCGCCGCTGATCCGTCATCATGATGAGCTGTACATCAGCGGCATGGTGCCGCGCACTAACGGCAAGATTCAGTACCCGGGGCGTGTCGGCCTGGAGTTGAACCTCAAGGATGCGCAAGCCGCTGCGAGCATCAGTGCGATGCGTTGCCTGGCGCTGATCGTCGATGCCGTCGGTTCGCTGGACAAGATCAAAGCGTTGTTGCGGGTCACTGTTTACGTGAAGTCGACGCCGGACTTCGTTGACCTGAGTGAAGTGGCCAACGGTGCCTCGGACGTGTTCAGTCATGTACTCGGCGATGCCGGCCGGCACACGCGCACCACGGTCGGTGTGTATCAGTTACCGAAGAACGCGGCGATTGAAGTGGACATGATTGTAGCGTTGCACCCTTCGGCTTGAGGTTGGTTTAGCGGCTTGCCCTCACCCTAACCCTCTCCCGGAGGGAGAGGGGACTGACCGAGGTGTCTTGCGCTATACATCGACCTGAGAGGTCGAGGCGATTGTGGATTCGGTACCGCACTTTCATTTCGGCGAACTTCCACAATATCCGCAAATCGGCTCCCTCTCCCTCAGGAGAGGGGACTGACCGAGGTGTCTTG
>NZ_JBFUIR010000071.1:0-15848 GCF_056401755.1 Pseudomonas sp. P4_D7 | reverse complement strand
GTCACACTCCGTTCTTCAAAGGCTACCGTCCACAGTTCTACTTCCGTACTACTGACGTGACTGGTAACTGCGAGCTGCCAGAAGGCGTTGAAATGGTAATGCCAGGTGACAACATTCAGATGACTGTTACCCTGATCAAAACCATCGCGATGGAAGACGGTCTGCGTTTCGCTATCCGTGAAGGCGGTCGTACCGTCGGCGCTGGCGTCGTAGCTAAAATCATCGAGTAAGTAGTTGTAATGTATTTTTCGGGCCGGCATAATGGTCGGCCTGATTTTGTTTTAGGTCAGTAGCTCAATTGGCAGAGCGACGGTCTCCAAAACCGTAGGTTGGGGGTTCGATTCCCTCCTGACCTGCCAGATTCACTTGGTGTGTCTGGCTTTCTTTTCACAGGATCTTCATAGATGACTCCTAAAGCTGAAGCTCAAGGCTCTCGCTTCGATCTGCTCAAGTGGCTTGTAGTTGTCGCTTTGGTGGTTGTTGGCGTTGTTGGCAATCAGTATTACTCTGCTTCGCCGATCCTGTACCGTGTACTCGCTTTGCTTGCCATTGCTGCTGTAGCTGCCTTTGTAGGTCTGCAGACTGCTAAGGGCAAGTCTTTCTTTGTACTCGTTAAGGAAGCTCGCACCGAGATTCGTAAAGTCGTGTGGCCAACTCGCCAAGAAACCACGCAGACCACCCTGATTGTGGTGGCTGTTGTTCTGGTTATGGCGTTGCTGTTGTGGGGGCTTGATTCCCTGCTCGGCTGGCTTGTTTCCTTGATTGTCGGCTAAGGGTGTCCCGTGGCTAAGCGTTGGTATGTTGTGCATGCTTACTCGGGTTACGAGAAGCATGTGATGCGCTCGCTGATCGAGCGCGTAAAGCTGGCTGGCATGGAAGATGGCTTCGGCGAGATTCTGGTTCCCACTGAAGAAGTGGTTGAAATGCGCAATGGCCAGAAGCGCAAAAGCGAACGTAAGTTCTTTCCAGGCTATGTGCTGGTTCAGATGGATATGAACGAGGGTACTTGGCACTTGGTCAAGGATACTCCTCGGGTGATGGGTTTCATCGGCGGTACCGCTGATAAGCCTGCGCCGATCACCGATAAAGAGGCGGAAGCAATTCTGCGTCGCGTCGCTGATGGTAGCGACAAGCCTAAGCCGAAGACTCTCTTCGAGCCAGGTGAAACGGTGCGAGTCAATGACGGTCCATTTGCTGATTTCAATGGCGTTGTTGAAGAAGTTAACTACGAAAAGAGCCGGATCCAAGTGGCAGTGCTCATTTTCGGTCGCTCTACCCCGGTAGAGTTGGAGTTCAGTCAGGTCGAAAAGGTCTAACTGGACAAGCATCCCAACCCCGCAGCCCTAGGCTGTGGGGTTTTGTCGTCACTGGGATAAACGCGCAAGTAACCGGGGAGCCTTCCGAGGCGTTCGAACCCGTAATTGGAGTGCCTCATGGCCAAGAAAATTACCGCTTACATCAAGCTGCAAGTGAAGGCCGCTCAGGCTAACCCAAGCCCACCTGTTGGTCCTGCTCTGGGTCAGCACGGCGTGAACATCATGGAATTCTGCAAGGCTTTCAACGCCCGTACTCAGGGTCTTGAAGCAGGTCTGCCGACTCCAGTGATCATCACTGTCTACAGCGACCGTAGTTTCACTTTCGAAACCAAATCCACCCCTGCTTCGGTTCTGCTGAAGAAGGCGGCCGGTCTGACCAGCGGTTCCGCTCGTCCGAACACCGTTAAGGTTGGCACTGTTACCCGTGCTCAGCTGGAAGAAATCGCGAAAACCAAAAACGCGGATCTGACTGCAGCTGATATGGATGCAGCCGTGCGTACTATCGCCGGTTCTGCTCGTAGCATGGGCCTTAACGTGGAGGGTGTGTAATGGCTAAGCTGACCAAGCGTCAAAAGGCTATCGCCGGCAAAATCGAAGCAGGCAAGGCCTACAACATTGTAGACGCCGCTGCTCTGCTGGCTGAGCTGTCGACTGTCAAGTTCAGCGAGTCGTTCGACGTTGCTGTAAACCTGGGTGTAGACCCGCGTAAATCCGACCAGGTTGTTCGTAGCGCTACTGTGCTGCCACACGGCACTGGCAAGACCGTTCGCGTTGCTGTGTTCACCCAGGGTCCAGCTGCTGAGGCCGCTCTGGCTGCCGGCGCTGACCGTGTAGGTATGGACGACCTGGCTGCCGAAATGAAAGGCGGCGACCTGAACTATGACGTAGTGATCGCATCCCCGGATGCAATGCGCGTTGTAGGTCAACTGGGTCAGATCCTCGGTCCACGTGGTCTGATGCCTAACCCTAAGGTTGGTACCGTAACTCCAGACGTAGCTACCGCGGTTAAAAACGCTAAAGCTGGTCAGGTTCGTTATCGCACCGACAAAAACGGCATCATTCACACCTCCGTTGGCAAGATGGGCTTCGACGCCGTCAAGCTGAAGGAAAACGTTGAAGCCCTGATCGCTGATCTGAAGCGTATCAAGCCAGCTTCTTCGAAAGGTATCTATGTCAAGCGCGTTACCCTGAGCACCACTATGGGCCCAGGTCTGGTTATCGATCAGAGCTCGCTGGACGCGTAAGACAAAGGTTGGCGCGATTGTTCGCGCCAATCGAAAGATTGGGGTCCCTGCCTGGCGGGGGCTATCCAAGACCGTAGGCGACGCAAGTCTTAAACCATAAGCCTACGCAGATGGTGCTCCCGGTTCCTTACCGAATCAGACACCAAAACGACATTCGGTTTCGATCGAATGAAACGGTAACAAGCAGGAGTTAAACCCGTGGCAATTAATCTCGAAGACAAGAAGGCCATCGTCGCTGAAGTCAACGAGGCTGCCAAAGTCGCTCTGTCCGCTGTCGTGGTTGATGCACGTGGCGTAACAGTAGGCGCAATGACCGGACTCCGTAAAGAGGCTCGTGAAGCTGGCGTTTACGTACGTGTTGTACGTAACACCCTGCTCAAGCGCGCTGTTGCTGACACTCAATACAGTGTCCTCAACGACGTGTTCACCGGCCCGACCCTGATTGCATTCTCGAACGAACATCCGGGCGCTGCTGCCCGTATCTTCAAAGAGTTTGCCAAGGGTCAGGACAAGTTCGAGATCAAGGCAGCTGCGTTCGAGGGCAAGTTCCTCGCAGCTAACCAAATCGACGTACTGGCAACTCTGCCGACCCGTGACGAAGCAATTTCTCAGCTGATGAGCGTGATTCAAGGCGCTACCAGCAAATTGGCTCGTACTCTGGCGGCAATTCGCGACCAGAAAGAAGCTGCTGCAGCCTAAGGCTCGTCAACTTCTCGCGTTTTTTGTTTTTTTCGATGGTCGCGTAGGCCGTCCCCCAATTCAGGAATTAGATTCATGTCTATCTCTCAAAACGATATCCTTGAAGCCGTTGGCAACATGTCCGTAATGGAAGTTGTTGAACTGATCAAAGCTTTCGAAGAAAAATTCGGCGTTACCGCTGCTGCTGCTTCGGCTGGTCCAGCTGCTGCTGCCGCTGTTGTTGAAGAGCAAACCGAGTTCAACGTTGTTCTGCTGGAAGCTGGCGAGAAGAAGGTTAACGTGATCAAGGCAGTTCGTGAACTGACTGGTCTGGGCCTGAAAGAAGCCAAAGAGAAAGTAGACGGCGCTCCTCAGGTTGTAGCTGAAGGCGTTTCGAAAGAAGCTGCTGAAGACGCCAAGAAGAAGCTGGAAGAAGCAGGCGCTAAAGTCGAGCTGAAATAAGTATCGACTTTGCTCCTCCAGCCCGAGCGTCAAGCGACAGGCTGATGGCTGGTGGCTCTTGCCACCGGCCTTTTTCCGTTATTGGCAGCCGACTGGGTCGGTGCTGATAAAGGCGCTGTAACCACCCGATGCGGTGGCGCAAACCATGGGGTTTGCACGATTTTCTGGCTGCTCCCGTCGGGAGGGGCCAAACAAGCAGGTGACCAAGCTGGGGAACGCTGATGGCTTACTCATATACTGAGAAAAAACGTATCCGCAAGGACTTTAGCAAGTTGCCGGACGTCATGGATGTGCCTTACCTCCTGGCCATCCAGCTGGATTCGTATCGTGAATTCTTGCAAGCGGGAGCGACTAAAGATCAGTTCCGCGACGTGGGCCTGCATGCGGCCTTCAAATCCGTTTTCCCGATCATCAGCTACTCCGGCAATGCTGCGCTGGAGTACGTCGGTTATCGCCTGGGCGAACCGGCATTTGATGTCAAAGAATGCGTATTGCGCGGTGTAACTTTCGCCGTACCTTTGCGGGTAAAAGTGCGCCTGATCATTTTCGACAAAGAATCGTCGAACAAAGCGATCAAGGACATCAAAGAGCAAGAAGTCTACATGGGTGAAATCCCCCTGATGACTGAGAACGGTACCTTCGTAATCAATGGTACCGAGCGTGTAATCGTTTCCCAGCTGCACCGTTCCCCGGGCGTGTTCTTTGACCACGACCGCGGCAAGACGCATAGCTCCGGCAAACTGCTGTACTCCGCGCGCATCATTCCTTACCGCGGTTCGTGGCTGGACTTCGAGTTCGACCCGAAAGACTGCGTATTCGTGCGTATCGACCGTCGTCGCAAGCTGCCTGCATCGGTACTGCTGCGTGCGCTCGGCTATACCACTGAAGAAGTGCTGGATGCTTTCTACACCACCAACGTTTTCCACCTGAGCGGCGAAACCCTCAGCCTGGAGCTGATTGCTTCGCGTCTGCGTGGTGAAATTGCGGTTCTGGACATTCAGGACGAGAAGGGCAAGGTCATTGTTGAAGCGGGCCGCCGTATTACCGCGCGCCACATCAACCAGATCGAAAAAGCCGGCATCAAGACTCTGGAAGTACCTCTGGACTACGTCCTGGGCCGTACTACCGCCAAGGTCATCGTGCACCCGGCTACCGGCGAAATCCTGGCAGAGTGCAACACCGAGCTGAACACTGAAGTCCTGGCAAAAATTGCCAAGGCTGGTGTTGTTCGCATCGAAACGCTGTACACCAACGATATCGACTGCGGTCCGTTCGTCTCCGACACGCTGAAGATCGACTCCACCAGCAACCAATTGGAAGCGCTGGTCGAGATCTATCGCATGATGCGTCCAGGCGAGCCGCCAACCAAAGACGCTGCCGAAACCCTGTTCAACAACCTGTTCTTCAGCCCTGAGCGTTATGACCTGTCTGCGGTCGGCCGGATGAAGTTCAACCGTCGTATCGGTCGTACCGAGATCGAAGGTTCGGGCGTGCTGTGCAAGGAAGACATCGTCGCGGTATTGAAGACTCTGGTCGACATCCGTAACGGTAAAGGCATCGTCGATGACATCGACCACCTGGGTAACCGTCGTGTTCGCTGCGTAGGCGAAATGGCCGAGAACCAGTTCCGCGTTGGCCTGGTACGTGTTGAGCGTGCGGTCAAAGAGCGTCTGTCGATGGCTGAAAGCGAAGGCCTGATGCCGCAGGACCTGATCAACGCCAAGCCAGTGGCTGCAGCGGTGAAAGAGTTCTTCGGCTCCAGCCAGCTCTCGCAGTTCATGGACCAGAACAACCCGCTGTCCGAGATCACCCACAAGCGTCGTGTCTCTGCACTCGGCCCTGGCGGTCTGACTCGTGAGCGCGCAGGCTTTGAAGTCCGTGACGTACACCCGACTCACTACGGTCGTGTATGCCCGATTGAAACGCCGGAAGGTCCGAACATCGGTCTGATCAACTCCTTGGCTGCTTACGCTCGCACCAACCAGTACGGCTTCCTGGAAAGCCCGTACCGCGTGGTGAAAGAGGGTGTGGTCACCGACGAGATCGTGTTCCTGTCCGCTATTGAAGAAGCCGATCACGTGATCGCGCAGGCTTCGGCGACCATGAATGACCAGAAAGTCCTGATCGACGAACTGGTAGCCGTACGTCACCTGAACGAATTCACCGTTAAGGCGCCTGAAGAAGTCACCTTGATGGACGTTTCGCCGAAGCAAGTAGTTTCGGTTGCAGCGTCGCTGATCCCGTTCCTCGAGCACGACGACGCCAACCGTGCGTTGATGGGTTCGAACATGCAGCGTCAAGCTGTACCAACCCTGCGCGCTGACAAGCCGCTGGTAGGTACCGGCATGGAGCGTAACGTAGCCCGTGACTCCGGCGTTTGCGTCGTGGCTCGTCGTGGCGGCGTAATCGATTCCGTCGATGCCAGCCGTATCGTGGTTCGTGTTGCTGATGATGAAGTTGAAACCGGCGAAGCTGGTGTCGACATCTACAACCTGACCAAATACACCCGCTCGAACCAGAACACCTGCATCAACCAGCGTCCGCTGGTGAGCAAGGGTGATCGCGTTCAGCGTAGCGACATCATGGCCGACGGCCCGTCCACCGACATGGGTGAACTGGCACTGGGTCAGAACATGCGCATCGCGTTCATGGCATGGAACGGCTTCAACTTCGAAGACTCCATCTGCCTGTCCGAGCGTGTTGTTCAGGAAGACCGTTTCACCACGATCCACATTCAGGAACTGACCTGTGTGGCCCGTGACACCAAGCTTGGCCCAGAGGAAATCACTGCGGACATCCCGAACGTGGGTGAAGCTGCACTGAACAAGCTGGACGAAGCCGGTATCGTTTACGTAGGTGCTGAAGTAGGCGCAGGCGACATCCTGGTGGGCAAGGTCACTCCGAAAGGCGAGACCCAGCTGACTCCGGAAGAAAAACTGCTGCGTGCGATCTTCGGTGAAAAAGCCAGCGACGTTAAAGACACCTCCCTGCGCGTGCCAACCGGTACCAAAGGTACTGTCATCGACGTACAGGTCTTCACCCGTGACGGCGTTGAGCGTGATGCTCGTGCACTGTCGATCGAGAAGTCCCAGCTGGACGAGATCCGCAAGGATCTGAACGAAGAGTTCCGTATCGTTGAAGGCGCGACCTTCGAACGTCTGCGCTCCGCTCTGGTGGGCCACAAGGCTGAAGGCGGCGCCGGTCTGAAGAAGGGTCAGGACATCACCGACGAAGTACTCGACGGTCTTGAGCATGGTCAGTGGTTCAAACTGCGCATGGCTGAAGATGCTCTGAACGAGCAGCTCGAGAAGGCTCAGGCCTACATCGTTGATCGCCGCCGTCTGCTCGACGACAAGTTCGAAGACAAGAAGCGCAAACTGCAGCAGGGCGATGACCTGGCTCCAGGCGTGCTGAAAATCGTCAAGGTTTACCTGGCAATCCGTCGTCGCATCCAGCCGGGCGACAAGATGGCCGGTCGTCACGGTAACAAAGGTGTGGTCTCCGTGATCATGCCGGTTGAAGATATGCCGCACGATGCCAATGGCACCCCGGTCGACGTCGTCCTCAACCCGCTGGGCGTACCTTCGCGTATGAACGTTGGTCAGATCCTTGAAACCCACCTGGGCCTCGCGGCCAAAGGTCTGGGCGAGAAGATCAACCGGATGGTCGAAGAGCAGCGTAAAGTCGCTGAACTGCGCACCTTCCTGGACGAGATCTACAACCAGATCGGCGGTCGTAACGAAGATCTGGACAGCTTCTCTGATCAGGAAATCCTGGATCTGGCGAAGAACCTGCGTGGCGGTGTTCCAATGGCCACTCCAGTGTTCGACGGCGCCAAGGAAAGCGAAATCAAGGCCATGCTGAAACTGGCAGACCTGCCGGAAAGCGGCCAGATGCAGCTGACTGATGGCCGTACCGGCAACAAGTTCGAGCGTCCAGTTACCGTTGGCTACATGTACATGCTGAAGCTGAACCACTTGGTAGACGACAAGATGCACGCGCGTTCTACCGGTTCGTACAGCCTGGTTACTCAGCAGCCGCTGGGTGGTAAGGCGCAGTTCGGTGGTCAGCGTTTCGGGGAGATGGAGGTCTGGGCACTGGAAGCATACGGTGCTGCTTACACTCTGCAAGAAATGCTCACAGTGAAGTCGGACGATGTGAACGGCCGTACCAAGATGTACAAAAACATCGTGGATGGCGATCACCGTATGGAGCCGGGCATGCCCGAGTCCTTCAACGTGTTGATCAAGGAAATTCGTTCCCTCGGCATCGATATCGATCTGGAAACCGAATAACACGTGACGCGAATCGAGAGCGGGGCAGGATTGCCCGCTCTCTGCTCCGCCAGGAGGAAAGGCCTTGAAAGACCTACTGAATTTGCTGAAAAACCAGGGTCAAGTCGAAGAGTTCGACGCCATCCGTATCGGATTGGCCTCGCCTGAGATGATCCGCTCATGGTCGTTCGGTGAAGTTAAAAAGCCGGAAACCATCAACTACCGTACGTTCAAACCTGAGCGTGACGGCCTGTTCTGCGCCAAGATCTTTGGCCCGGTAAAGGATTACGAGTGCCTGTGCGGTAAGTACAAGCGCTTGAAGCACCGTGGTGTGATCTGCGAGAAGTGCGGCGTTGAAGTTGCACTGGCCAAGGTTCGTCGTGAGCGCATGGCGCACATCGAACTGGCTTCGCCGGTTGCCCACATCTGGTTCCTGAAATCGCTGCCGTCCCGTATCGGCTTGCTGATGGACATGACCCTGCGTGATATCGAACGCGTTCTCTACTTCGAGAGCTATGTCGTTATCGATCCAGGCATGACCACTCTTGAAAAAGGTCAGCTGCTGAACGACGAGCAGTACTTCGAAGCGCTGGAAGAGTTCGGCGATGACTTCGACGCCCGCATGGGTGCTGAAGCTGTCCGTGAACTGTTGCACGCTATCGACCTGGAACACGAGATTGGCCGTCTGCGTGAAGAAATTCCGCAAACCAACTCCGAAACCAAGATCAAGAAGCTGTCCAAGCGTCTGAAGTTGATGGAAGCCTTCCAGGGTTCCGGCAACCTGCCAGAGTGGATGGTGCTGACCGTTCTGCCGGTTCTGCCGCCAGATCTGCGTCCACTGGTCCCGCTGGATGGCGGTCGCTTCGCGACTTCCGACCTCAACGATCTGTATCGTCGAGTGATCAACCGTAACAACCGTTTGAAGCGCCTGCTGGATCTGTCCGCTCCGGACATCATCGTGCGCAACGAAAAGCGTATGTTGCAGGAAGCTGTCGATGCTCTGCTCGACAACGGTCGTCGTGGCCGCGCTATCACCGGTTCGAACAAGCGTCCTCTGAAATCCCTGGCTGACATGATCAAGGGTAAGCAAGGTCGTTTCCGTCAGAACTTGCTCGGTAAGCGTGTTGACTACTCCGGTCGTTCGGTAATTACCGTAGGCCCGACCCTGCGTCTGCACCAGTGCGGTCTGCCGAAGAAGATGGCTCTCGAGCTGTTCAAACCGTTCATTTTCGGCAAGCTGGAAATGCGTGGTCTCGCGACCACCATCAAAGCAGCCAAGAAAATGGTCGAGCGCGAGCTGCCAGAGGTTTGGGACGTTCTCGCTGAAGTGATTCGTGAACACCCGGTTCTTCTCAACCGTGCACCGACCCTTCACCGTCTGGGTATCCAGGCGTTTGAACCGGTACTGATCGAAGGTAAGGCTATCCAGCTGCACCCGCTGGTCTGCGCCGCGTACAACGCCGACTTCGACGGCGACCAAATGGCCGTGCACGTACCGCTGACGCTGGAAGCCCAGCTCGAAGCGCGTGCGTTGATGATGTCGACCAACAACATTCTGTCGCCAGCCAACGGTGAGCCAATCATCGTTCCGTCGCAGGACGTTGTATTGGGTCTGTACTACATGACTCGTGAAGCGATCAACGCCAAAGGCGAAGGTCGTGTATTTGCGGATCTGCAGGAAGTTGACCGTGTGTTCCGTGCCGGTGAAGCCGCACTGCACGCCAAGGTTAAGGTTCGTATCAACGAAACCGTCAACGACCGTGACGGCAACAGCGTAAGCGGCACCCGTATCGTCGACACTACTGTCGGCCGTGCGCTGCTGTTCCAGGTTGTGCCAAAAGGTCTGTCGTACGACGTCGTCAACCTGCCGATGAAGAAAAAGGCGATCTCCAAGCTGATCAACCAGTGCTACCGCGTGGTTGGTCTGAAAGAGACCGTGATCTTCGCTGACCAGTTGATGTACACCGGTTTCGCTTACTCGACCATCTCCGGCGTTTCCATCGGTGTTAACGACTTCGTTATCCCTGACGAGAAAGCCCGCATCATCGGTGCTGCCACCGACGAAGTGAAAGAGATCGAGAGCCAGTACGCCTCCGGCCTGGTAACCCAGGGCGAGAAGTACAACAAAGTGATCGACCTTTGGTCGAAGGCGAACGACGAAGTTTCCAAGGCAATGATGGCCAACCTCTCGAAAGAGAAGGTTATCGACCGTCACGGCGTTGAAGTCGATCAAGAGTCTTTCAACTCGATGTACATGATGGCCGACTCGGGTGCGCGGGGTTCCGCAGCACAGATTCGTCAGCTGGCCGGTATGCGTGGTCTGATGGCCAAGCCGGACGGTTCCATCATCGAAACGCCGATTACTGCGAACTTCCGTGAAGGTTTGAGCGTACTTCAGTACTTCATCTCCACTCACGGTGCTCGTAAAGGTCTGGCGGATACCGCGTTGAAAACTGCGAACTCCGGTTACCTGACTCGTCGTCTGGTAGACGTGGCGCAGGATCTGGTTGTAACCGAGATCGATTGCGGCACCGAGCACGGTCTGCTGATGACTCCGCACATTGAAGGCGGTGACGTTGTAGAGCCGTTGGGTGAGCGCGTATTGGGTCGTGTTATTGCCCGTGACGTATTCAAGCCAGGTACCGAGGACGTTATCGTTCCTGCCGGCACTCTGGTAGACGAGAAGTGGGTTGAGTTCATCGAGCTGAACAGCATCGACGAAGTGATCGTGCGTTCGCCGATCAGCTGCGAAACCCGCTATGGCATTTGCGCCAAGTGCTACGGCCGTGATCTGGCTCGTGGTCACCAGGTGAACATCGGTGAAGCGGTCGGCGTTATCGCTGCCCAGTCCATCGGTGAGCCGGGTACCCAGCTGACGATGCGTACGTTCCACATCGGTGGTGCGGCTAGCCGTACTTCCGCAGCTGACAGCGTTCAGGTGAAGAATGGCGGTACCGTCCGTCTGCACAACCTGAAGCATGTTGAGCGAGTGGATGGTCACCTGGTTGCTGTGTCCCGTTCCGGTGAGCTGGCGATCGCTGATGACTTCGGTCGTGAGCGTGAGCGTTACAAGCTGCCGTACGGTGCTGTGATTTCGGTTAAAGAAGGTGACAAGGTCGACGCTGGCGCAATCGTGGCCAAGTGGGATCCGCACACTCACCCGATCGTTACCGAAATGAAAGGTACCGTGACCTACGTGGGCATGGAAGAAGGCATCACGATCAAGCGTCAAACTGACGAATTGACCGGTATGACCAACATTGAAGTACTCGACGCGAAAGATCGTCCAGCTGCGGGCAAAGAAATCCGTCCAGCAGTGAAGATGGTCGACGACAACGGCAAGGATCTGTTGCTGCCAGGCACTGACGTTATCGCTCAGTACTTCCTGCCAGCCAACGCCCTGGTCGGTGTGGCTGACGGTGCGAAGATTGCGATCGGTGATGTTATCGCTCGTATCCCGCAAGAAACTTCGAAGACCCGTGACATCACCGGTGGTCTGCCGCGTGTTGCCGACTTGTTCGAAGCTCGTCGTCCGAAAGAAGCGTCGATTCTGGCTGAGGTCAGCGGCACCATCGCGTTCGGTAAAGAGACCAAAGGCAAGCGCCGTCTGGTTATTACCCCGAACGACGGCAGCGATCCGTACGAGGAGCTGATTCCGAAGTGGCGTCACCTGAACGTGTTCGAAGGCGAACAGGTAAACCGCGGCGAAGTTATCTCCGACGGCCCAAGCGATCCGCACGACATCCTGCGTCTGCTGGGTGTGAGCGCGCTGGCCAAGTACATCGTTAACGAGATCCAGGACGTTTACCGTCTGCAAGGCGTGAAGATCAACGATAAGCACATCGAGACCATCCTGCGTCAGATGCTGCGTAAAGTTGAAATCGCTGAATCCGGCGATTCGAGTTTCATCAAGGGCGACCAGATGGAACTGACTCACGTACTGGTAGAAAACGAGCGTTTGGGCGGCGAAGACAAGTTCGTCTCCAAGTACACTCGCGTTCTGTTGGGTATCACCAAGGCGTCGTTGTCCACCGAATCGTTCATCTCGGCAGCTTCCTTCCAGGAAACTACCCGTGTACTGACCGAAGCGGCAGTCACCGGCAAGCGCGATTACCTGCGCGGCCTGAAAGAAAACGTAGTCGTGGGTCGTCTGATCCCGGCCGGTACCGGTCTGGCATATCACAGCGAGCGCAAGCGTCGCCGTGATGCTGACAAGCCGTTGCGCGTAAGCGCCAGTGAAGTGGAAGCTGCACTGACCGAAGCGCTGAACTCGAGCGGTAACTGAGTTCTGCGGTAAATGAGCGTAAGGCCCTGATCGCTCCGTTCATCGAATCGAGACATTTTGTCGAGGTTCGAAGGGCGGGGAGGTCGGGGCCTTGCCTTGACTGGGGGCAAGATCCTCTTTAGACTCTTGATCCCCTAAATTTGGCGGGAATTCGTTCCTGCCATTTTGCTTTTCTTGCAAGACAATAGCGTCGCAAGACAACAGTGGAGCTAGTAGATGGCAACTATCAACCAGCTGGTACGTCAGCCGCGTAAGCGTATCGTCGAGAAATCCGACGTACCTGCGCTGCAGAACTGCCCGCAACGTCGTGGCGTGTGCACCCGTGTGTACACCACTACGCCGAAAAAACCTAACTCGGCACTGCGTAAAGTATGCCGTGTGCGCCTGACCAACGGTTTCGAGGTTTCCTCGTACATCGGTGGTGAAGGTCACAACCTGCAAGAGCACAGCGTGGTACTGATCCGCGGCGGTCGTGTAAAAGACTTGCCAGGTGTTCGTTACCACACCGTTCGCGGCTCCTTGGATACTTCCGGCGTTAAAGGCCGTAACCAGGGTCGTTCGAAGTACGGTACCAAGCGTCCGAAGTAATCGGCCGTTTTGCAGATTTTCATTTTATTGAGTCGATAAGAGTAAGGTCGGGCACGCATCCATTGGATCTGTCCCGAGCTAACCTGAAGACCGCTTGAGGGCTTATCATGCCAAGACGTCGCGTAGCAGCAAAGCGTGAGATTCTGGACGATCCGAAATACGGAAGCCAGATCCTCGCCAAATTCATGAACCACGTTATGGAAAGCGGCAAGAAAGCCGTTGCCGAACGTATCGTTTATGGTGCCCTGGAAACCGTTGCGACCCGTAAGGCTGGCACCGATCCCCTGGAACTCTTCGAAAAAGCACTCGACGCCATCGCTCCGCTGGTCGAAGTGAAGTCGCGCCGCGTTGGTGGTGCTACTTACCAGGTTCCGGTCGAGGTTCGTCCTTCCCGTCGTAACGCTCTGGCAATGCGCTGGTTGGTAGACTTCGCCCGTAAGCGTGGCGAGAAGTCTATGGCTCTGCGTTTGGCTGGCGAACTGCTGGATGCTGCTGAAGGTAAAGGTGCTGCTGTTAAGAAGCGTGAAGACGTGCACCGTATGGCTGAAGCCAACAAAGCTTTCTCGCACTACCGCTTCTAATTTTAGCTTCACTAATTTTGCGAGGGCTTTATGGCTCGTACTACTCCGATTAGCCGCTACCGTAACATCGGTATCGTCGCTCACGTGGATGCTGGTAAAACCACCACCACCGAGCGCGTCCTTTTTTACACCGGCAAAAGTCACAAAATGGGCGAGGTGCATGATGGCGCCGCGACCACAGACTGGATGGTGCAGGAGCAGGAGCGTGGTATTACCATTACTTCTGCTGCCATCACCGCTTTCTGGAAAGGTTCCGAGAAGCAGTACAAGGACGAGCACCGCTTCAACGTGATCGATACCCCGGGCCACGTTGACTTCACTATTGAAGTTGAACGTTCCCTGCGCGTACTCGACGGTGCTGTCGTTGTGTTCTGCGGTACTTCGGGTGTTGAGCCTCAGTCGGAAACCGTATGGCGTCAAGCCAACAAATACGGCGTTCCACGTCTTGTTTACGTAAACAAGATGGACCGTGCTGGTGCCAACTTCCTGCGCGTGATCGGTCAGATCAAGCAGCGTCTGGGTCACACTCCGGTGCCGATCCAGTTGGCCATCGGTTCCGAAGACAACTTCCAGGGTCAGATCGATCTGATCAACATGCAAGCTGTCTACTGGAATGACTCTGACAAAGGTATGGTTCCTGTTCGCAAGGACATTCCTGCTGAGCTCCAAGAGCTGGCTGAAGAGTGGCGCAACAACATGGTTGAAGCTGCTGCTGAAGCCAACGAAGAGCTGATGAACAAGTACCTGGAAGGCGAAGAGCTGTCGATCGAAGAGATCAAAGCTGCTTTGCGTCAGCGTACTATCGCCGGCGAAATCGTTTTGGCCGTTTGCGGTTCTTCCTTCAAGAACAAGGGTGTTCCCCTGGTTCTCGACGCCGTTATCGACTTCCTGCCTGCACCGACCGACATTCCTGCGATCAAGGGTACTGACCCTGATAACGAGGAAATCGAGCTGGAGCGTCATGCAGACGATGCGGAGCCGTTCTCGGCTCTGGCGTTCAAGATCGCTACCGACCCATTCGTGGGTACCTTGACCTTCGTCCGTGTTTACTCGGGCGTGTTGAACTCCGGCGACGGCGTGATCAACTCGGTTAAAGGTAAAAAAGAGCGCGTGGGTCGTATGGTGCAAATGCACGCAAACGCCCGTGAGGAGATCAAGGAAGTACGCGCTGGTGACATCGCGGCCCTGATCGGCATGAAGGACGTCACCACTGGTGAGACCCTCTGCAACGCTGACAAGCCAATCATCCTGGTTCGCATGGACTTCCCGGAGCCGGTTATTTCGGTTGCCGTAGAGCCTAAGACCAAGGATGACCAGGAAAAAATGGGCATCGCTCTGGGCAAGCTTGCTCAGGAAGACCCGTCTTTCCGCGTTAAAACTGATGAAGAGACTGGTCAAACGATCATCTCCGGCATGGGCGAGTTGCACCTGGACATCCTGGTTGACCGGATGCGCCGTGAGTTCAACGTCGAAGCCAACATCGGCAAGCCTCAGGTTTCGTATCGTGAGCGCATCACGAAGAACTGTGAAATCGAAGGCAAGTTCGTTCGCCAGTCCGGCGGTCGTGGTCAGTTCGGCCACTGCTGGATCCGTTTTGCTCCTGCTGACGAAGGTCAGGAAGGTCTGCAATTCGTGAACGAAGTTGTAGGTGGTGTGGTTCCTAAGGAATACATCCCGGCTATCCAGAAGGGTATCGAAGAGCAGATGAAGAACGGCGTTGTTGCCGGCTATCCGCTGATCGGCCTGAAGGCTACCGTGTTCGATGGTTCTTACCACGACGTCGACTCCAACGAGATGGCGTTTAAAGTGGCTGCCTCCATGGCGACCAAGCAACTGGCCCAGAAGGGCGGTGGTGAGTTGCTTGAGCCGATCATGGCTGTAGAGGTTGTTACGCCTGAAGACTATATGGGTGATGTAATGGGCGACCTTAACCGTCGTCGCGGCATGATCCAGGGTATGGAAGACACAGTGTCCGGCAAGGTTATCCGCGCCGAAGTTCCACTGGGTGAGATGTTCGGTTATGCGACCGACGTTCGTTCCATGTCCCAGGGTCGCGCAAGCTACTCTATGGAATTCAAAAAATACGATACGGCTCCGTCGCACATCGTCGAATCCGTAACCAAAAAACAAGGCTGATTCAGCCCCTTTAGGCTAGGAGTTAATTGTCGTGGCTAAAGAAAAATTTGATCGTTCCCTACCGCACGTCAACGTTGGCACCATCGGTCACGTTGACCACGGTAAAACCACTCTGACTGCTGCTCTGACTCGCGTTTGCTCCGAAGTTTTCGGTTCCGCAATCGTTGACTTCGACAAGATCGACAGCGCACCAGAAGAAAAAGCTCGCGGTATCACCATCAACACCGCACACGTTGAGTACAACTCGAAGATCCGTCACTACGCTCACGTTGACTGCCCAGGTC
>NZ_JBFUIR010000070.1:0-16087 GCF_056401755.1 Pseudomonas sp. P4_D7 | reverse complement strand
CGCTCGTTCGAGAAGCAAATCGTACTGCGCGTGCTGGACGACCTGTGGAAAGACCACCTGTCGACCATGGATCACCTGCGTCACGGTATCCACCTGCGTGGCTACGCGCAGAAGAACCCGAAGCAGGAATACAAGCGCGAGTCGTTCACGCTGTTCTCCGAACTGCTCGACTCGATCAAGCGCGACTCGATCCGTGTGCTGTCGCACGTTCAGGTGCGCCGCGAAGATCCGGAAGCCGAAGAGCAACGTCTGCGTCAGGAAGCCGAAGCACTGGCCGCCCGCATGCAGTTCGAACACGCCGAGGCCCCTGGTCTGGAGCAACCGGAAGTACTGGGTGAAGAGGTCGATGTGGCCCTCGCCACGGCGCCGGTTCGCAACGAGCAGAAGCTGGGCCGCAACGAACTGTGCTACTGCGGTTCGGGCAAGAAATTCAAGCATTGCCACGGGCAGATCCAGTAAACCCCGTTTCAACTGCTGAAATACCCGCGCCGCGACCGGCTCCTGCCGTCGCGGCGTTTTGCCATTTAAACCACCGTCGCTGCGAGTGACGGTGCTGACATCATTGAGTAAGGAGCGCATTCATGGCTGTTGGTCTTGGTCCTTTGCCAACGTTGCACCCGGTTGCCGGTTTTGAACTCGGTATCGCCTCGGCCGGCATCAAGCGCCCCGGGCGCAAAGATGTCGTTGTGATGCGCTGCGCCGAAGGCTCGACCGTGGCGGGCGTGTTCACCTTGAACGCATTTTGCGCGGCTCCGGTGATCCTGGCGAAAAAACGCGTGCAGAACGCCGTGCGTTATTTGCTGACCAACACTGGCAATGCCAACGCCGGTACCGGCGAGCCTGGCCTGGCCGCCGCTGAACGTACCACTGCCAAACTGGCCGAGCTGACTGGCGTTGATGCCAGCCAGATTCTGCCGTACTCCACCGGTGTGATCGGCGAGCCGCTGCCGGTCGAGAAGATCGAAGGCGCGCTGCAAGCCGCACTGGATGATCTGTCGGAAAACAACTGGGAAGCCGCTGCCACCGGGATCATGACCACCGATACCCTGCCGAAGGGCGCCAGCCGCCAGTTCGAGCATGACGGCGTGACCATCACCGTGACCGGCATCAGCAAAGGCGCGGGCATGATCCGTCCGAACATGGCGACCATGCTCGGCTACATCGCCACTGACGCCAAAGTCTCCCGCGACGTCCTGCACAGCTTGATGCTCGACGGTGCCAACAAGTCGTTCAACCGCATCACCATCGACGGCGACACCTCGACCAACGACTGCTGCATGCTGATTGCTACCGGTAAGGCTGCACTGCCGGAAATCACCCGCGCCGAAGGCGAGTTGTTCGCCAAGTTGAAGCAAGCGGTGTTCGAAGTGTGCATGGACGTGGCCCAGGCCATCGTGCGTGACGGCGAAGGCGCAACCAAGTTCGTCACCGTTGAAGTGAATGGCGGCGGCAACCATCAGGAATGCCTCGACGTCGGCTACACCGTGGCGCACTCGCCGCTGATCAAGACCGCGCTGTTCGCCTCTGACCCGAACTGGGGCCGGATTCTGGCTGCCGTCGGCCGCGCCGGCGTGCCGGACCTGGACGTGAGCAAGATCGACGTATTCCTCGGCGACGTGTGCATTGCCAGCCGTGGCGCCCGTGCGGCGACCTACACTGAAGCGCAAGGCTCGGCGGTGATGCAGCAGGAAGAAATCACCATCCGTATCGAGCTGGGTCGTGGCGATTGCAGCGAAACCATCTGGACCACTGACCTGTCGCATGAATACGTGAAGATCAACGCTGAATACCGTACTTGATCCAAAAGGTGGGGGCGGGCTGTCGGCCTCTTCGCGAGCAAGCTCGCTCCCACAGTGGTTTCGGCCGTTCACACATGCTGTGTACACCCAAGAACCTGTGGGAGCGAGCTTGCTCGCGAAAGCGATGGTTCAGACTCGACAAGTTTAGAAGCTTCCTCTGACGAAAAGGCGCCACACCCATGTCCCTGCACCTGATCATCGGCGACAAACTGCTTTCCTCCTGGTCCCTGCGCGCCGCCCTGGCCGTTGAACTGACCGGCGCACCCTACAGCGAAGAACTGATCAAACTCGGCAAGCCCGACACCCGCGCGCTGCTGCTCAAGCACTCGCCGACTGCCAAGGTCCCGCTGCTGCAAACCTCGCGCGGCACCATCGCTGACTCATTAGCCATCGCCGAGTACCTCGCCGAGCAGTTTCCGTCCGAGCAACTCTGGCCGACAGATATATTCGCCCGTGCCCAGGCGCGATCCGCCTGCGCCCAAATGCACAGCGGCTTTTTCGCCATGCGCAATCATATGCCGTTCAATCTCAACCATGACGCGCCGCTGAACCCGGTGCCGCCAGAAGTGAAGGTCGACATCGAACGCATGCTCGCACTGTGGGCCGAATGCCGCGCCGCCGCGACCGAGAGCGGGCCGTACCTGTTTGGTCGGGTGAGTCTGGCCGATGCCTTCTTCGCGCCGATTGCCGTGCGTTTGCGCACCTATCAGGTGACGCTGCCGGCCGCCGACGAAGCCTATGTTGAAACCGTCTACCAATGGCCCGCCTTCAAGGCATGGCAGAAGGCTGGACTGGAGGAGTTGAATCCGTGAAACGTGTACACGTCGCCGCTGCGGTCATTCGTGACAACAGTGGCAAAATCCTCATCGCCCGCCGCGCCGACACGCAACATCAGGGCGGTCTTTGGGAATTCCCCGGCGGCAAGGTCGAGGCTGACGAAACAGTTGAAACCGCGCTGACTCGTGAGTTGCATGAGGAGTTGGGCATCGTCGTTGGCGCCGCTCGACCGCTGATCAAAGTGCGTCACGATTACCCGGACAAGCAGGTTTTGCTGGATGTCTGGGACGTGTCGGACTTCAGCGGCGAACCTCACGGTGCCGAAGGCCAGCCGTTGGCCTGGGTCACTGCGAAAGAACTGGCGAACTACGAGTTTCCGGCTGCCAACCAGCCGATCGTTGCCGCCGCGCGTTTGCCTGCGGAGTACTTGATTACGCCGGAGGAACTGGAAACGCCGGCGTTGCTGCGCGGTATCCAGAAGGCGATTGCCGGCGGGGTCAAACTGATCCAGCTGCGCGCACCGAACGGCTATGACCCCAAGTATCGCGATCTGGCGGTCGATGCGGCCGGGCTGTGTGCGGGCAAGGCGCAACTGATGATCAAGGGGCCGTTCGAATGGCTCGGTGATTTCCCCTCTGCCGGTTGGCACATCACCTCAGCACAGCTGCGCAAATACGCGGCGGCGGGGCGCCCGTTACCAGCGGAACGCTGGCTCGCGGCGTCGTGCCACAACGCTGAAGAACTGGCGTTGGCCGAGCAGATGGGCGTGGATTTCGTCACGCTGTCGCCAGTGCAGCCGACCTTGACCCACCCGGATGCACAGCCGTTGGGCTGGGAGCAGGCTGAGGCGTTGATCGAAGGCTTCAGCAAGCCGGTGTTTCTGTTGGGCGGGGTTGGCCCGGCGGAGCGCGAAAAAGCCTGGGGCGTGGGTGCGCAAGGCGTGGCGGGGATTCGCGCGTTCTGGCCTGATTCTCTGTAAAGGCTGYTGACCTCTTCGCGAGCAAGCTCACTCCCACATTTGACTGCATTCCAACTGGATGAACCCAATCAACTGTGGGAGCGAGCTTGCTCGCGAAGGCGGCCTGTCAGGCACTACTTTTCTGCAGGTTTTGCCGCCGGTTGCCAAAGAATCTCCGCAACCCCCTGCCGCCGCGCAATCAACCGTGCCGCCACAAACAACAAATCCGACAACCGATTGATATACGCCAGGCCAACCCCGGCCAATGGTTCCAGCGCATTCAAATGCTGACAACGCCGCTCGGCACTCCTGGCCAGACTCCGGCACACATGCGCCTGCGCAATCAGCATCGACCCACCCGGAAGAATGAAATTCTCCAGCGGCCCCAGCTCTTCATTCCACACATCGATCGCCGTTTCCAGGCGTTCGATTTCCGCCGCATTCAGCGCCTGATACGCCGGCATGGCCAGCTCGCCACCGAGATCAAACAAGCGATGCTGACAAGGCGCCAACACTTCAATCAGTTCATCCAGCCGCGGACACGCCTCGCGCTCGGCAATCAACCCGGCCAGCAACACGCCGACCTGACTGTTCAGCGTATCGACTTCGCCAATCGCCTCGATGCGCGGGTGGTCCTTGGGCACGCGGCGGCCATCGCCCAGGCCGGTTTCGCCTTTGTCACCGGTGCGGGTATAGATTTTCGACAGGCGAAAGCCCATGGGTTACCTCGATAATTGATTGGTTTCGGCAGCGATGGGCAGCGGTGGCGTCAACGGCAGACGCAGGGTGAAACAGGTGCCCTGGCCCGGTGCTGACTGCACCTCCATCTGCCCTTTGTGGTTGTTGGTGATGATGAAGTAAGACACCGACAAGCCAAGCCCGGTGCCCTGGCCGATTTCCTTGGTGGTGAAGAACGGCTCGAAGGTGCGTTTGCGCACGCTCTCGCTCATGCCGATGCCGTTATCCTCGACCTGAATTTCGGCCCACGGCGGATTGAGCCTGGTGCGCAGAATGATTCGCCCCGGCTCGCTGTCGTCTTCACGCTGGTGAATAGCCTGTGCGGCGTTTTTCAACAGGTTGAGCAGCACTTGCTCAAGTTCGTTGGCGGTGCCCGGGACCGGGCCGAGCGCCGGGTCGAACTGACGGATGATCGCCTGGCCCTTGAAGTCGAAGCCGATGGCCAGGTCGAAGTCGTTGCCGGCGATTTCCACGGCTTGATCGATCAGTGCTGGCAGATCGCACGGCGCCATTTGCCGGGTACTGCGACGGCTGAAGCTGAGCATGTGGGTGACGATTTTCGCCGCGCGAGCGCCGGCCTGTTGAATGCCATCGAGCAGTTGCGGCACTTCGCGACCTTGCAGATAGCGGTTCACCGTGTCCAGTTCAATGCCCAGTTGCTCGGCGGTTTCGAGGTTCTTCGGCAGGTCGGCGGACAGGCGTCGACGGATGTTCTGCACGTTGTGCAGGATCGCACCCAGCGGGTTGTTGATTTCGTGGGCCATGCCGGCGGCGAGGCCACCGACCGAGAGCATTTTTTCCGACTGCACCATCATTTCTTCCAGCGACAGACGCTGGGTGATGTCGTCGATGCGGATCACCACACCACGCCCAGCGCCACCCATCAATGGATAGAAGGTCAGCGCGTAATGCTTCGGTTCTTCATCCTTGAACCAGGTTACCCGCTCGATTTTCGCTACGGTGTGCTGCTCGACAGTCTGCTTGAGTTGCGGCAGAAATGGCTTGAGCGGTTCGAAGGCAAGAAAGATCGGCTGGTTAAGTGCTTCGTCCAGCCGAGTGCCGGAAAGGGCGCTGGCCTCCTGATTCCACTGGGTGACGTAGAGCTGCTCGTCGAGGGCGATCAGTGCCGAGGGCATTGAGTCGATGATGCTGTTGAGGTAGTTCTGGAAACCGGTGAGTTTCTTTTCGATCTTGCTGCGCACCTGCACTTCCAGTTCCAGTTTGCGATTGGTGTGGCGGGTTTCCTCAGCCAGGCCCTGAGCCTGATCGTAAGCCGCTTGTGAGTCGTCGCGGGCGCGCTTGAGTTGCTGTTCGCGGGCTTCGATGCGCGAGAGCATGGTGTTGAACGCCTCGGCGAGGCTGCCGATCTCGTCATGATTGCCGCGCGAGGCGCGCAGGGCGTAGTTTTCTTCGCGGGTGACCTGGCGCGACAATTCCTCAAGCTGATGAATCGGCCGGGTGATCAGGCGTTTGATCTGCCGGGCAATCACCAGCCACAGCAGCACGCTGAAAATCAGGATACCGAGGCTCGCGGTCAGCGTGCCAGTGTAGAACGCCATCGGCAGCTCGCTGCTGGCCACCAGCAACAGATGGCCTGGCGCGGTGCCGGGGCGGGGCAGGGTGATCAACTGGTTGCTGCGAAACTCGGTCAGTTGCCACGCTTCGATGTGCCGATAGCGTTCTGGCAGGCTGAGTTTGTCGCCGCGCTGGACTTGCGCCAGCCGTTCGCCCTTGCCGTCATAAAGGGCGGCGGCGCGCAGCGGTGAGTAACTGTCGAGTTCCTTGAGCAGACGCTCGGCGCTTTGCGGTGATTGCAGCGCTTCGCTGACCAGGCTCGGGTTGGAAATCAGTCGGCCGATGGTCTGCAAGGCCTGTGGTGCCATGCTTTCCTGAGAGATGTAATAGGCGGCACTGATAAATGTCAGGTTGGCGACCAGCAATACAGTGGTCAACAGCACCAGGAGGGCGGCCAGCAGTTTCTGGCCGACCGGCAGGTTTTCGAGACGCTGGCGCAATGGCATCAGGTTTATCGCAACAAAGGAACAAGTGGCCAGCGTAGCCGCTGCTCAGTCGCTGGGCAATCCGAGGCTGTGCAGATGAGCGACCAGTCGTTGCTGCAATCGATTGAGGTGCGGCAGGTTCAACTGGTGGCGCGTGGCGACTTTGCAGGCGTGGCCCAACAGATAGCTGATTTCGGTGCGGCGCTGGTTGGCGACGTCCTGATACATCGACGAGTAATTGGCAGCCGTAGCGTGGATCACCCGTTCGACTTCCTGTTGCAGGTTGTCGGCGGCGGCGGGTTGGCCGCAGCGCTCGAGCAATTCGGCGAGTTCGGCGCACAGGGTGGCGACTTCGCAATGGTGCTCCTGCAAGCCACCGTTGCGGCAATGGTGCAGCACGGTCAGCGGATTGATCGCGCAGTTGAGCGCCAGTTTGCGCCACAACCGCGTAAGGATATCGGTGCTCCATTCGTGGGGGATCTTTGCCGCGTCCAGATCGTCCAGCCAGATCGGCGCGACCGGATGGCCCGCGTCGCCCAGCCAAGTGAATCCGTGACCGGCGAACACCACACGCCAGTCGCCATCGCGAAAGGCACCCTCGGTGCTTGAAGCGCTGATGCAGCGTGCCAGCGGCACACGGTTGGCGACGGCGTCCTGACTGCCGAGGCCGTTTTGCAGGAGGATCAGTTCGGCGTCCGCAGTCAGCCGTGGGGCGAGGCGGGCGACGGCGCTTTCGGCGTCGTAGGCTTTGCAGGCCACCAGCAAACGGCGGATCGGCTCGGGGCTGTCGGGTGTTTCCCCGGGCACGGCATAGGTGCTGGCCTGACCTTGTTCGACCAGCGTCAATCCGCCCACGGCTTCATAGCTGCGCAAGCGCTTGGCGTCACGCACGATCAGCCGGACCGGCAGGCCGGCCCGCGCCAGACGCGTGGCCCACAATGTGCCGAGGCTGCCGGCGCCAAGAACGTGCCAGGGGGTGGCCATCAGTTTTTTGCTCGATTGCGTACAGGCATGTGCGGCTCGCCGTGTCGGTGGGAAAAGACCCGTTATAATGAGCCCGATTTTAACCGCAAGCCAAGCGCGCTCCATCCATATCGAGCGCGCCTTTTTATTGGAGAGATTACATGCCGTCGTTCGACGTGGTATCCGAACTGGACAAACACGAACTCACCAACGCGGTCGAGAACGCCGTGAAGGAACTCGATCGTCGTTATGACCTGAAAGGCAAAGGCAGCTTCGAGTTCAAGGAAAAGGACCTCACCGTCAGCCTGACTGCTGAAGCCGGGTTCCAGCTGGAAGCGATGATCGAAATCCTCAAGCTGGCGCTGGTCAAGCGCAAGATCGACGTGCAGTGCCTTGAGGTCAAGGACGCTTACGCATCGGGCAAACTGATGAAGCAGGACGCGGTACTCAAGGAAGGCATCGACAAGGAACTGGCGAAGAAAATCGTCGGCCACATCAAGGATGCCAAGCTCAAAGTGCAGGCGGCCATTCAGGGCGAGCAAGTACGCGTGACCGGCAAGAAGCGTGATGACCTGCAAGAGGCCATCGCGGCATTGCGTGCCAAAGAGTTCGGCATGCCCCTGCAGTTCAACAACTTCCGCGACTAAGCTCGGTCAGATGATCTGTGGGAGCGAGCCTGCTCGCGAAGGCGGTGTGTCAGTCAACTCATTGCTGAATGACACGGCGCCTTCGCGAGCAGGCTCGCTCCCACATTGTTTTTTGTACACCCGGCGGGTTTCTGCCGCTTATTTTTCGCGTGCCGAATGGCCGGAAATCAGGAGATAGAACATGGATTTGAATGCTGAGGTGGACAACCTGGTCAAGGCGTCCCAGGCGTGGATTCCGATGATCATGGAATACGGCAGCCGCGTGCTGCTGGCAGTGATCACGCTGGCCATCGGCTGGTGGCTGATCAACAAGGTCACGCAAAAACTCGGTGGTCTGCTGGCCCTGCGTAATGCCGATCTGGCGCTGCAAGGCTTTATCAGCAGCCTGGCGAACATCATTCTCAAGGTGCTGCTGATTGTCAGCGTCGCTTCGATGATCGGCGTTGAAACTACCTCCTTCGTTGCTGCGATCGGTGCTGCCGGTCTGGCAATCGGCTTGGCGTTGCAGGGTAGCCTGGCGAACTTCGCTGGTGGCGTGCTGATTCTGCTGTTCCGTCCGTTCCGTATCGGTGACTGGATCGAAGCGCAAGGCGTATCGGGTACGGTCGACAGCATCCAGATTTTCCACACCGTGCTGCGTACTGGCGACAACAAAACCATCATCGTGCCAAACGGCAACCTGTCGAACGGCATCATTACTAACACCAACCGTCAGCCGACTCGCAAGGTCGTATTTGATGTAGGCGTTGATTACGAAGCCGATCTGCAGAAGGCCCGTCAGGTGCTGCTGGATCTGGCCAAGGATGAGCGTGTGTTGCAGGATCCTGCACCTCAGGCCGTGATTTCGACATTGGGCGACAGTTCGATCACTGTTTCCCTGCGTGTGTGGGTTAAAACTGCAGATTACTGGGACGTAATGTTCATGTTTAACGAACAGTCGCGTGATCGTTTGAAGACGGCCGGTATTGATATTCCGTTTCCACAGCGTGTGATTCGTGTGGTACAGGAATCGGCAACACAATGATAGGTTGCTAATTAAATGCCTGACTTGTTGGTCAGGCATTTATTACAAGTGACAGATAACAAAAAAGGCCCATCCGAAGATGGGCCTTTTTCATTCAACCAAACTAACCACTGACGATTACAAGATGTTCAGTGGGTATTCGGTGATCAGACGGAACTCTTTGATATCGCCTTCGCCTTGGTCAGCGTTGGCAGTGTGCCAGGCTTGACGAATGCGGAGGGACAGGTCTTTAGCCGGGCCAGACTGAACAACATACTTGGCTTCGAAGTTGGTTTCGTGGTGTTTGCCATCTTCACCRTACAGCGGAGCGCCAGTGCTGGTGCGGTATTGGCTGTTTGCAGCCAGACCGGTACCGTCAATGTCCCAACCTTTAACGTAACGAACCATGAAGCTCAGGCCTGGAACGCCGTACTCGGCCATTTTCAGGTCGTAACGGGCTTGCACGGATTTCTCGCCAGGACCGTTGAAGTCAGAGTACTGGATGGAGTTGGCGAGGAAGATCGAGTCGCCACCACGGTTGTTTTTACCCACACCGACGTAGTCGAACGGGGTATCGCCGTTGACCTTCTGGAAGGCCAGGGTGAAGGTGTGTGCTTTCAGGAACGACAGCGCGGTTGCCAGGGAGAAGGCAGTGTTGCTGATGTCACCCGCCAGCTTGTCACCGGTGTCGGTGGTGCGGTAGATGTTGAAGTCAGTGTTCAGCGAAGTGTCGCCACCGAATGGAGTGGTGAGGTTCACGTTGGCGTAGTACTGGTTCCAGATGTCTTCCAGTTTGGCGCCGTAGAGCGATGCGCTCAGGTTTTCGGTGATGCCGTATTTGCCACCGAAATAGTCGATGGTCTTGGCTTCCTGGCCTGCGTAGTTAGCGTACAGGCCGCCATCACGGGCGTTTTTGTCCTGGCTGGTCGCCGAGTAGAAGTGACCGGCTTCGAGGTCAAGGTCTTTGACTTCGCTGCTCTGCAGCTGGAAGCCGCTGGCAGATTGAGGAATGACGCGGGAACCACCGACAGCGAACACTGGAGCTGTGCTTGGCTGTTGGTCACCGATTTTCAATTCGGTTTTGGAGATGCGGAATTTAACGGCAGCACCGGCTTTACCTTGGCTGTCGTTAACGTCGTGAGCATAGCCGTTAGCCTTCAGAGTGTCGCTGCGGCTCATGTTGCCAGTGCCGGAAGTGCCGTCACCGCCATCCAGTTTGATCGCCAGGTAACCGAATGCATCGATACCTACGCCGACAGTACCTTGGGTGTAACCGGAGGTGAAATTACCCAGAAAGCCTTGGGTCCAGTCTTTCTGATCATGGCCACCGTCTTTATTGTCGCGGTTGAAGTAGTAGTTCTTCAACGTCTCGGTGAGTTTCGCGTCTTCAACAAAACCTTTGGCTTCTGCCTGGTCACTAACAAACGGGGCGGCCGTAGCCACTTGAGTACTGGCGGCTGCAGCAACTGCCAGTGCGATCATGCTCCACTTCATCACGCGCATCGTGATTTGCTCCTTTGGTTTTAGAAGAGTACTGCCGTCCCACCTGTTTTATTATCTGGGCGGCTCTTTCTTTTTGTGTCGGCGCAAACTTATATCACGCCGACAATGTTGGCGATACTTGCTATTCCAACCTTTCAGCTTCTTTACGACGGTGTCGCAAATGGCGTGGTGGATGTCGCAAATTCACAGTACCGACGCAGCCGGACTGACAACTTTCTCGCTGTTTATGGGCCTTTTTGCATCGGTAAAAAAGAGTCCCTGGCAAAACACTTGAATCTCCATCGGGCAACCCTGCCACTGTTTTTATGGGGCTTAAGGCATCCACTTCCGGTGGTGCGCTTATAGTCCATATGGGTACGAATGCAACAAGCGTGCACAAACCGCAATTTCGTTGCGGTTATTTCTCTGAACACCCGCCTGCGCTTGTGAAAACCTTGTGAAAGCTGGGCTTCAAGCCTGATTTTTTCTGTGCTTGACGCCATTCCTCCTATGGTGTTGCCACACCGAGAAACGCGCGTGACAACCAAAAACGTTACCGGTTCACCCCGCCAGTGAGTATTTGGCGGATGCCCGACGCAGTGAGCGTAGACGCACTGTGCGGTTTTGGTGCAAAAATATTTACAGCTGTTCTGAATTCATACAGCTTGAAGGGGCATGACGCTGCACGTCTCTGCTGATTCTGGTCATTTTTTTGCGCTGAACGTCGATGTTGGTTCCGTGCTGGTGCGTCGAGCTCGCAAATGTCACATCTCGGGGCGTTGGCAGGGCTGCGGGGTTCAGCGTCGTCGTGAAGGCTGGCGCATTCGCAGGTATGCTGCCGTCCTGTCGCTTGGTGCGCTGTCCATCGGGATGGCCGCTAAGCTGAATAATGATCAGCCGGGAGTACGCGCAGTGTTTGCTTTAGATTCACGACTTCAACAGGACACGCTGACGATCGGTGATTTCCCTCTCTGCCGACTGCTGTTGTCCAATGATGCCAATTACCCTTGGTTCATTCTGGTGCCTCGTCGGGACGATATCAGTGAGTTGTTTCAGTTGGATGTCGCCGATCAACAGCAGTTTTGGCAGGAAACCACCGCGCTGGCTGAGCTGCTTAAGGATCTGTTCGATGCCGACAAAATGAACGTCGCGACCTTGGGTAACGTTGTCAGTCAGATGCATATGCATGTGATTGTGCGCAAACGTGACGACGCAGCCTGGCCCGCGCCGGTCTGGGGCAAACACCCGGCCAAGCCTTACAGTACCGAGCAGGTCGCTGCCATTCGCGAACGGTTGCGACTGGTGTTGACCGAGCATTTCAGCTTTGTGGAGGACTGAGTCATGAATCTGGAAGAACGTGTTACCGATCTGGAAAGTCGTCTGGCGTTTCAGGATGACACCATTCAGTCGTTGAACGACGTGCTGGTGGCGCAGCAGCGCGTGGTCGAGCGCCTGCAATTGCAGATGGCGGCGCTGCTCAAGCGTCAGGAAGAGATGGTCGGCCAGTTCGAGTCCTTCGAGGATGAGGCGCCACCGCCACATTACTGAGACAGGACTGAGGCAGACACTTTTCCATCAGGCGTAAAAAAACCGCGAACAGCACGCTGCTCGCGGTTTTTTTATGCCTGGATCAGCGTCGCGGCAGCGCGGCGATCACGTCCTCGGCTTGCAGGCCCTTGTCCCGGTTCATTACCGAGAACTCCACGCGCTGGCCTTCGACCAGGACGCGGTGACCTTCGCCACGGATCGCGCGAAAGTGCACGAAGATATCATCGCCGGAGTCCCGGGAGATAAAGCCGAAGCCTTTGGAGGTGTTGAACCACTTGACGGTACCGGTATCACGATTGGTCATGTCATAGCTGGTTGGAGCAGCAGCCGGTGAAGAACGATAGAAGCTGACGGCCAGGTGCAGGACCACGGCAACCAGCGCGATCACCAGAGTGAACAGCACGGCTGGCTGACCGGCGATGACGGGCATCGGGGCGATCAGGGTCAAAGTTTGCAGGACGACGGTCAGTACCAGCAGCGCGCTGACCAGGTTTTGCAGATGCTGACGAGGGCCTTTGTTCCAGAAAGGAATCACTGGAGCAATCACCAGGTTCAGCAGGCCGAAAAAGGCCAGGTAAAGTGCATCGGGTTGTTGCAGGTAGGGAACGGCTTCGGATTTCAAGCTGGGTATGAACGACAGCAGCAGTGCCGCTGCGCCCATTAGCAGGTGGACGATTTTCAACATTTTGATTGGCTCACGTTTATGACGGCTCACAAGGAAGAGCTGAAGGCGCACGGTTCGCTTCGGAACAAAATAAGAGGCGGTGGACACGTTCACGGCATCAGCCTATGCGCAACGCCCCGAAAAATGGGGCATGGCGACACACTGCCTATTTAACAGCAAAGCCTGCGGCTACTCAAATCAGCCCGGCCAGTGGCATGCGTCGGTCGATTTGTCGCAGCACCTGCACCCGATCCGGGCTGCGGGGTGTCGGCAGGCTTGCTAGAGTGGGTCTGCACCTGTTGGATGAATTCAATCGCCGTTAGGGGGTAAACATGGCAATCGATATCGGTATCAGTGAAGAAGATCGCAAATCCATCGTCGAAGGCTTGTCGCGTCTGCTGTCGGACACCTACGTGCTGTATCTGAAAACCCACAACTTCCACTGGAACGTCACCGGCCCGATGTTTCGTACGCTGCATTTGATGTTCGAAGAGCAATACAACGAGCTGGCGCTGGCCGTGGACTCGATCGCCGAGCGTATTCGCGCATTGGGCTTTCCGGCGCCGGGCGCCTATGCCACGTACGCGCGCCTTTCTTCTATCAAGGAAGAGGTGGGCGTGCCGAGTGCCGAAGACATGATCAAACAATTGGTCGATGGTCAGGAAGCCGTGACCCGCACGGCCCGTGGCATCTTCCCGCTGCTCGACAAGGTTAGCGATGAACCGACCGCAGACCTGCTGACCCAGCGCATGCAGGTTCACGAAAAAACGGCGTGGATGCTGCGCTCGCTGCTGGAAGCGTAATCCCCCGAGCGCGCGGGCCCGCCAGCGGGGCTCGTGCGCTGTCCGCAATCCTACCTGTGTCGTTGGCTTATCCTACGGAGTCGGTCAATAAGTCGTCTGGCTATAACTTTGTGTCTGCGCTTTTATGAAAGCCACAGGATGTGACTTTTCAAACAAGCAGAGATGGCAAAGGAGTGTCACCGATATGGCAGAGGGAGACAGGCGAGGCGACAGGATTGTCGGCTTGCCCCATGAGTTGAAAGTTGATCCGTTCGTCAGCGAGTTCGACATGGCACTGGTTCAGCCATCGTCACGATCTGTGCGTCTGAACGGTTATGCGACCTGCCTGCGGCTGGAGCGGGTCTACTGGAACATCCTCGGCAATATGGCCGCAGATAACTGCTGTTCGATCAGCTCGTTGTTGTCCCACGTTGACCGCGAAGTGCATCTGCGTCACGGCGGGGTGAGAAATTTCAGCGCGCTGGTGCGGGTGGTGTGCGTCATGAACGGCGTCAAGCAGGCAGCAACTGCCGAATCGCTCTGAAACGGCGGTTGCAAACGAGGTCTCGGCCTGTGCAGTCTTACGGCTGCACAGGCCGCATTTAATCGATATAATCCCGCTCTTTCGCCGCAAAGCCCTGCGCGCGGTGGCAATCTGATCGCCGAGACACCCCCATGCCGATGTACGATTACCAATGTGCTTCCTGTGGTCATCAGTTGGAAGCCATTCAAAAGATCAGCGATGCACCGCTGGTCGACTGCCCTGCCTGCCAGGCGCCAGAGCTCAAGAAACAGCTGTCCATGCCAGGCTTCCGCCTCAGCGGCAGCGGTTGGTACGAAACCGATTTCAAGACCGGGACCAAGAAGAATCTGGCCGGTGGTGACAAATCTGACTAGGGTTCAACCCCAGGTTGAACGACACGCGTGAGTTTCCGCATTGCTTTGAAAGCAACGGGATCTCCACCGAATATCGAATGACGAGAAGCGAACCATTATCATGATGCGCAGCCACTATTGCGGCCAACTGAACGAAAGCCTGGAAGGCCAGGAAATTACCCTTTGCGGATGGGTTCACCGTCGCCGCGACCACGGCGGGGTGATTTTCCTCGATATCCGTGATCGTGACGGTCTGGCCCAAGTGGTATTCGATCCGGATCGCGCCGAGAGCTTCGCCGCTGCCGATCGCGTGCGCAGCGAGTACGTCGTGAAGATCACCGGCAAGGTGCGTCTGCGTCCGGCCGGTGCGACCAACGCCAACATGGCGTCGGGCATGATCGAAGTGCTGGGTTATGAACTGGAAGTGCTGAACGAGTCGGAAACTCCGCCGTTCCCGCTGAACGAGTTCTCCGACGTTGGTGAAGAAACCCGTCTGCGTTATCGTTTCCTCGACCTGCGTCGTCCGGAAATGGCCGAGAAGCTGCGTCTGCGCTCGCGCATGACCACCAGCATCCGTCGCTTCCTCGACGAGAACGGCTTCCTCGACGTTGAAACGCCTATCCTGACCCGTGCCACCCCTGAAGGTGCGCGTGACTATCTGGTGCCAAGCCGTACCCACGCCGGTTCGTTCTTCGCCCTGCCGCAATCGCCACAGCTGTTCAAGCAACTGCTGATGGTTGCCGGTTTCGACCGTTACTACCAGATCGCCAAGTGCTTCCGCGACGAAGACCTGCGTGCTGACCGTCAGCCTGAATTCACCCAGATCGACATCGAGACCAGCTTCCTCGATGAAAAAGAGATCATGGGCCTGACCGAAGAAATGATCCGCAACCTGTTCAAGGAAGTGCTGGGTCTGGAATTCGGCGATTTCCCGCACATGACTTTCGAAGAAGCCATGCGCCGCTACGGTTCCGACAAGCCAGACCTGCGTAACCCGCTGGAACTGGTCGACGTTGCCGATCAACTGAAAGAAGTTGAATTCAAGGTGTTCAGCGGCCCGGCCAACGACCCGAAATGCCGTATCGCCGCACTGCGCGTTCCAGGCGGGGCGAGCATGCCACGCAAGCAGATCGACGATTACACCAAGTTCGTCGGCATCTACGGTGCCAAGGGCCTGGCGTACATCAAGGTCAACGAGCGCGCTGCCGGTGTTGACGGTCTGCAATCGCCGATCGTGAAAAACATCCCTGAAGACAAGCTCAACGTGATCCTCGATCGCGTTGGCGCAGTCGATGGCGACATCGTGTTCTTCGGCGCTGACAAGGCCAAGATTGTCAGCGAAGCCTTGGGCGCACTGCGCATCAAGCTCGGTCACGACCTCAAGCTGCTGACCTGCGAGTGGGCGCCAATGTGGGTCGTCGACTTCCCGATGTTCGAAGAAAACGACGACGGCAGCTTCTCCGCGTTGCACCACCCGTTCACCGCGCCGAAGTGCTCTCCTGAAGAGCTGGAAGCCAACCCGGCTGGCGCTCTGTCCCGCGCCTACGACATGGTGCTGAACGGCACCGAGCTGGGTGGCGGTTCGATCCGTATCCACCGCAAGGAAATGCAGCAGGCGGTGTTCCGTCTGCTGGGTATCAATGAAGCGGAACAGGAAGAGAAGTTCGGCTTCCTGCTCGACGCGCTGAAGTACGGTGCTCCGCCGCACGGTGGTCTGGCCTTCGGTCTGGACCGTCTGGTGATGCTGATGACCGGCGCCCAGTCGATCCGTGAAGTGATCGCCTTCCCGAAAACCCAGAGTGCTGCCGACGTCATGACGCAAGCGCCGGGTGTGGTGGATGCCAAGGCAC
>NZ_JBFUIR010000069.1:0-16724 GCF_056401755.1 Pseudomonas sp. P4_D7 | reverse complement strand
AATGCAGCCCGGGACGCTCCGCGTACCTGTCGCAAGCAGGAACGCGGAGCGTCCCTTGAGGCATTCCCACGCAGAGCGTGGGAACGATCATGTCAGTAGTCAGGAATTCTCGATCAGGCTCTGCCGGCAATCGAGCAGCAGTTTCGCCCCGCCCAGATCACTGCTGCCGACTTCAAGACTGAAGCCATGCAAGCTGACAATCGCCGCGACAATCGACAATCCGAGGCCAAAGCCACCCTGCGGTTGTCCACCCTCGGCGCGATAGAAGCGCTGGAACACCGCCTCGCGCTCAGCCTCGGGAATTCCCGGTCCGGAATCGTGCACCTCAATCCGCGTCTGCCCACCCGCGTTCACCCCACGCAGCATCACTGTGCCGCCCGGTGGTGTGAACTTGATCGAGTTACTCAGCAGATTGGCCAAGGCCTCGAACAGCAACGCCCGATCACCATTGAGTGGCGGCAGGGTCTCCGGCATGTTCAGCTCGAAACGCAGCTCGCCTTCCTCGGCCAATGGCAAATAAAACTCGTGCAATTCTTCCAGCAATTGCACCGGATCGAGTTCGACAAAACCTGAACGGCGCTGGCGATCCTCAAGCTCGGAAATCCGCAACAACCCGCGAAACCGCGCCATCAGCGTGTCCGCTTCGGCGAGCACCAGATCCAGTTGCGCCGCTTCCTGCGAACCTTCACCAGCCTGCTGCTGCATGCGATACAACTGCGCGCGCAGGCGCGTCAGTGGCGTGCGCAGATCATGGGCGATGTTGTCGCAGACGCCTTTGACTTCATTCATCAAGCGCTCGATGCGCTCCAGCATCGCGTTGACGATGGCCGCGAGCATGTCCAGTTCATCGCGGCGATTGGACAGCGGCAGGCGCCGGGTCAGGTCGCCGGCAACAATCGCCTGAGCGCTGGCCTGAATCGCCCGGATGCGCCGCAACGGCCGACGCCGCAGTAAATGCCAACCGGCAATGCCCGGCAGAATCGTCAGCGACACGCCCCAGAACAACGCATGCAAAATGATCCGCGTGACGGCGAACAGCGAGCCGTTATCGCGCAGCAATACCAGCCAGCGCCCATCGCGGGTTTGCGTGGCCACCGCGTCGCAGCTGTCGTTGGGCAGGGTCGGGTCGTCGGAGTCGGCGCATTCGGCGAGCATGTGGATCTTGCCGTCCAGCGGCAGGCCTTCGGGGATCTGCTGCAACGCACCGCTGAGGTAAACGCCGTCGGCATCGAACAAGCCATAAGCGTCGATGCCGC
The DNA here is from genome assembly GCF_056401755.1 of Pseudomonas sp. P4_D7. Classification (NCBI taxonomy): domain Bacteria; kingdom Pseudomonadati; phylum Pseudomonadota; class Gammaproteobacteria; order Pseudomonadales; family Pseudomonadaceae; genus Pseudomonas; species Pseudomonas sp. P4_D7. The sequence goes on along the minus strand of NZ_JBFUIR010000069.1, from coordinate 15,468 downwards.
GAATGTCGAAGGTCATGCTGGCGGCGAGGGCGTCTTCGAGTTGTTCGCCGCGAAAGTGCGAAAACAGGTGCTGACGTTGCATCAACGAGTGTTTGGCGAGGTTGTCGAGGTAGCCGGAGACCTCGTAATACATGACCCCCATGAGGATCGCACTCCAGGCCACGAACAGCGAACTGTACAGCGCCAGCAAGCGGCTGCTGGAGGAGCGCCAGCCGTCAGACGGGTTCGGCAATGACATAACCCGAGCCCCGTACCGTGCGGATCAGCGGCACATGGCCGGCGGCGTCGATCTTCTTGCGCAGACGGCCGATGTGCACGTCGATCAGGTTGGTGCCGGGGTCGAAGTGATAGCCCCAGACCTCTTCGAAAATCATCATCCGCGAAAGGATCTGGCCACTGTTGCGCATGAGGAATTCGAGCAGCTTGTATTCGGTCGGCAGCAGCGTCAGCACTTGTTCGGCGCGGCGCGCTTCATGGCTGATCAAATCAAGTTCGAGGTCGGCCACCTGCAACGTCGTTGCCTGAGTGGCGCCGCTGTTCTGCCGACGCAGCAACACTTCCACCCGCGCGGCCATTTCATCGGTGGCGAACGGTTTGGTCAGGTAATCATCGCCGCCGGCGCGCAAGCCGCGTACGCGTTCGTCGACATCGGAGAGGGCGCTGATCATCAGGATCGGCGTGGCCACGCCCATGGTACGCAGCGTGGTGACGATGGCCAGGCCATCGAGTTCGGACAGCATGCGGTCGAGGGTGATCAGGTCGTAGTTGCCGCTCACGGCGCGGTCGAGGCCTTCGCGGCCATTGTCGACCCAGTCTACTTCCAGCCCGTGGCTGCTCAGTTCGGCGACGATTTCCCGAGCGGTCACGGCGTCGTCTTCGATGGTCAAGATACGAGTCATAGGCAGGCCTGCTGATCGGTTCAAACGGAATGGCAGCATTTTGCCAAGAAATTGCGCTGGCGCTTTAAATTAACTTTCATGTTGACCTGTCACAAACGCAGATTTGGAGCGCTATTGATACTTGAGGCCAATGCATAAAACCCGCTGTTATCCGGCAATTATTGCAATTTGCAAGGTTTGCGTAAGTTCACTCTTTCTAACTGATTGAAATTAATAGATTTATCTAATTTCCGCGACTGGCACGGTCACTGCAATTCCTCTGCTGACGAGTTGTAACACCATTTTTCATGCCTGGAGCAGAACAACAATGAATAGATCCTCTGATGGGTTTTATCCTGCCGTTGAAGAGTCGAGCAGCGTTTCGGGCGTGTCCTGGGGCGCGATCTTCGCCGGTGCCGCGGCTGCCGCTGCACTGTCGATGATTTTGGTGTTGCTCGGTTTCGGTTTGGGTTTCTCTGCCGTTTCACCGTGGGCCGGAGAGGGCGTCAGCGCCAAGGGCCTGGGCATTTCCACGATAGTCTGGCTGGCGGCGACGCAAATCATCGCTTCCGGCATGGGTGGCTACATCGCCGGTCGCCTGCGGGTGAAGTGGGCGAACATGCACGGTGACGAAGTGTATTTCCGCGACACCGCGCACGGCTTCCTGGCCTGGTGCGTGGCTACATTGGTCACTGCAGTGCTGGTGGTCGGTTCGGTCAGCAGCGTGATCAGTGGTGGTGTGCAGGCCGGTGCCAGTGTGGCTGGCGGTGCTGCCAGCGCCATGACTCAAGCAGCCGGTTCTGCGGCGGCCAACACCGACAGCAACCAGTACGGCTACTACATCGACAGCCTGTTCCGCGATGACCGTCCGGCCTCCGTCAGCGATGACGCCGCTCATGGCGCTGTGGCACGGATCTTCGCGCAAAGCCTGGCCAACGGTCAGCTGAGTGCTGAAGACCGTACTTACCTCGCACAACTGGTCGCACAACGGACCAACCTGACTCAGGCCGATGCCGAACGTCGCGTTGACGAGATTTATGCGCGCACTCAGAAAGCCCTCGCCGACGCCAAAGTCAAAGCTCAACAAGCCGCCGACACCGCTGCGAAAGTCGCTGCCTGGACCTCGCTGTGGATGTTCATTTCGCTGTTGGCCGGTGCGTTCTTCGCCAGCCTCGCGGCTACTTACGGCGGTCGTCGTCGTGATGCCGTCGAGTACATAGAAGTCGACACCTACACCACGACCACTCCAGTCCGTTAAACAAGGAGCATCACCATGCGCTCATTACTGCTGTTTTTCCTCGGCGTGCCAATCCCGATCATCATCCTGATCGCCCTGTTCGTGCACTGATTGCTTGATTGAGGCGTATGCCTCGGCCGCTTCCACCCTCGGGTGGAAGCGGCTTTTTGCTTTCTGCGGGGGCAACGGCGAGAATCGCCGCCGGAAGTGGATTGGCCGCTTTTACCTCTCTTTAAGGATGAACACGTTGGACAAGAAGGAAATCAAACGCCAGTTGGTGGAAATGCTCGAAGCCGGGCGCTCGAAAACCGAAACGTTCAAAGCGTTGTCGGGCGGTGCGGTCAAAGATCGCGTGTTGGCGGCCTGGATCGGGGGGCGTCCGGATCCGGCCCTCAGAGCAAAACATTCACTCAAAGTCACCCTGCTGATCGTGTTGACCTGCATCCAGGCATTGATCGGCTCAGTCGTAGGCTTCTTCCTGTTCTATGACGCCAGCGCCGGTCTGGCACTGACCATGCTGCTGATCGCGGGCGGCATTCCGTTGTTGTTTGCATGGGGCTTCTACAAGAACGTGGCGGCGGCTTACACCGTTTACGTCATCCTGACCGTCAGTCAGGTTTCACGCATGTTCAAGGGTTATGAGGAAGATCCGCTGTCGACCGTGATTGCCGTCGGCATCACTCTGGCCATTGTGTTCTACGCCGCCTGGATCAAAACCCTGCTGTTCCCGGACCTGGGTTTCATTGGCGCGAAGAAGATCAAAGGGCAGTTCGTCTTCTCCAACTGATCGTTGGACAATCCAATCGTTTTCACTGGCCTGGATCAATATTTACTACGGCGAGATCGCCTAACGTAAATGATCCCGGCCTTTGCTGAGGTATGAACTACAGTGCTTCACGCGCACCTTGTTGCGCTGACGGAGTACCCGCGTCGACGCCCCCTCACAGCCACAATAAATGCGTCGACCCGGTGTAGTGCAGCAAGGAGCTGACACCACCTCAACCGAACTCTCACGGATGAACATAGCAATGCACTGCCAAGAAAGAACCTTCGATATTCAGCCGTTGGCGCAGGCGGATATGACCGTCCACATCAACGGTCAAGCGGTCACCGCCGCCATCGGCGAAACCGTCCTCAGCGTTATTCAATCACTCGGCGTTCGCCAGATTGCCCGCAACGATCACGACCAGATCACCGGCGCCTATTGCGGCATGGGCGTGTGCCAGTGCTGCCTGGTGAAAATCAATGGCCGGCACAAACGTCGTGCCTGTCAGACCGTGGTGCGTGACGGCATGCAGATTGAAACCCAGGTCAACCGCATCATCACGCAAGAGGTGATCGTATGAGCCAGCAACCGGTCATCGTCGGCGGCGGCCCGGCGGGGATGGCGGCGGCCATCGAACTGGCGCGCCACGGCGTGCGCTGCACCTTGCTCGAAGAAGCTTCACGCCTTGGCGGTGTGGTCTATCGCGGGCCGTTGCGTGATGGCGTGCAACTCGATTATCTCGGCCCGCGCTACTCTGAAGCACTGGGCAAACTGCACGGTGATTTTCAGGAACAGGCCGGGCTGATCGACGTGCGCCTCAACCATCGCGTGGTCGGCGCCGAAGGCACCCGCGCGCTGGTGGTGCTCGATGGCGACGAGCAGTTACACGAAATCGAGTACCCGCAATTGCTCCTGGCTGCCGGTTGCCATGAACGCAGCGTGCCGTTTCCCGGCTGGACCTTGCCGGGGGTGATCATGCTCGGCGGTCTGCAACTGCAAATCAAAAGCGGCGTGGTCAAGCCGCAAGGGCCGGTGATCATCGCCGGCACCGGGCCGTTGCTGCCGCTGGTGGCGACGCAGTTGCATGCGTCGGGCGTCAGCGTCGCGGGCGTGTATGAGGCGTGTGCGTTCGGCAAGATTGCCCGCGAAAGTCTGGCGCTGCTGAACAAGCCGCAATTGTTCCTCGACGGTTTGAGCATGCTCGCCTACCTGAAACTGCACGGTATCTCGATGAACTACGGTTGGGGCGTGGTCGAGGCGCATGGCGAGGGCGAGCTGAAAAGCGTCAGCGTCGCGCCTTACTCGGCCACGTGGGAACCGGACATGAGCCGCGTCGAGCGCTTCGAAGCCAAGACCCTCGCGGTCGGTTACGGTTTCATTCCGCGCACCCAACTGAGCCAGCAGATGGGCCTGGATCACGGCTTCAGTGACGACGGTTACCTGCGCGCCAACGCGAACGTCTGGCAGCAAAGCAACGAACCGCACGTGCATCTGGCCGGCGACATGGGCGGGATTCGCGGCGGTGAAGCAGCGATGCTCGCCGGCAAGATCGCCGCAACCTCGATTCTGCTGCAACGCGGCGTGCTCGAAGAGGAATTGGCGCGTGTGCGCCGCGACCGTTACTTGAGCAAACTCAAAGCCATCGTGCGCTTTCGCGCTGCCGTCGATCGTTACACCGAACGCGGCGTCGGCCAGACCGCATTGCCTGCCGCTGACACGGTGATTTGCCGTTGCGAGCACGCCACCCGCGCCGACATCGACCTGGCGCTGGAGCAAGGCGTGCAAGACATCGCCAGCCTGAAAATGCGCACCCGCGTGAGCATGGGCGATTGTCAGGGCCGGATGTGCGTCGGCTACTGCAGCGATCGCTTGCGTCAGGCGACCGGGCGCAAGGACGTCGGTTGGCTGCGCCCGCGATTCCCGATCGATCCGATTCCTTTTTCCGCGTTCCAGTCTGTCGGCACGGAGGCCGCTGCCCATGAGTAAGTTCTACGACGTGATCATTGCCGGCGGCGGCGTGATCGGGGCGTCCTGCGCCTATCAATTGTCCAAGCGCAAAAACCTCAAAGTGGCGCTGATCGATGCCAAGCGCCCTGGCAACGCTACCCGTGCTTCGGCCGGCGGTTTGTGGGCGATCGGTGAGTCGGTCGGCCTCGGCTGCGGGGTGATTTTCTTCCGCATGATGTCGGCCAACCGCAAGCGCGAAACCCAAGGCGCGGCGGTGGCGGTGGACGCGAGCACGCCGCACATTCTGCCGGAGTCTTTCTTCGATTTTGCCCTGCAGTCCAACGCGCTGTACCCGGCATTGCACCGAGAGCTGAAAGACAACCACGGGATGGATTTCAAGTTCGAAAAGACCGGGTTGAAATTCGTCATTTACGACGATGAAGACCGGCTCTACGCCGAGCACATCGTCGGCTGCATTCCGCACCTGGCCGATCAGGTGCGCTGGCTCGACCAAGCGGCGCTACGCGAGTCTGAACCGAGCGTCAGCCACGAAGCACGCGGGGCGCTGGAGTTTCTCTGCGACCATCAGGTCAGCCCGTTCCGCCTCGCCGATGCCTACATGGAAGGTGCACGGCAGAACGGCGTCGACATCTTCGTCAACACCAACGTCACCGGTGTGTTGCATCACGGCAGTCGCGTCACCGGTGTGCAAACGGCCGAGGAGGGCGTGTTCCACTGCAAGACGCTGATCAACGCCGGCGGTGCCTGGGCGGCGGACTTGAGCGAATGGGCCACGGGTATTCGCATCCCGGTGAAACCGGTGAAGGGCCAGATTCTGCTCACCGAGCGCATGCCGAAGATTCTCAACGGCTGCCTGACCACCAGCGACTGCTACGTGGCGCAGAAGGACAACGGCGAGATCCTGATTGGCAGCACCACCGAAGACAAAGGCTTCGACGTCACCACCACCTACCCGGAAATCGCCGGGCTGGTGCAGGGGGCGGTGCGCTGCCTGCCGGAACTCAAGGACGTCAATCTGAAACGCACCTGGGCGGGTTTGCGTCCGGGTTCGCCGGATGAGTTGCCGATTCTCGGGCCGATGCGCGGGGTGGAAGGGTATTTGAATGCCTGCGGCCACTTCCGTACCGGGATTCTGACCTCGGCGATTACCGGCGTGCTGCTGGACAAACTGGTCAACGATGAACCGCTGCCGTTGGATATCACGCCGTTTCTGGCGGACCGGTTTGAGGTGGCGCCGGTCAAGCAAGTGCTGGAACTGGAACTGGTCTGACCTTGGCAAGATGATCGTTCCCACGCTCCGCGTGGGAATGCCTCAAGGGACGCTCCGCGTTCCAGCTCGCGAATTGGAACGCAGAGCGTCCCGGGCTGTATTCCCACGCGGAGCGTGGGAACAATCGGGTGTGGCTCAGGTGTTGCGGGATTCTTCTTCCAGCTGGTCGGATTCGAACAACCGCGCCAGCTCCGCCCGGGCTTCCTGCGCGGTTTGCAGGACTTTGGCGGCGTCGTCGTAGACCGCGTGTTGCGCCTCCAGCACCTGTTCGTCGTGATGCTTGAAGCGCTTGATCCGCGCATCGGCCTGGGCCTGGGTCAAACCAAGTCCCACCAAGGTACGCCGGCTCATTTCCAGGCTCGAATAATAAGTCTCACGAATCGCCTCCGCGCCAACATCGACCAAGCGGTGCACGTGCTGACGGTTACGTGCCCGAGCGATGATCTTCATGTGCGGATACAGCTTGCGCACCACTTCGGCGGTCTTGATATTGGTCTCCGGATCATCCGTGGCAATCACGAAATATTCCGCCTCGCCGACCTTGGCGGCATTGAGGATTTCCGGGCGCATCGGGTCGCCGTAGAACACCGGCACACCACCAAAACTGCGCGACAGTTCGATGGTCTCCACCGAGGTGTCCAGCGCAACGAATTTGATGTTCTGCGCCCGCAGAATCCGCGCGACGATCTGGCCCATCCGGCCCATGCCGGCGATCACTACACGCGGCGTGTCAGTGTCGATCTCACGGTATTTTTCCGGCACTTCCACCGGCTGCACTTTCGGGCTGACCAGCCGCGCGCAGATCAGCAGCAACAACGGCGTGACCGCCATCGACAAGGTGATGGTCAGCACCAGCAGGTCATACAGGCGCGGCTCAAACAGGCCCTGATCGCGACCGATCTTGAACACCACAAAAGCGAACTCACCACCGGCCGCCAGCACGATGCCAAGGCGAATCGCACTGACCTTGTTCAAGCCACCGGCCAGGCGTCCGACGACGAACAGCAGCGGCAATTTCAGCCCGATCAACAGCAGCGTCAGCCCCAACACGGTGATCGGCGCACTGAGCAGCAAGCTGAGGTTGGCGCCCATGCCGACACTGATGAAAAACAGCCCGAGCAGCAGACCTTTGAACGGCTCGATCTGCGCTTCCAGCTCATGGCGATATTCCGAATCCGCCAACAGCAAACCGGCGAGAAACGCGCCCAGCGCCATCGACACACCGACCAGATCCATCAACCACGCCGTGCCGATCACCACCAGCAACGCCGTGGCCGTCGACACTTCCGGCAGACCGGTTTTCGCCACCACGCGGAACACCGGACGCAACAGATAACGCCCACCGACCACGACCACCGCGATACCGCCGAGCACCTGCAACGCATGGTTCAGGCTTTCCGCGTTACTGGTGTCGTGAGCACCACCCGCCAGCATCGGCACCAGTGCGATCAACGGGATCGCGGCGATGTCCTGGAACAACAGAATCGCAAACGCCAGTCGCCCATGGGGGCTGGTCAGCTCCTTGCGCTCAGCCAGACTTTGCAGACCGAATGCCGTCGAGGACAGCGCCAGACCAAGGCCGAGCACAATCGCACTGTTCAGCGGTTGGCCAAACACCGACAGCGCCAGCACGCCGATCACCGAAGCCGTCAGCAGCACCTGCGCCAGACCGACGCCGAACACCGATTTACGCATCACCCACAAACGTCGCGGCGACAGCTCAAGGCCGATGATGAACAACAGCAACACCACGCCCAGTTCGGAAATATGCGCGACGCTTTGCGGGTTGCCGATCAGACCTAAAACCGACGGGCCGATGATCACCCCGGCAAACAGATAACCGAGCACGGCGCCCAGTTGCAGACGTTTGGCCAAAGGCACGGTGAGCACGGCCGCGAACAGAAAGACGACAGCGGCTTGCAACAGATTGCCTTCATGGGGCATGGGGGGTTACTCCTGACAACGGTACGGCGGGGGTGACAAGGATAAGGGTTACCAAGACCTATAGGCCACTGGAGATCCAATGTGGGAGCGAGCTTGCTCGCGAAAGCGAAGTGTCAGTCAACAGGTTTGTCACTGGTAGATCGCATTCGCGAGCAAGCTCGCTCCCACAGGGGATTTTCATCGTTTCTATAATAATTGGCATCAATTGGTTACATTCATAACCTCTACGAATCAATCCCCCGAGTCCCGCCATGGCCATCAACTTCGACCTCAACGACCTGCAAGCCTTTCGCGCCGTGGTCGAGCAGGGCAGTTTTCGCAAGGCCGCCGACACCGTGCGCCTGTCGCAACCGGCGCTAAGCCGGCGCATCGAAAAGCTCGAAGACGCCCTCGGCGTGAAACTCTTCGAACGCACCACACGCAAGGTCAGCCTGACCCAGGCCGGGCGCGGATTCATGCCTAGTGTCGAGCGTTTGCTCGATGATCTCGACGTGGCTTTATTGGGCATCAGCGAAGTCGCATCGACCCGTTTGGGCCATGTCACCGTCGCCTGCGTGCCTTCGGCGGCGTACTACTTCATGCCCCGCGTGGTTGCGCGCTATCACCAGCAATTCCCACGGATCAAAGTCAAAGTGCTCGACTCCAGTGCGCACGATGTCTTGAGTGCGGTGGTCAACGGCGAGGCGGATTTCGGCTTGAGTTTCCTCGGCACGCAGGATGCCAAAGTCGAGTTCGAACCGCTTGTGCAGGAGTGCTACGTCGTCGCTTGTCGCCGCGATCACCCGCTGGCTGGGCGCAGCAGTGTGAGCTGGGACGAGTTCTATCAGCAGGATTACATCTCGCTCGACAAGACCTCCGGCAACCGCTTTCTGCTCGATCAGGCGTTGAGCAGCGTAGTGCCGCAGCGTTCGAGCATCTGCGAAACCCGTCATGTGACAACGATGATCGGTCTGGTGGAGGCGGGGTTGGGGGTGGCGGCGGTGCCGCTGATGGCGATGCCGGGGCCGGATCATCCGATCCTGACGCGGGTGCCGTTGACCGACCCGCAAGTGATGCGCAGTGTCGGCATCATCAAGCGCCGGGGTCGTACGCTGACCCCGGCGGCACTGGAACTGGAGCGGCTGGTGGTGGAAATGAAAGTCCAGCCGCCAATTGTCAGCGCTTGACCGAGTCCAGTCCGGTGGCCTGCACGTCAGCTTGTGCGGCCGGCGCGGCGAGGTAGGCGAGCAGGGCTTTGGCTTCTTCAGGATGCTGTGCGCCGACCGGAATCCCGGCGGCAAAACGCGTCACCGACTGTACCGATTCCGGAATCTTCGCCACGAAACTCACGCCCGGCACCGGCAGCAATTCGCTGACCTGCTGGAAGCCCAGTTGATAGTCGCCAGTGGCAACCACCGAGCCGACCGGGATTTTCGGGATCATTTTTGCCTTCGGCTTCAGCTGATCTTCGATCCCCAGTTTCTTGAACAACTGCTGCTCGATGTAGACGCCGCTGGCGCTGTCGGAGTAGGCCACTGACTGCGCGTCGAGCAGGGTTTTCTTCAGGCCGTCGACACTGCTGATGTCCGGTTTCGGCGCGCCTTCGCGCACCACCAGGCCGATCCGCGAATCGGCCAGCTCAACGCGCGAGGCCGGGTCGACTTTGCCTTGCTTGATCAGGTCATCGAGGGCATAGCCGACCATGATCACCACGTCGGCGTGTTCACCGCGGGCGAGGCGATTGGGGATCGCTTCGGGGGCTTTGCCCATCGACGGGCCGAGGCTGGTGGTCAGGGTGTTGCCGCTGGCGGCAGCGAATTTCGGCCCGAGAATCTTGTAGGCGGCAGTGAAGCCGCCGGAGGTCATCACGCTCAATTCTTCGGCCTGCGCCGCGAGGTTGAACGCGAGACCGGCGAGCAGGGCGGTGACAGTAAACAGTTTTTTCATGGCGAGTTTTCCTCAGGCCGCGACAGGTTGCAGACGACCACCGGCACGGCGGTACAGATAAAGAGTGGCGCACAAGGCACATAGCGCACCGATGCTCATCCAGTAACCCGGCGCGGCTTTGTCGCCGGTGTACTGAATCAGGAAGGTCGACATCGCCGGGGTGAAACCGCCGAAAATGGCGGTGGCCAGGCTGTAGGCGAGAGAGAAACCGGCAACGCGCACCTCAACTGGCATGATCTCGGTCAGCGCCGGAATCATTGCGCCGTTGTACAAGCCGTAGATAAACGACAGCCACAACAGCGACAGCAACATGTGGCTGAAGCTCGGCGCCTGCACCAGGTACGACAGCGCCGGATAGGTCGTGGCCAGGGCCAGCAGCGACATGGCGATCAGCACCGGACGACGGCCGATACGGTCGGACAACAGGCCGCCAATCGGCAACCAGAAGAAGTTCGACACACCGACCAGCAGCGTCACCAACAGTGCATCGGAGGTGCTCAGGTGCAGCACGGTTTTGCCGAAGGTCGGCGCGTACACGGTGATCAGGTAAAACGCGGTGGTGGTCAGCGCGACCATCAACATGCCGCCGAGTACCACGCCCCAGTTCTGGCCGAGGGTGCGGAACACTTCGCCCATGCTCGGGCGGTGTTTGCGTGCGGCGAACTCTTCGGTTTCCGCCAGGTTACGGCGCAGGAAAAAGATAAACGGCACGATCATGCAACCGACGAAAAACGGAATCCGCCAGCCCCAATCGGCAATCACATCCGGCGCCATCCACGCGTTCAGCGCATAGCCCAAAGCGGCGGCGACGATGATCGCCACTTGCTGACTGGCCGACTGCCAAGCGGTGAAGAAACCTTTGCGGCCCGGCGTGGCGATTTCGGCGAGATACACCGACACACCGCCCAATTCCGCCCCAGCCGAGAAGCCCTGCAGCAAGCGCCCGATCAACACCAGTGCCGGCGCAAATAGGCCGATGCTTTCGTAACCGGGCACCAGCACGATCAATATCGTGCCGCTGGCCATGATCGACAGGGTGACGATCAAACCTTTACGCCGACCGACATCATCGATGTATGCACCGAGCACGATGGCGCCCAGCGGACGCATCAAAAAGCCTGCGCCGAACACCGCAAAGGTCATCATCAGGGAGGCGAACTCACTGCTCGCCGGAAAGAACACCGCCGCGATCTGCGTGGCATAGAAGCCGAACAGGAAGAAGTCGAACTGTTCGAGGAAGTTGCCCGAGGTCACCCGGAAAATGGCGCCGGCCCGCGAGCCGTTGTGAGGGATTGAGGCTGTCATAGAAAAGTACTCCACCGCTTTTATGACGTGCGCGACGGGAGGGCGGCGCACGGTTTTTATTGAGGTGGATGGTGGCGCAGGTGTAACAGGATGTTAATTGCATTATTGGCATGGATTGATGTTCAGGGCGGATCAATGGTTTTTTGGGGTACAAATCCATTGCAGCGGTAACGGCTGCTTATGGTTTCGACTGACGGCGACGTCGCCGGTGAGAAAAGATCAAGGGCACTCGAGCTGGCGCTCATTGTAATGAGTGGTTAAAAGCGGGCGCATGGCTTTGGTTTGGTGAGGTGGCTACCCCTCACCCCAGCCCTCTCCCGAGGGAGAGGGAGCCGATTTCGGTTGGTTTTGAAACGTGCATTCGACTCGGTATCGCACATCGGCGCACTTCTGCCAAACACCTCGGTCAGTCCCCTCTCCCTCCGGGAGAGGGCTAGGGTGAGGGGCTCTTGATTTTGCTTTTGTTTACAGGACACCCAAACTCCAATGACCTCTAGCGCCCATCCCGGCAAAAAAAGGAATGATTCCCGAACCCGGCAGTCCGAGTTCAGGTAGCACACATCTCAGGAGGTTCACCGATGAACAGCAAAACCCTAATCGCCAGCCTGGCCCTCGTCGCCGGCATTGCCGGGATCAGCCCACTTGTTCAAGCGGCGCAAACCTCAAATGAACAGGCCGTTCAATCCCCGACCAGCGACCGCGAACTGAAGGTCAACGACCGCGCCCCGGATATTTATCAGCGCAGTGAAAAAGCCATCGACTGGAAAACCAAGGGCCTGAAAAAACCTGTTGAGCAGGCGCAGTGGGTACAGATCAATGACCAGTACGTCATGGTGATGATCACCAACGGGACGATTGTCGAGATGAAACCGGTCGAGCGTTAAGAGCGGATCTCAAAGCCCTGCGCCTGCACACGCGCGGGGCTTTCTCCACCCAACCGATACTGATTATTGCCACTGCGCTTGGCCTCATACATCGCCAGATCTGCGACGTGCAGCAAGCGATCCATGGCTGTCGCATGGTCCGGAAACACCGCCACGCCAAGGCTGGTGCCGATGTGGCGCTGGTCGTTGCCGATGCTGATCGGGGGCGACAGTTCGATGAAGATTTTCTGGCAAATGCTGCGCGCTTCGTCCTGCAAACTCAGGCTCGGCGCCAGGTCTTGCAGGATCACCACAAACTCATCGCCGCCAATGCGCGCGACCGTATCGGTGGCGCGCAGGATGCGTTTCAGCCGCGTGGCCGTGGTGATCAGCACGCGGTCGCCGGCGGCATGGCCGTGGCGATCGTTGATGGTTTTGAAACCGTTGAGGTCGATGAATACCAGTGCGACGCGGGTCTCGGTCTGCCGCGCGTGATCCAGCGCTTCCGACAAGCGTTGCTCCAGCACCAGGCGATTGGGCAGGCCGGTCAGCGGATCGAAGTGGGCGAGGTGTTGCAGGTAGCTGGCCGAGGCTTTTTCTTCGGTGATGTCGCGCACCACGCCCATCATTTTCACCACCGCATCGTGGTCGTTGTGCACCACGTTGCCGGTTTCCCGCAGCCAGCGAATCGTGCCGTCAGGCCACACCACGCGGTATTCCTCATCGTGATTTTCGCCGGTCTCCAGGCAACGCAGTTCGCCCTCGCGCACCTTGGTGCGGTCGTCCGGATGGACGCAGGAGCAGAACAGCGCATAGGACGGCGTAATCTCGCCGATCTTGAACCCGAACATGCCGTAAATCGCGTCCGACCAGTACAGCCGATCCGTGTCGACTTCCCAATCCCAAGTGCCGATGCGCGCAAAGTACTGGCTGCGTTTGAAACGCTCGACGTCGCCGTCCTGCTGAATGCGTTGGCCATCGGCGGCCCGCGTCAGCAAATCCCGGTACTGCGCAAGCTGCCTGCGCAAACCGCGTTCGCGCCACAGCAGCAGGGCGATGATGGCCAGCATGATCGCGCCGACGGCAAGGCTGATCCAGAACAGAGTCATTCGGGCGCTGCCAGCATGGCGGGTCGATCCGTGGAGTAATGGCGGTTGGCTATGTTAATGCTTCAATACTCGGTTCGGATACCATGTTGATCTGCGCTGGCAGGTTGCCAATCCCCGGCATTTCTGGGAAAACGGCGGCCGGCTGAACAATAGAGTGAATGTTATGAATGATGAACTGCAGGTAATCGATCTTCAGGCCGGCGAAGGCAAAACCGCCGTCAAAGGCGCACTGATCACCACCCAATACACCGGATGGCTGGAAGACGGCAGCGAGTTCGATTCTTCCTACAGCCGTGGCAAACCTTTTCAGTGCGTGATTGGCACCGGGCGGGTGATCAAGGGTTGGGATCAGGGCTTGATGGGCATGCAGGTGGGGGGCAAACGTAAATTGCTGGTGCCGGCGCATCTGGGGTATGGCGAACGGACGATGGGCAAGATCCCGCCGAATTCGAATCTGGTGTTTGAGATTGAGTTGTTGGAAGTGCTGACGCGGGAGGATTGAGGTGGGGGGCGTCGATTTGGATGAAGTCCGTTACTTCATCCAAATGCCGTCAGGGTGGATCAGGTGAATACGTCTATATCGTCAAGCGTGTCTTCGATGATTCCTTGCAGTGAAGGGTGCGTTTGCTTGGCTGATTCGAGTGCCGCAAAAACTGTTTCAGTATCCAGTTCGCCATGTCGGCGAGCGATGTGCCCGAGTGCAGTAGCCGCAGCGGCCACAATTGCTTCGGTTTTGCTGGCGAGCTGTTTCAGGCAGATGTCCTGAGCCCAGTTTCTATCGGTTTCATTCAGGCCAATGGATACGAGTGCGGTGATTACGTTTGCATCCGTGTCGCTGGAAAGTAGGCGAATGGCCTCGTCATGGCTAATAGATGGATCTTGATAGATGAGGCTCACTTTGCATCTCCCAGGATTCTGCCTTTGTTGTCTACTTTTTTAGCCTTGATCAGCGCATTTTTCATATCTTGGTGAAGTTTATCCCATGGCCTTACGTGGCCGTGATAGACATCTCCACCCGTGCGATCGAAGACGACTAGCTCATTTGTTTCTGGATCAATTCCGATTCTACGTGGTGATGTAGGTTTGACCTGAACCGAGTTTTCTAGCGCTTCCTGACCATTGGTTGGTCCTTTACTTTTTATGGGTGTATCTGTTTTTCCGTGGTAACTGGCTGCATCGAACTCAAGCGCCAAAACAATATAAAGGGGTTTAATTCCCGAGTTTGGAGGAAAAACAAGGATGAAATCTCGGTACTCAGGCGGGTAAACCGGATTAACGATGAGCTTGTCCGCTTGCTCAGTCGGCGGATAAATCCAGATCTGGGGAATTTGCGGTGCGCCTTCCAGCGGTGGAATTTCCGATGTACTGCTTGTGTCTACGGCGGGAGTCCAAATCAGTGTTGCCCCATTACCGAAATCTGCGACTTGCTGGGTGCCTTGCTTCACGAACCGTACGACAGGAATCATCTCCCAATCGCTGCGCGTCTGGGTGTTGTACCCATATCCTTTCAAGGTGCCGTCGGCTTGTTGTTTTAAACGCAATCGGACACGAGTGCGACCTTTCTCAAGCGATTTAAGTTGTTCTTCTGTGTATAGCGAGCTGTCGCCCAAACTCGAAGGCCAAAGCAGAGCAACCATGCCGAGCAATGCACCAGCGACAACACCTCCCGTCACTGCACTTGCACCACTCACTGCACTTGCGCCTGGGCTTGCAGTGGTAGTCGTAGCTAATAAAAGCGTTCCTGCCGCAGCGGGAAAATTACGGCCTCCTACTTTTTTCAGCGGGATGTTGCCAGCAGTGTCTCGTTCGCGGCCGCCCAACAAAGACAACTCTCCAAAATCAGCCAACTTCTCGACCGGAATAAATCCGGTACTACTGACATGGTTGATTACACCATCCGGAAGTTGGCAGCTTTTAGCGAACACGCAACCTTTTGCATCGGGCATGGGCTGTTGTGGCTGTTTGATTAGGCTATTTTCGTAAGCTTGCTGTCTGGCAAGCATGTCGTCATAGGCGGTTTGTCTAGCTTCCCGCTCTGCCAACTCGCTGTCGGTCATGTAGCGGCTAGTGATGTGGTGTCCGTCACCGGCCGGTGGATTTTGAACCCGAGGTCTGTCTGTCTTTCGCGCCATGAGCGTCCTTGTTCTATCGTCAGAAAACGATGCGGACGCTAAATGAATGGGCGTTTGATGGATGTAGGAC
>NZ_JBFUIR010000068.1:0-28961 GCF_056401755.1 Pseudomonas sp. P4_D7 | reverse complement strand
CGATTGCGGTGTGTCAGTCGACATCTTCTTGGCAGATACACCGCAATCGCGAGCAGGCTCACTCCTACAGGGGATTTGTGTGTTTCTGGAGTAGGTATGAGTTCAACAAAAGACCCGTGCATCAGCCTCTGCAAATTCACCGACGACATCTGTCTCGGCTGCGGCCGCAGCAAGCGCGAAATCAAGGCCTGGAAGAAACTCGACAAGGACGACAAGCGCAGCGTACTGGCCGAAGCCGCGCTGCGCCTGATCAAACTCGGTGGCGCCGGTCGGCGGAAAAAGAAATAACCTTGGCCTGATCGACTAGTCTCTGATGCGCGATGGCGCACATCCGCGTATGATTCGCGACCCTCCGCCGATCCCTTCGGCCGAGAACCCAGATTTCAATGCTTCAGGCGTCCAATTCAGAGCGCTTGAACAGACCACACCGGGAGGTGCCCAGATGAGCGACATCATTCAGAAAGACGACCAGGAAATCGGCCCAGCAGGCGAAAAGCTGCAGAAAGTCCTCGCCCGTATCGGCGTCGGCTCGCGCCGTGACGTGGAATCCTGGATCAGCCAGGGCCGGATCAAGGTCAATGGCAAAGACGCCACCCTCGGTCTGCGCGTCGACATGCACGACGCCATCACCATTGATGGCAAGGTGATCAAGCGCGAAGAAGCGGCCGAATCGGTCCGCCGCGTGATCATGTACAACAAACCCGATGGCGAGATCTGCACCCGTGACGACCCTGAAGGCCGTCCGACCGTGTTCGACAAGCTGCCGCGTCCGAAGGAAGGTCGCTGGATCAACATCGGTCGTCTCGACATCAACACCACCGGTCTGCTGATGTTCACCACCGACGGTGAGCTGGCCAACCGTCTGATGCACCCGTCCTACGAGATGGACCGCGAGTACGCCGTGCGCGTACGCGGTGAAGTCGACGACGAGATGATCGAGCGCCTGAAGGCCGGCGTCGTGCTGGAAGACGGCCCGGCGAAGTTCACCGATATCAAGCAGGCACCGGGCGGTGAAGGCTTCAACCACTGGTATCACTGCGTGGTGATGGAAGGCCGTAACCGTGAGGTTCGTCGTCTGTGGGAATCGCAGGGTCTGGTGGTCAGCCGTCTGAAGCGCGTGCGTTTCGGTCCGGTGTTCCTCAACTCCGACCTGCCGATGGGGCGCTGGCGCGAAATGAGCCAGTACGAAGTCGACATCCTCAGTGCTGAAGTCGGCCTGACGCCGGTAGCGATGCCGCAACTGAACGCCAAGAGCAAAGACAAGCTTGAGCGTATGCAGCGCAAATCGTCGCGCCCGATGGCCAAGACCGAGCGCGTACGCACCCTGCGTCCAGCCGCTGGCGCGCCGACCGGTCCGCGCCCAAGCCGTGAACCGCAGATCGAAGGCGAGCGTCCAGGTCGCAAGCCAGTAGCCCGTGACGGCGAACGCGCTCCGCGTCCGGCCAACGGTCGCACTGAGCGTGGCGAGCGTGGTGCACCTGCCGGTCGTGGCACGCCTGTGGCGGATCGTCCAGCAGACACCACCAACAAGCGCCCGGCCAAACCTGCGCCGAAGCGTCCGGGGATCAAGCTGGTTGACGGTGACAAACCGTCGGGCAAGCGTCGTGGCGCACCGGCCGGTTCCGGTCAGCGTCCGGGGTTTGGTCGCAAGAAGCCGGAATAAGGCAGCTGCGAGCTTCTAGCGGCACGCTTCAAGCCAAAGCCAAAACGCCAACCTCAGGGTTGGCGTTTTTTTTCGTCTGATGAAAGGTATGACCGATCGTTCCCACGCTCTGCGTGGGAATGCCTCAACGGACGCTCCGCGTTCGGCTCTAGAGGGACGCGGAGCGTCCCAGGCTGCATTCCCACGCGGAGCGTGGGAACGATCAGGTGCCGGTCCTAAAACACAAACCGGCCATCAAACACCGGCTTGTTATCCAGCGCCAACACCCCGCCGGAGAAGATCAGGTCCAGGTGATGGCTGCCCTTGGCCCCGCCGCCCAATCCGAGATGCAACCCACAATGCCGCTCCTCAAACCCGGCATTACGCGCATACAAATCCTTCACGCCTTCATTGGTGCCAATCCCCAACTCCTCAATCCGCCGGTTCGACGGATTGGCGTCCAGGTACTTGTTGAAATCATGCTCCAGCCCCGGCACCTCCGTGGCGATGCGGCTGATAGTCGAATTCTCGATCCATAGCTCCAACGGCGATTCCAGTACGCCGTATTTGCGCGCAAACGGGATGGTGCTGAGGAACGTGCCCTTGAATTTCACATGGCCATTGATGGCCTCGCTGTGCGTGGCGATTTCGCCGGGGGCCAGGTCGAAGTTGCCGATGCCGTTGATATCGGTCCACTTCTTGATGCTGCTCAGCGGCGTTTCAAACCATGAGCCGTCATCGTCTTTGAAACTCAGCGTGGTCGCCTGGGACATACGCTGGATCAGGTGACTGTTCAGGCCAGCAATGCGCTGCGGCGTGACGCTGAAGGTGTCATAGAAATAATCGCCGTAATCCTTGAACAGCAGCGACTTCTTCCAGTTCTCCGCCATCACCGCTTGCAGCGCGCGGACGAACTCCGGGCCGTCGGGGCGTGGGTTGGGCAAGGTGGAAGAGTCGTAGAAGAAAATGTACAGATCGCTGTCGGTGATTGCCGAGGTCAGCGTTGCAGTGCTGTCCAGGTCCAGACGTCGGCTGCTGAACTGGAAACGAGGATGATCGCCTGCCTGTTCGGCGATCGCGCCGGTCAGCGCTTCGTAATCAGCCGTGTGGCCGAGCAATACCTTCGCCGAGTCGAGGCCGGCAAGGGCGGGGTGGTGTTCGAGGTAGTAAAGGAAATGCGAGATCGCGCGGGGCTTATCCATGAATCCTCCCTGACTGACCGTGTAGAAAGCGGCAGGCACGACCGGCCGGATCGTGCCTGCCCGGAGATGTCTTACAGAGGCCACATCGCCGTGCCGAACGGAACTACCGCGTCGGCTTGCATCATTTCTACAGCCGCCTCGTGGGTCGGTGCTTCAAACCATTCGTCCAGTTGCAGTTCGGTATCCAAGTCTTTTTCCAGTGCTTGCATGGTCGATCTCCTAGATGACATTCACGGTTGTGACTGGCCGGTCGAGGTGGCCGGCAAGACGTGAAGAACCTAGTTCAGGGTTTTTTGTAATGCAAAAAATTATTCATTTAATTTTTAAATAGACTTTTTATTCTGTTTTTCGGCGGCAGTTTTCTTATTTGAAAACAAAAAACTAAACGGCACGTTTCATTAGCAAGCTAGCTACCGTCAATTTGCAGACGTCTGACAGATATTTCCGAAATGGAAACTCTGCGTTACGCATCGTAAAGAAATGTTTACAAAAAAGCCGGTAAAACCGAGGGAAACCAACCCGTCATGATCGCTGTAAGGAAAAGCTGCCGAAGCCTGCTCCGCCGCGGGCCGGACAAGGCTCTGGCGCGCTTGTTTCAGCGCCGTTTGCAGGGTGAGATGCGCCTCATGCCTGTCGTGCAGGTGCATAACAAGAAGGAGGCGCAATGAACGCCGTGACTGATCTCCATCTCTCTCCGTGGGACGATTTTTTCCTCGTCCACGCCGATGGCCTGCAAAGGCCTGACTCAATTTTTGCAGCCGCTCGAGTGACTCGAGGCGGACACACGCAATCCCGGCAACCGCCACGCTGATCCAGCGGGGTCTGGCAGCAGGGGGTTAGCGGTGTACAATGCGCCGCGTTTTAACTGTGACCCTCTGCGTAATCGCGCAAATCTCAAGGCTATCCGCCTTGTTCACTCCGTGGCGCCACAAGCGTTTCGGGTTCGATTTCGTCACAGATAAAAACAAACAGGTGACGCATGACCGTTGTAAACAAGCTGAACTCCTGGTGCCTGCGCTGGGGTTTGATCGGGGCTGCCTGAAATCGCAACCTTGCAGCAACGTCTACTGAACACCATCAAACCTTGCGTGAGACCTTTTTCATGAGTGGACAACCCTCGCAATCAGGCGAGCTGAAACGCGGCCTGAAAAATCGCCATATTCAACTGATCGCCCTCGGTGGCGCGATCGGTACCGGATTGTTCCTCGGCTCGGCCGGGGTACTGAAATCCGCCGGCCCGTCGATGATCCTCGGCTACGCCATCTGCGGCTTCATCGCCTTCATGATCATGCGCCAGTTGGGCGAGATGATTGTCGAAGAGCCGGTGGCCGGTTCCTTCAGCCATTTCGCGCACAAGTACTGGGGCGGCTTTGCCGGGTTCCTGTCCGGTTGGAACTGCTGGATCCTGTACATTCTGGTGGGCATGTCGGAGCTGACCGCGGTCGGCAAATACATTCACTATTGGGCGCCGGATATCCCGACCTGGGTGTCTGCAGCGGCTTTCTTCGTGCTGATCAACGCGATCAACCTGGCCAACGTCAAAGTCTTCGGTGAGGCGGAGTTCTGGTTCGCGATCATCAAGGTCGTCGCGATCGTCGGCATGATTGCGCTGGGTAGCTACCTGCTGGTCAGCGGCAACGGCGGCCCGCAAGCCTCGGTGAGCAATCTGTGGTCGCACGGTGGTTTCTTCCCGAACGGTGTGAGCGGTCTGGTGATGGCCATGGCGATCATCATGTTCTCCTTCGGCGGTCTGGAAATGCTCGGTTTCACCGCCGCTGAAGCGGACAAGCCGAAAACCGTGATCCCGAAAGCGATCAATCAGGTGATCTACCGAATCCTGATTTTCTACATCGGTGCACTGGTGATCCTGCTGTCGCTGACGCCATGGGACAGCCTGTTGGAAACCCTTAACGCGTCTGGCGATTCGTACAGCGGCAGCCCGTTCGTGCAAGTGTTCTCGATGCTCGGCAGCAACACCGCCGCGCACATCCTCAACTTCGTGGTCCTGACCGCTGCGTTGTCGGTGTATAACAGCGGCACCTATTGCAACAGCCGTATGCTGCTGGGCATGGCCGAGCAGGGCGATGCGCCGAAAGTGTTGGCGAAAATCGACAAGCGCGGTGTGCCGGTGCGTTCGATTCTGGCTTCGGCGGCAGTGACGCTGGTGGCTGTGCTGCTCAACTACCTGATTCCACAACACGCGCTGGAACTGCTGATGTCGCTGGTGGTTGCGACGCTGGTGATCAACTGGGCGATGATCAGCTTCTCGCACTTCAAGTTCCGCCAGCACATGAACAAGACCAAACAGACGCCGCTGTTCAAGGCGTTGTGGTATCCGTACGGTAACTACATCTGCCTGGCATTCGTCGCCTTCATCCTCGGCGTGATGCTGTTGATCCCGGGCATTCAGATCTCGGTGTATGCGATTCCGGTGTGGGTCGTGTTCATGTGGGTCTGCTACGTGATCAAGAACAAGCGCGGCGCGCAGCAGGCCGTGCACGCGGCAGGTGCTGCCAAGTAAGCGCTGATGCAGAAAAACAAAACCCGGCCTGAGTGCCGGGTTTTTTTATGGCTGAAAATGTTGGAGCGCTATTGGTAGTCGGCGAGAGGATAGTCCCTGCACAGGGTTTCGACCTCTGAGCGAAACTGCGCGAGGAGCAGGGGTTCCAGTGTGTAATCCTGTTCGCCGAGCGGCGCTACCGTATTCAGAACCCGCACTATCAAATCGACGATCTGGCGGCTGCCGTGGACATCGACCCGGCGTTGCGCCAGAGCGCCCGTGCCGATGCGCAGTCCGCTCGTCACCAGTGTCGAGCGGTGATCGCCGGGAACGCGATGGCGATTGACGATGATCCCGCAGTGACCCAGTGCCGCCTCCGCGATAGCGCCCGTGATGTCGCCACGCAAGCGAACCAGTACCGTATGGTTTTCACTGCAGCCGCCAACCACTTCGTAATCCTGTGCCTGGAAGGCGCGGGCCATTTCATCCGCAGTACTGCGGATCTGCGCCATGCAGACGTCGAATTCTGCCGACATGGCGTAACCCAGCGCGGCAGCCTTCGCAGCGATCATGTTGGCAGCGAGCGCACCCTGCATTCGCGGGTAAACGGCTTCATCCAGCAGGCGACTGAAGGTGGTTCTCAAGCCGGGAATCTTGGTGTTCGCATCAGCACCGCTGAGGATCACGCCACCCCGAGGCCCGGCGAGTTGCTTGTGCGTGCAGGTGACGGTGACATGTGCGGCGTCGATCGGACCTGGATGCCGACCGGTGGCCACAAGCCCGGCGATATGCGAAATGTCGGCGAGCAGGATGGCCCCGGCTTCATCGGCAATTTCGCGAAACCGCGTGAAGTCGACTACGCGTGAATAGGCGGTGGCGCCGCAGAGGATGACGCGTGGGCGATGGGCGAGCGCCAGCAGGCGCACTTTGTCGTAATCAATAAGACCGTCGGATGTCGTGCCGTACTGGATCGCCTTGTAGTAGGCGCCCGAAAACGCCGCGAGGCTGCCATGGGTGAGATGACCACCGTGCTCCACCGCCATACCCAACAGGGTATCGCCAGGCTCCATCAAGGCCGTAAGGACTTGGTATATGGCGTTCGACGCTGAGTGTGGTTGCACGTTGGCGTATTGCGCGCCGAACAGTTGCCGCGCTCGGCGGATGGCCAGCGACTCGACCAGTTCGACGTTCTCGCACCCTGCACTGTGGCGCTTGCCGGACATGCCCTCTGCCGTCACGTTGACCAGCACGGAAGCGCAGGCCGCCAAGGTTCGCGGCTGAACTGCGCAGGAGGAGGAAACCAGTGAAAGCGTGTGCTGTTGACGCGTGATTTCCGCGTCGAGAATGGCCGCCAGTTCGGCATCTTCTGCGCGAAGATCCGTCAGGCCACGACGCAACATGTCAGCCTGGTTCTTGAGCGGTTCAGTAATGACTGCCATTGCTTGATTCCTTCCCTGGTTTTGCGAGATTTGCGCATGTCCTTGCTTGCCGGATCTGTACAGGCGAATCCGTGTTTTGACCGCTGTGCGCGCAAAACTAAACCCTGTACAGGCCCACCCGTTTTTTCGTTCTTTCACTCTTGAGAATGCGACGCCGGATTGACGCATCATAAATTTTTCAGTGAGGAACGCCACAGAATTAATCAAAAAAATGAACATTCTTCAAAGAAAATGATTCTTTTTGTAGTCGCGTCGGGTGTAAAACAGGCATTGCCCGGAGCCGATTTTCAGGCCATGGGTGGAAGTCGAAAGGAACTGACGAGTCATTACCGAGGCTGAAATGACCCCGCACGTTGGCGGAAGCAGCCTGTGAAAGCTGACTTTTTATACCGAACCCAAGGAGGGAGAATGCTATGATCCTGCGCGGCACTGACAGGGATATAACTGCAATTTCCTACCTCACTTGTGTATGTCCGGAATGATCATTCGGGACGTGACATTGATTGCAGTTAAAAATGGATGATAAGCATGTGATGCACAGAAGAGAAAGATCGGAGAATCTGAAGAACAACATCAAATACCTGATAAAGAGTCGCGGGGAGACGCAGTTGTCCTTGTGTCACTCCAGTGGTTTGACGCGTACCACCATCTACAACATCCTTGAAGGCAAAGTGGTCAATGTACAGCAGTCCACTGTACGCAAGATTTCTGATTTTTTCGGCGTGTCTTACGAGGAAATAGAAACGATTGATTTTGAAGAGAAGGAAATAATCGAAAGCAGTATTTCGCCGCAGGGAAACATGAATCCGGCGGCGGTTCCGGTGATTAAAGAAAGTCTGCTGCTGCAAAGTCTGGATAAGAGAATTGGTGAGTTGGCGACGATTTATCCATTGACTTACTATTTTGGCGCTTCTTTTAATCTGATTGGTGTGCTGCTGGAAAACGAAATCAGCGGTCTGCATGAACCCGGTGAGCTGTTGATCGTACAGAAAGGAGCATCGACCAGCGACAGGGAAAAACTGGTGTATGACAAAATCACAGCGAAGTTATCTATAAGCCATGAAGGCAACTTTGATGCGGATCGTGTATGCGTGATCGGAGATGTAATCGAGGAACGATTTAATGGATTGCAGTGTTGAAATGGAAAACAGCAAGTACAAATTGCTGGGGTTCGAAAATGGAAAAAGCCTGGCCGTTATCATGGTCATTGCGACAGGCAAGATAATTAAAATAAAACTGAGTGAAGTGTTGAATAGTGAGATTATGGATAATCTGAATAAAATCGAAGTGAAAAACCTCTACAAGAAGTTCTACTCCCAGGGTGGGGCGCTGACGGCATACGAAATCAATGATCGTCATGAAAGTTCGTGGATGATCTACATCATTCTGAACCTGATGCTGTTCACGCTTTATATTTTCACCAGCATTGCGGCGACCAAGCCGATCTACCTGGATTACTTTGACATTGTCGTGACCCCGGGAACCTTTCTTTACCCGCTGACCTTTCTGATCGTTGACTTGTTGAACGAGACCTTTGGTCTGCGGCTGGCGCGCCGGGCAATTCTCTTTGCGTTCATCAGCAATGCGGCGATTATCATTCTATTGGCGATCACCACCCATTTGCCGGGGTTGCCGGGGTGGAAGCTCGATGGACCTTACAATGACGTGATCAGTCAATTGTCTTCTGTTCTGGTAGCGTCTTCGATATCGTTTCTGGTGTCCGAAAACATAAACTCGTATCTGTTGTGCAAGATCAAGGAACTGACCAACTCCAGATTCCTGTTCTTGCGAGTATTCTTGAGTACATTGTTTGCAGTAATCATCGACAGCTTTCTGTTCTGTTACATCGCATTCTATGGAACGATGGAGAACAGTGCGATCTTGAGCATGATCTATGTGCAGATCGCGATCAAAGTGGGTTTTGCTTTCTTTAATATCATGCCCGCTTATGGGGCGCGGTCGCTGTTCAAGAAGTATCTGACGGGAAGCCAGGTTTGATCGAATAGCAGAAGCGCTCGCTTGGACTGTCCCAGGCGAGCGTTTTTTTGTGTCTTATTTTAGTTTGAGTTTCAATTTCAAACTGTTGGTTACCTGATCTTTGTTCTCCAGGAACTCGTTGAGGCCTTTCGCGCGAAGATTGCACGCGTCACAGTCGCCGCATCCGCTTCCAGCTATACCGTTGTAGCAGGTCAGCGTCTGATGACGAATCAGGTCCAGTTGATTGTGGTAATCAGCCAGTGCCCAGGTTTCGGCTTTGTTCAGCCACATCAGTGGCGTTTCCAGACGTAACTTGTAATCCATGCCCAGTTCAAGCGCGTTGTTCAACGCCTTGACGAACTCATCGCGGCAATCCGGGTAACCCGAGAAGTCGGTTTCGCAAACACCGGTAATGACTGTTCGGGCTTGAACCTGATACGCATAGATAGACGCGAGGGTCAAAAACAGAATGTTTCTTCCCGGTACGAAAGTGCTCGGCAGACTTTCTCCGGAACTGTTGACGGTCGGCACGGGAATGTTGTCGCGGGTCAGGCTGCTGATCGCCAGCTCATTCAGCAGAGAGACATCCATTACCTTGTGAACGGTCACGCCAAGCTGTTTGCAAAGTTGCTGCGCAACTTCAATTTCCGCGTGGTGACGCTGACCATAATCAAAGGTGATGCAGTGGACTTCATCATAGTGGGTCAGTGCATGGATCAGGCAGGTCGTAGAGTCCTGGCCACCACTGAAAACGATAACTGCCTTGTTGCTCATAAGTTTGCTTCCTGCATTAAACGGGTAAATTTAAAGGTCGCAATGGTAACTCGAAATGACGCTCGATATAAGTGCGCTGGAAGTTGCGCCCGCAGGCCGCAGGTCGCTTTGCAGCTAATCGCGGTATCCTGTGCACTCTGATTACGGACGCTTTTCCATGCTGGTGATTTCCAACAACGTGCATCTTCCCGACGCCGAGATCGAACTGACCGCCATCCGCGCACAAGGTGCCGGTGGGCAGAACGTCAACAAGGTTTCCAGTGCGGTGCACCTGCGCTTCGACATTCCGGCCTCGTCCTTGCCCGAGTTCTACAAGGAGCGACTACTGGCGTTGCGCGACAGTCGTATTACCAGCGACGGCGTGTTGATCATCAAGGCCCAGCAATACCGCACGCAGGAGGCCAACCGTGCCGATGCGCTTGAGCGTCTGGTCGAGCTGATCCTCAGCGCCACCAAAGTCGAAAAGAAACGCCGCCCGACCAAGCCGACCCTCGGTTCGAAGAAGCGCCGGCTCGAATCGAAAACCAAGCGCGGCAGCATCAAGGCCGGGCGCGGCAAAGTGGACTTCTAGTCTTCGCGGTACTTGGCCGTGTGCTTGTACAGATAGACGCTCAAGGCCAATCCGCTCAATGCAGCGAGAGCGGCGAACAGGAAGATCGAAGCAAAGCCGAAGCCTGCCGCAATCGCCCCGGCCAATGGCCCGGTGATCCCCAGCGACAAATCAATGAACAGTGAATAAGCACCGACCGCTGCGCCACGGCTTGAAGCCGGCACCAGATTCACTGCCTCCACACCCAGCGCCGGGAACACCAGCGAGAAACCAAACCCGCTCAGCGCCGCACCGGCCAGCGCCCAATGTGCGTCCGGTGCCAGCCACAACAGCAGCAGGCCCAGTGTCTCCACCGACAGGCAGGCAATCGCCACGCGAAAGCCGCCGAGGCGGTTGATCAGATTGCCGAACAGCAGGCGCGCACCGATGAAGCTGGCACCGAACAGGCTCAGGCACAGCACGGCGTTGTCCCAATGCTGTGTGGCGTAATACAGGGTGATGAAAGTGGCGATGGTGCCGAAGCCGATCGAGCCCAGCGCCAGGCCGCAACCGTGGGGAAACACTTTACCGAGCACATGCATGAACGGCAGGCGTTCACCCGCCACAATCGGCGCGGCGGTTTTCGGCCAGGCCAACGCCAGACCAAGAATCGCCAGCAAAATGATGCTGACGCCCATGCTCCACAATCCCAACTGGCCGACCAGCCACACGCCGAACGGTGCGCCAACTGCCAGTGCGCCATAACTGGCGATGCCGTTCCAGGAAATCACTTTGGCGGTGTTTGCCGCGCCAACCCGGCCAATGCCCCAGCCGATCGAACCAGAACCGACAAGGCTTTCAGCGCTGCCCAGCACCAGGCGACCGATCAACAGACTGATCAAACTGAGCATCGGCAGGTTCGGTGTCCACGCCGAAATCAACATGAACACACCGCTCAAGCCGCACCCGGCCAGGCCAATCATCACAGCGCGTTTGCTGCCCTGGTTGTCGATGATCTTGCCGGCATACGGACGGCTGAGCAGGGTCGCGAGGTACTGCACGCTGATCACCAGACCGGCAATCACCGCGCCAAAGCCCAGATCGCTGTGCACATAGCCCGGCAGCACCGCGAGCGGAATGCCGATGTTCAGGTAACCGATAAAGGTGAAGAGGACGATGGAAACGACTTGCAGCGTGACCGCCAGGGGGCGCTGGGGCTCGGACATAGAGGGCGACATGGGTAACGATCCACGGGAACGGCAGATTAGATAGGCTGCTTATGATACCGGCGTAGAGGCTTCTGGGGCGGGAAAAGTAAAACTATTTGCCGGGAGGCCGCTTCAGGGTTTGGCCGGGGCAACCAGTTGTGTGGTGACCAGCGCCGCGAGGGCATTTTCTTCGCTGCCGAAGCGGGCGAGCAGGGCGGCCTGTTTCTCGGGAGAGAGGCGGTTCCAGATCTCGATCATTTTCTCGGTGGTGCCGATCAGGACGGCAGCTTGGCTTTCGGAGAATTCGTCGGTCATGGCAGGCTCGGGGTTCAGGCAGTGTGGAAAGCGCATGTTAGCGCTTTCCACACGGTCTGTACGACGGGGTCTTACTCTTCGTTGTCGGCCGGGCGGCTCTCAACGGCTTCTTTCTGCTCGGGCTGTTGGGCTCCGGCTTGCTGCGTGGTCGTCTGCTCAGGTACGTGCAGGCTTGGGAAGGGGAGATTAGGAATCTCGTGCATGGTTGCGCTCCTCGCTAAGTCTGTTGATAGATCTGGTAGATCCGCGCTTCTTGAAAGCCTGCGCAGGATACAGCAGGAAAAATGACAAGTGTATCAGTCAACTAAAATGCTGGCTGATACACCGCTATCGCGAGCAGGCTCACTCCTACAGGGTATTGCGGTGTTTAGACTATTTGCAGACGCTGGCGATGGCTTCTGCCAGCAAGGCGAGGCGCGTAGCGTCGATGCCGGCGACGTTCGCCCGGCCCGAGTTGACCATGTACACGCTGTGATGCTCACGCAGTTGTTTCACTTGCTCCGGCGACAGTCCGGTGTAAGAGAACATCCCGCGTTGTACGCCAATGTGTGCAAAACGCTCGCGCAGGCCATGCGGCTCCAGCGCTTCAACCAGGCCGCTGCGCAACTGCGCGATACGCAAACGCATGGCTTCCACTTCATCGGCCCAGCGGGCTTTCAGCTCGGGATCGGCGAGGATGGTCGCGACCACCGCAGCACCATGATCTGGCGGTGTCGACCACAAATTGCGGGCGATGTTGGCCAGTTGGCTGCGGATGTCGATGAGCTTGTCGGCGGTTTTCGCGCAGACGATCAGCGCACCGGTGCGGTCGCGGTACAGACCGAAGTTCTTCGAGCAGGAGCTGGTAATCAGCAGCTCAGGCACCTCGGCCGCGAACAAGCGGGTCGACCACGCATCCTGCTCCAGACCGTCGCCAAAGCCCTGGTAGGCAAAGTCGATCAGCGGCAGCAGATTGCGGCTGCGCACCACATCGAGCACGCGCTGCCAGTCGTCATGGCTCAAGTCAAAACCGGTCGGGTTGTGGCAGCACGCGTGCAGCAGCACCACATCACCTTTCGGTACTTCGTTGAGCACCGCGAGCATGGCGTCGACGTCGAGGCGGTTGTCACTGCCCACGTACGGGTAGTGACTGACCTTGACCCCGGCCGTGGCGAAAATGGTTTCGTGGATCGGCCAGGTCGGGTTGCTCAGCCACACGCCCTTGCCCGGCAGGCACTGGGCGATGAAGTCGGCAGCCAGGCGCAGGGCGCCAGTACCGCCCGGCGTCTGGGTGGCGCCGGCACGTTGTGCGGCGATCAGCTTCGAGTCGGCACCGAGCACCAACTGATTGATGACTTTGCCGAACAGCGGGTTGCCGTGGCCGCCGATGTAGGTTTTGGTGTCCTGGCTTTCGACCAGCCGCGCTTCGGCGATTTTCACCGCCTCCGGGATTGGCGTCAGGCCTTGAGCGTCCTTGTAGACGCCAACGCCCAGGTCGAATTTGCGCGGGTTGGTGTCCTGCGCATACGCCTCCATCAAACCGAGGATCGGGTCGCCGGGTACCCGGCCGATGGCGTCGAAGTGCATTACTTGCGTCCTTCTGCGGTCTTGGCCACTTCGTCAGTGCGCGCAGCCATGATGAAGTCGTTGCGGTGCAGGCCTTTGATCGAATGGCTCCACCAGGTCACGGTGACTTTGCCCCATTCGGTCAGCAGGCCCGGGTGATGACCTTCGGCCTCGGAAATCTCGCCGACAGCGTTGGTGAACGCCAGGGCGTGCTTGAAATTCTTGAACAGGAAAACTTTCTCCAGCTGCATGATGCTGTCGCGGACTTCTATGTTCCAGTCAGGGATCTGCTTGATCAGGATCGGCAGTTCTTCGTCGCTGACTTGTGGCGCATCGGCGCGGCAGGCTTCGCAGTGGGCTTGGTTCAAAGTGGACATGGTGTATTCCTGAATCGAGTGTGTTTTTTTTATTAAAACGTTTGAGCCGTGAATGCCGTCACGCTAAACCAAAGTGGCGGCGACGGACAGGCTCAATTGTCAGCAAAAGTCGCGGTTCACGCGGCTTTCGGTTTCGGCGGAAACTTCGGTGCGTGCAGACCCAGCTGCATGCCTTGGCGAACCATGGCCATGATGTCTTCATGGGCCACGTCGAACAGACGCTTGAGGTTCGGCAGGACAAAGTACAGCGGTTGCAGGATGTCGATGCGATACGGCGTGCGCATGGCTTCGAGCGGATCGAACGCCTGATGCTCAGGTTCGTCCGACAGCGAATAAACGGTTTCTTTTGGTGAAGACAGGATGCCGCCACCGTAAATGCGTTTGCCTTGCGGGGTGTCGACCAGGCCGAACTCGATGGTCATCCAGTACAGGCGCGCCAGATAAACACGTTCTTCCTTGGTCGCCTGCAAACCAAGTTTGCCGTAGGTGTGGGTGAATTCGGCGAACCACGGGTTGGTCAGCAGCGGGCAGTGACCAAAGATCTCGTGGAAAATGTCCGGCTCTTGCAGGTAGTCCAGCTCTTCGCGGGTACGAATGAACGTAGCCACCGGAAATTGCTTGCTGGCCAGCAGTTCAAAAAAGGTCTGGAAGGGGATCAGTGCCGGCACGCGGGCGACCTGCCAACCGGTGGTCTCGCCAAGCACTTTGTTGATTTCGCCGAGTTGCGGAATGCGGTCGTGGGGCAGACCGAGTTTTTCGATACCGTCCAGATACTCCTGGCAGGCACGCCCTTCAATCACTTTCAGTTGGCGAGTGATCAGCGTATTCCACACCGCATGTTCTTCGGCGGGGTAGTCGATAAAACCTTGCGCATCGGGCTCGCGGGCCACGTATTGCGTCTGCTTCATACTGCTCTCCTGCTAGGGGAATTCGTTCTTGTTATGTCCAGCGATGGATTCAGAATTACCTGAGAGCGGGTTGATGTGCAGCAGGTTGAAGTGCCTCCACGTAGGAAGTTTCTCTGTAAATCGTAAAATTATCGTTACGCTTTGACGGATATCTCGCATTTGCGGTGATTCACGGGTTTGAAAAGGCCGGTGGCTGTCACATAATCTTGACAACTATCTGCGTGCCTCGACAGAAAAGTCTGGCGCGGTCCCCCTGTAGGAGTGAGCCTGCTCGCGATAGCGGTGCATCAGTCAGCATCAATATCAATTGACCCAAAGCCATCGCGAGCAGGCTCACTCCTACAGGTTTCTCATCGTTTATTCGGACGATTTTTATGCGCATCAAAGTCCACTGCCAGAACCGCATCGGCATCCTGCGCGACATTCTCAACCTGCTGGTTGCCTACGGGATCAACGTCGCGCGCGGTGAGGTCGGCGGTGAGCATGGCAACGCGATCTATCTGCATTGCCCGAACCTGATCAACATCCAGTTCCAGGCGTTGCGGCCGAAATTCGAGGCGATCGCCGGGGTGTTTGGCGTCAAGCGGGTTGGGCTGATGCCCAGCGAACGTCGGCACATGGAGTTGAATGCGCTGCTCGGCGCGCTGGAGTTTCCGGTGCTGTCGATCGACATGGGCGGCTCGATCGTGGCGGCCAACCGCGCGGCGGCGCAGTTGCTCGGCGTGCGCGTCGATGAAGTGCCGGGGATTCCGCTGTCGCGTTACGCCGAGGATTTCGATTTGCCAGAGCTGGTGCGCGCCAACAAATCGCGAATCAACGGCATGCGGGTCAAGGTCAAGGGCGACATCTTTCTGGCCGACATCGCGCCGCTGCAATCGGAGCACGACGACAGTGAGGCCATGGCCGGTGCGGTGCTGACCTTGCATCGCGCTGACCGCGTTGGCGAGCGTATCTATAACGTGCGCAAGCAGGAACTGCGTGGTTTCGACAGCATCTTCCAGAGCTCGAAAGTGATGGCCGCCGTGGTGCGCGAAGCACGGCGTATGGCGCCGCTCGACGCTCCGCTATTAATTGAGGGCGAAACCGGTACCGGCAAGGAATTGCTTGCGCGCGCCTGTCACCTCGCCAGTCCGCGTGGGCAGTCGCCGTTGATGGCGCTCAACTGCGCAGGCCTGCCGGAGTCGATGGCCGAGACTGAGTTGTTCGGTTACGGCCCGGGCGCGTTCGAAGGTGCACGCGCCGAAGGCAAGCTCGGGCTGCTGGAATTGACGGCGGGCGGCACGCTGTTTCTTGACGGTGTCGGTGAGATGAGCCCGCGTCTTCAAGTGAAGTTGCTGCGCTTTTTGCAGGACGGTTGCTTCCGCCGGGTCGGCAGTGATGAAGAGGTTTACCTGGATGTGCGGGTCATCTGTGCGACGCAGGTCGACTTGTCGGAGTTGTGCGCGCGCGGAGAGTTTCGCCAGGATTTGTACCACCGCTTGAACGTGCTCTCCCTGCACATCCCGCCGTTGCGCGAATGCCTCGACGGGTTGACGCCGCTGGTCGAGCACTTCCTCGATCAGGCCAGTCGGCAGATCGGTTGCACACTGCCGAAACTGGCGCCGGCGGCGATGGATCGCCTCAGTCATTACCACTGGCCGGGCAACGTGCGGCAACTGGAGAACGTTTTGTTTCAGGCAGTTTCGCTGTGCGATGGCGGCACGGTGAAGGCCGAACATATTCGTCTGCCGGATTACGGCGTGCGTCAGCCGCTTGGCGATTTCTCGCTGGAAGGCGGGTTGGACGAGATTGTCGGGCGATTCGAAAAAGCGGTGCTGGAGCGGTTGTATTCCGAGCATCCGAGCAGTCGGCAATTGGGTAAGCGGCTGGGGGTTTCGCACACCACCATTGCCAATAAACTGCGCGAGTATGAAGTCGGTAAAACCGATTCATAGCTCAAGCATGATCGTTCCCACGCGGAGCGTGGGAACGATCATCTTTTGATCCTTTGCCGCCAAGCGGCATAACACCGCCGGTTTTTCGACTTCGATACATTTCAAATTTCCCCTCGCTATCCCCCAAGTCCTTTGTTTACCGGGCCTTTGCCCGCCAGAAAAAAGTTGGTCTGCAAATTGCTTATGGCTCAGCAGTACAGCGGTGGGCGGCAAACGTCCGGCATGCAGAGGAAAGAGTGTGGACAAGTACCTTTATGTGGCAATGACCGGCGCCAGCCAGAACGCACTGGCGCAGAAGGCTCATGCCAACAACCTGGCGAACATCTCCACCAACGGCTTTCAGCGCGACCTGGAGCAGGCGCGTTCGATGCCGGTGTTCGGTGACAGCTTTCCGGCGCGTGCGTTTGCCATGAGCGAACGGCCCGCCACCGACTTCACCCCGGGCTCGCTGGTGCAGACCGGTCGTGACCTCGACGTCGCCGTCACCGGCAATGGCTGGATCGCGGTGCAGAACCCGAACGGCGGCGAAAGCTACGTGCGCACCGGCAGCCTCAACGTCGACGCCCTCGGCGTATTGCGCGCCGGCAACGGTATGCCGGTGATGGGCAATGGCGGTCCGATCGCCGTGCCGCCCGAGCAGCAGATCGAAGTCGGTGAAGACGGCACCATCAGTATTCGTGCGATGGGCGAAGGCCCGCGTGTCATGGCGGAGGTCGACCGGATCAAGCTGGTCAACCCGGACATCAAGAACATGAACAAGGGCCTCGACGGCTCGATCTACACCAAGGACGGCCAGCCTGCGCCGGCTGATGCCAACGTCAAACTGGTGTCGGGTTTCCTAGAGTCGAGCAACGTCAACGCCGTTGAAGAGATGACCTCGGTGCTGGCCCTGGCCAAGCAGTTCGAGTTGCACGTCAAGATGATGAACACCGCCAAAGACGACGACCAGGCCATGGCTCGGGTCTTGCAGATCAGCTAATTATCAGAACGTCGCGCCGAAAAACAGGCGCACGAGGAGAATCGAATGCTTCCGGCTCTATGGGTTGCCAAAACCGGTCTGTCCGCCCAGGACACCAACCTGACCACCATTTCCAACAACCTGGCGAACGTGTCGACCACGGGTTTCAAACGTGACCGTGCCGAATTCCAGGACCTGCTCTATCAGATCAAGCGTCAGCCTGGTGCCCAGTCGACTCAGGACAGCGAACTGCCGTCGGGTCTGCAAGTGGGTACCGGTGTGCGTATCGTCGGCACC
The DNA here is from genome assembly GCF_056401755.1 of Pseudomonas sp. P4_D7. Lineage (NCBI taxonomy): Bacteria > Pseudomonadati > Pseudomonadota > Gammaproteobacteria > Pseudomonadales > Pseudomonadaceae > Pseudomonas > Pseudomonas sp. P4_D7. The sequence continues at coordinate 11,356 of NZ_JBFUIR010000068.1, read as the reverse complement.
CAGAAAAACTTCACCGCCGGCAGCCTGCAAACCACCGAGCAGCCGCTGGACATGGCCATCGACGGTCGCGGTTTCTTCCAGATCCTGCAGCCGGACGGCACCACGTCCTACACCCGTGACGGTACCTTCCACCTCGATTCCAACGGCCAGATCGTCAACGCCAGCGGTTTCGCTCTGGAACCGGCCATCGTCATTCCGAACGATGCCCAGACCTTCACCGTCGGCCGTGACGGCACTGTGTCGGTAACCATCGCCGGCAACCCGGCAGCGCAAGTGATCGGCAACCTGCAAACCGCCGACTTCATCAACCCGGCCGGTCTGCAAGCGGTGGGCAACAACCTGTTCCTCGAAACCGCTGCATCGGGTGCCCCGCAAGTCGGCACGCCGGGCCTGAACGGTTTTGGCACCATGCTGCAGAACACCCTGGAAACGTCCAACGTCAGCACCGTTGAAGAGATGGTCAACATGATCACCACTCAGCGCGCTTACGAGATGAACTCCAAGGTGATCTCCACCGCCGACCAGATGCTCTCGTTCGTAACGCAGAATCTGTAATCAAGTCTATGAGGCGGCCATGAGGTCGCCTGCAACACCGTGAGGTAGGGTCATGAATCGCTTTGTATCTGTTCTGGCATTGAGTGGGGTCGTCTCGCTCGCGGGCTGCGTCGCTCCGACGCCCAAGCCCAATGACCCTTACTACGCCCCGGTGTTGCCGCGCACGCCGTTGCCGGCTGCCGCCAATAACGGCTCGATCTATCAGGCCGGCTTCGAGCAGAACCTGTACAGCGACCGCAAGGCCTTCCGGGTCGGTGACATCATCACCATCACCCTGAACGAGAAGACCCAGGCGAGCAAGAACGCCAACTCGCAAGTGGCCAAGAACAGCAAGACCGGTATCGGTCTGACCTCGTTGTTCGGCGGCAGCGGTACCACCAACAACCCGTTGGGCGGTAACGATCTGAGTCTGGACGTTGGCTACAGCGGCGACCGCGCCACCAAGGGCGACAGCAAGGCCGCGCAGGGCAACACCCTGACCGGTTCGGTCACCGTGACTGTGGCCGACGTCTTGCCCAACGGCATCATTGCTGTGCGCGGTGAGAAGTGGATGACCCTCAACACCGGTGATGAGCTGGTGCGGATTGCCGGTCTGGTGCGTGCCGATGACATCGCCACTGACAACACCGTGTCGTCGACTCGTGTCGCCGATGCGCGCATCACCTACTCGGGCACCGGCTCGTTTGCCGATGCGAGTCAGCCAGGCTGGTTCGACCGTTTCTTCCTCAGCCCGCTGTTCCCTTTCTAGGTGGCGACTTTGAATTTCAAGAGCCTCATGCTCGCTGCGGCGCTGATGTCCGCAGCCTTTGCTGCCCACGCCGAGCGGCTGAAAGATATCGCCAGCATTTCCGGCGTGCGTTCCAACCAGTTGATCGGTTACGGCCTGGTGGTCGGGCTTAACGGCACCGGTGACCAGACGACGCAAACCCCGTTCACCCTGCAGACCTTCAACAACATGCTCTCGCAGTTCGGCATCAAAGTGCCGCCGGGATCGGGCAACGTGCAGTTGAAAAACGTCGCGGCGGTGTCGGTGAGTGCCGATCTGCCGGCGTTTGCCAAACCGGGTCAGCAGGTCGACATCACCGTGTCCTCGATCGGTAACTCCAAGAGCCTGCGCGGCGGCACCTTGTTGCTGACCCCGCTCAAGGGTATCGACGGCAACGTTTACGCCATCGCTCAGGGCAACCTGGTGGTCGGCGGTTTTGATGCCGAAGGGCGTGACGGTTCGAAGATCACCGTCAACGTTCCGTCGGCCGGTCGTATCCCCGGCGGTGCGTCGGTAGAACGTTCGGTGCCGAGCGGTTTCAACCAGGGCAACAGCCTGACGCTGAACCTCAACCGTTCCGACTTCACCACGGCCAAACGTATCGTCGACAAGATCAACGACATGCTTGGCCCTGGCGTTGCGCAAGCCATCGACGGCGGTTCGATCCGTGTCACTGCGCCGCTCGATCCGAGCCAGCGCGTCGACTACCTGTCGATCCTGGAAAACCTCGAAGTCGATCCGGGTCAGGCGGTGGCGAAAGTCATTATCAACTCGCGTACCGGCACCATCGTCATCGGCCAGAACGTGAAAGTGTCGCCAGCCGCCGTGACCCACGGCAGCCTGACCGTGACCATCACTGAAGACCCGATCGTCAGCCAGCCCGGCCCTCTGTCCAATGGCCAGACCGCTGTTGTGCCGCGCTCGCGGGTGAATGCCGAGCAGGAAGCCAAACCGATGTTCAAGTTCGGCCCGGGCACCACCCTCGACGAAATCGTCCGTGCGGTGAACCAGGTCGGCGCGGCACCGGGTGACTTGATGGCGATCCTCGAAGCCTTGAAGCAGGCCGGCGCGTTGCAAGCCGACCTGATCGTGATCTGAGGCCGACCATCATGGATATGCGCAAGAGCGGTATGGTCAGCAGCAGCGATTCGGGTTCCTACTCGGACCTCAATCGTCTGAACCAACTCAAGGTCGGCGACAAGAACAGCGATGCGAACATGCGCAAAGTGGCGCAGGAGTTCGAATCGCTGTTCCTTGGCGAAATGCTCAAGTCGATGCGCTCGGCCACTGAAGCGCTGGGCCAGGACAATCCGCTCAACACGCCAGCGGCCAAGCAGTATCAGGAAATGTACGACCAGCAGTTGGCCGTTTCCATGTCTCGCGAGGGCGGTGGTATCGGTCTGGCTGACGTGCTGATGCGCCAGATGTCGAAGAACAAACCGATGGCGCCGGGCGAGGCTGCTGCCGCGTCCGCGGCCAAGCAGGAAGAAGCCAAGGCGAAAGCTGCTGCCGTGGCTACGCCGATTGCCGCCGGCACCGTTGCCACCAATGGCCCGCTGTCGCGGCTCAATGGCGAGCGTCCGCTGTGGGCCTCGCGTTCGGTGAATGCACCGAACACCGATATTTCCCACCGCAATGACATGGCGCTGATCAATCAGCGTCGGCTGGCCTTGCCGCCGAAACTGGCCGATCGTTTGCTCGCAGGTCTGGTGCCGTCGGCGACGCCGGCGGCCGCCAATCAATTGCCGCAGCGTGCGACAACCGCTGCCCCCACTGGCGCCGGCCCGTTGTACAACGGCGACTGGCTGGCCCGCGCCGAGACCGAGAAGGCCTCGGGCGGACAGATGCAGGTCTACGGTCGCGCCATGGCGCAGATTCCACTGGCGCCGGCGAAGAAAGCTTTCAGTTCCGCCGACGAATTCGTCAACACCATGCTGCCGATGGCCAAGGAAGCGGCCGACCGCATCGGCGTCGATCCGCGTTATCTGGTGGCACAGGCGGCGCTGGAAACCGGTTGGGGCAAGTCGGTCATGCGTGCCCAGGATGGCAGTAGCAGCCACAACCTGTTCGGCATCAAGGCGAGCAGCAACTGGAAGGGTGATTCGGCCCGGGCGATCACCAGCGAGTTTCGCAATGGCGAGATGGTCAAGGAGACGGCCGAGTTCCGTTCCTACGCCTCGTACAAGGACAGCTTCCACGATCTGGTGACTTTGCTGCAGAGCAATAATCGCTATCAAGATGTGCTGAAGTCTGCCGATAACCCAGAACAGTTTGTACGCGAGTTGCAGAAGGCCGGTTACGCCACCGACCCGAACTACGCAAGCAAGATTTCGCAGATTGCCAAGCAGATGAACAGTTTCCAAAACTACGCTGCGGCGGGTGTATCCACCACGCCTTTATAAGGCACAAGGTATAAGGTCTGAACCATGAGTTTGCTCAATATCGGGATGTCGGGACTGTCGGCCAGCCAGTCCTCTTTGGCTACGACAGGCAACAACATTGCCAACGTCGACACCGCCGGTTATTCACGTCAGCAAACCGTGCAGGGCACCAAATCCTCGCAGCAGTTCGGCACCGTGTTCATCGGTACGGGCACGACCCTGGCCGACGTGCGCCGGGTGTATAACTCGTACCTGGAAAGCCAGCTGCACACCGCTACTTCGCTCGACAGCGAATCGGCTGCTTACCTGGCGCAGGCCACACCGCTGGACTCGATGCTGTCGGACACCAACACCGGCCTGACCGGTGTGCTGCAGAAGTTCTTCACCACGATGCAGGGCGTTTCGACGTCGGCGACCGATGACACCTCCCGCCAATCGGTGCTGACCGGTGCGCAGGCGCTGACCAGTCGCTTCAATACCATCGCCAAACAGCTCAACGACCAGAACACCACCATCAACGGCAGCCTTGGCGACATGACGGCCCAGGTGAACAAACTGGCCACTTCGATTGCCAACCTGAACCAGAAAATCGGCGAGATCTCCACCAGTGGCGGTGCGCCGAACGATCTGCTCGACAGCCGCAACGAAGCCGTGCGCCAGCTCTCTGAGCTGACGGGTGCACAAATCGTCGAGCGTGGCACCAGTTTCGACGTCTACATCGGTAGCGGTCAGCCGCTGGTGATCGGCAACACCACCAACACGCTGAGCATGGTCGCGAGCAAAGACGACCCGTCGCGCATGGCCATCCAGATGGATCGCGGTTCGAGCACCATCGACATCACCTCGGCGATGAGCGGCGGTGAAATCGGCGGCCTGCTGACTTACCGCAAAGAAGTCCTCGACCCGTCGCTCAACGAGCTGGGCCGCGTGGCGCTGGTGATCGCTGATCAGGTCAACAGTCAGCAAGCCCAGGGCATCGACAAGAACGGTGACTTCGGCGCGGCGATTTTCAACAACATCAACAGTGCCGCGCTGATCAGTTCGCGCAGTATCGCGCAGTCGGGCAACAGCACCGGTTCGGGTAACCTCGATGTCACCATCAAGGACACCGGCAAGCTGACCACCAGCGATTATCAGGTGACGTTCACCAGTGCCACTGACTACACGGTCAAGCGCTCCGACGGCACCGATCTGGGTGCGTTCAGCACGACGACCAATCCACCTCCAGTGATCGACGGTTTCACCCTCGCGCTCAAAGGTGGTGCGTTGAGCGCTGGTGACAGCTTCAAAGTCACGCCGACCCGCAATGCGGCGGCGAGCATCCAGACAGTGCTCACCGATCCGAAGAAAATTGCTGCGGCCGGTCCGTTGACCGGTGTGGCGAGCGCCAACGGTCTGGGCACTTTCACCCAGCCGACGCTCAACAGCAAAATCGATATCTACAACCCGACTGCCCAGGCTGACATGCAAGCGGCGCTGAAGAACTCGACGCCGGTCAAACTGGTGTTTGGTGCGGTCACCGGGGGCAGCCAGTCCTACACCTTTGTGGATGCCAAGGGCGGCCTCATCAGCAGCGGCACTATCGTTCCCGGTCAATCGAACACGCTAGACCTGAAAGTCGGCATCGTCGATGCCAGCGGCAACCCGGTGATGGACACCAGTGTTACGCCGAACGTGCAGAAGACATTCTCCGTACAGACCACCGTTGGCGGCACGCCGAAGTCCGGCGAAACCTTCACCATGAATCTCACCGGTGCGGCGTCTTCGGACAACCGCAACGCGCAATCGCTGGTCGCCCTGCAAACGGCGCAGACCGTCGATACCGGTTCGGCGAGCAAGGGCATCAGCCTGACTGACGCCTACAACAAGCTGGTGACCAACGTCGGTACCAAAACCGCCCAAGGCAAGTCCGACAGCGCCGCGACCTCGGCGATTCTGGATAACGCCAAAGGCGCGCGCGATTCGCTGTCCGGGGTCAACCTGGATGAAGAAACCGGCAACCTGGTCAAATATCAGCAGTACTACACAGCGTCTTCGCAGATCATCAAAGCTGCGCAGGAAACTTTCGCCACGCTGATCAACAGCCTTTAAGGAGTCGTAATTCATGCGCATTTCCACCGCCCAGTATTACGGCACGCAAGCGTCGGACTATCAGCGTAACTTCAACAAGGCCGTCGCCACCGCCAGCGAGGCGAGCAGCCTGCAGCGCATCAATACCGCCGCCGATGATCCGATCGGTGCCGGGCGCTTGCTGCAACTGGGCCAGCAGGCCGCGATGCTCGATCAGTACAAGACCAACGTCGACAGCACCAAAAGTGCATTGACCGTGCAAGAATCCACGCTGGATTCGATCACCACCGCGTTGGCCCGCGCCAAGGAACTCGCCCTGGCCGCCAACAATGGCACGGCCACCGACAAGGACCGCCAGGCTTACGCTTCGGAAATGGGCCAGATCCAGCAACAAGTGCTGGGTCTGATGAACGCCAAGGATGCCAGCGGCAACTACCTGTTCTCTGGTTCGAAGACCGACACCGCGCCGTATTCGCAGAATGCCGACGGCACCTACAGCTACAACGGTGACCAGACCACGATCAATCTGGGCATCGGCGATGGCATGACGATCGGCACCAACACCACCGGTTGGGCTGCTTTCCAGCAGACCATCAATACCGCGCGTACCAACGTCGCCATGACCGCACCGGCAGTGGATGACGGTCGCGTCGTACTGTCCAACGGCACGATCGGTACCGTAGCCACTTACAACTCCAAGTTCACCGCTGGCCAGCCGTATACCGTCAGCTTCCTCAGCAGCACCCAGCTGAAAATCACCGATGCCCTTGGCAACGACGTGACGGCTGAGGCGAGCCAGAACGGTTTGGTCAGCAACAGCAGCGGTGCCAACCAGACGGTCAGCTTCCGTGGCGTCGACATGAAGCTGAACATCAACCTGAAGGCTGGTGATACCAACCCGGACGCGGTCATTGCCGGCCACAGCTTCCAGTTGTCCACCGCGCCTGACTCGTTCACTACCACGCGCAGCCCGGGTAACCCGTCGACCGCCGTGATTACCGGTTCGAGCATCACTGACCAGGCAGCGTACACCGCGGCATTCCCGCAGGGCGGCGCCGTTCTCAAGTTCACCAGCGCCACCGCATTCGATCTGTATGCTGCGCCGGTGACTGCGGACAGCAAACCGGTGTCCTCGGGCACTGTGGCCGGTAGCAACGCCACGGCGGCAGGCGTGACCTTTGCTCTGGGCAGCGCACCGGCCGCGGGTGATCAGTTCTCGATCCGCCCAAATGATCACCAGACCCAGAACGTGCTCGACACCCTCGGTCAGATGATTACTGCTCTGAATACACCGATCGATGGTGATCCGGTGGCCAAGCAGAAATTCCAGGGCGCCATGGAGGCGGGCCTCGGCAACATCGACGCGGCCAACAATCAAATCGGCGCTGCGGTGACCGAGATTGGTGCCCGTGGTCAGGCGCTGGAAATGCAAGCCACCACCAATGACAGTCTGAGCACCGCGAATACCACCACGCAAGGTTCCATTCGCGATTCGGATCCGGCTGAAGTGATGACGCGACTGACCCTGCAGCAGACCATGCTGCAAGCTTCGCAGCTTGCGTTCAGCAAGATCAGCCAGTTGGGTCTGTTCAACAAGATCTGATCCTCAACGGGCGCGTAAGCGCCCGTTTACCCTGCCACTCAGTCATGTTTTTTAGCGGTATCAAGGGCTCGCTTTTCCGAGCGGGCTCGCACCGCCTGTGAGCCCGCCGTGAATTCACTCCCTCTTGTCAGTCTTGTCATTCCCGCCTTCAATCCGCGCTTCTTCGAGCGGACGCTGAACAGCGCTGTCAGCCAGAATTACGCCAATCTTGAAATCATCGTGTGCGATGACAATCGTGGCGACGAGATTGAAGACATCGTTACGCGGGTGACGGAGCAGACCGGCTTTGCCGTGCGTTACGTGCGCAACCCACGAACGCTGGGACTGGTCGGTAACCTGAAGGCCTGCCTTGAGCAAGCCCGGGGCGAGTTCATCAAATTCCTGTGTGACGATGACCTGCTGTATTCGGCCTGTATCGAACAGCAAGCCCACGAGCTGCGGCGTGACGAAGTCAGTCTGGTGGTAGCGCAACGGTTGTTGTGGGATGCCAACGACATCATCCTGCCCGCACGTCTGGAAAACAGCTCATTGTCGCCGGCCAGTGGCTTGCTCAAAGGCGACGATGTACTGAGCATCTTTGAAAAATTCCCGGTCAACGTACTGGGTGGATTCAGTAGTGCGCTGTTTCGCCGTAGCGATGTTGTGGAGCTTTTGCCAGCCTTGACCGAGGAGGGTGCCTGCTTCGTTGCGACGCTGGATTTTGCCTTGTACGTCTGTCTGTTGCGGCGCGGCAATCTGGTGGTCTCCAACAACGTACTGAGTGCCGAGCGTCTCTACCCCGAGCGTCTGAGCGCGCAGCAACCGATGAAAGACGCGGCGGAGATCGAGCGCGAGTGGATCTCGCAAATGCTCAAGGTCCGCAGCGGCGAGTCGGCACCGGCGCCGGGCTGGGTGCGTTATGTGCCGTTGACCAAGGCCGATGAGACACCTCGGGTCTGGGAAGAACTGCCGCTGAGCCGTACCCTCGGCACCAAGCAGAGCCGTCAGGAGCTGGGGGTCGGAGTCGACAGCTTCAGTTTTGGCGAACTCTATGCACAATGGCTGGCGGTTCGGGTGTTGACCGAGGCGCAGCGCCAATGGCTGCCGGAAACCCTCGCTGGCTGGCCGTACCGACCGCGCATCGTGCCGATCATCATTGATGCCCAAGGCAGTCGCGATGGCCTGAAGCGCACCCTTGCGGCACTCGCCGCTCAGGATTACCCGCCGGAGCTGGTTCTGCTGCTGTCCACGGCTTGCAGCGAAGCGAAGCTGGACGATCGGGTGTTCCACATGCCGTTGCAGGGTGACGGCCTGGAGCAGATCAACGCTCTGCTGCCGCAACTGGAAGGCGCCGACTGGTTTTATCTGTTGCAGCCAGGTGACTGCCCGGTGGCGCCAGCATTGTTGGTGATGGCCGATCGCATTGCGCACGCAAGCTCATTGACATGCCTGTACAGCGACGAAGGCAGTCTGCGCGATGGTGAGTCGGCCGAGCCTGCGTTCAAGCCGGATTTCAACCTCGACCTTATGCGCAGCTACCCTTACGTCGGACGTGCGCTGGCGTTCCAGCGCGAACGGTTCCTGGCGCTTGGTGGTTTTACCTCGACGTTCGCCGAACTCGCGCCCCACGATGTGCTGTGGCGCATGGTTGAAAGCGATGGCCTGCAAGTGGTCGGGCACATTGCTGAAGTGTTGCTGGAGTCGAAATTCGACCTGTCGCAATGGCTCACTGATCCTGGCGTTGCGCAGCAAAGTCCGCGAATCCTCGAAGCGCATCTGCAACGCCTTGGCATTGCTCACGACATTCGCGACCGTAACGGCGGGCTGCTCAATCGTGTCGACTATCAGCATGCCCGGCGCCCATTGGTGTCGGTGGTCATTGTCACGCAGGACCAGACGGCTGCCTTGCAACGCTGCGTCGAGACATTGCTGGAAAAGACCGACTACACCGAGTACGAATTGCTCTTGGTCGATAACGGCAGCGAAAGCGCTGAAGCGTTGGCTTGGCTGGACGGTATGGCACAACTGGGCAGCGAGCGGATTCGCGTGCTGAGCTACCCGCAAAAGGGTAACGCAGCAGCGGTGCACAACTATGCCGTCAGCCAGGCGCGCGGTGAGTATGTGTTGATGCTCAACGCCTTTGCGGTGATCACCCGGAACGACTGGCTCGACGAACTGCTCAATCATGCGCAACGCCCGGAAGTCGGGGTGGTTGGCGCCAAGCTGTTCAATCCGGACGGCGGCGTACTGCACGCCGGGCTGATTCTTGGCTTGAACGGGCCGGTCGGGTTGCCGTTCTATGGCCAGCCGATGCAGTCGGAAGGGTACATGCATCGCCTGCAGGCGGTGCATGACCTGAGTGCCGTCGGCGGTGATTGCCTGATGATTCGCAAGTCGGTGTTCGAAGCTGCCGGCGGGCTGGACGAGCAGGACCTCAAACAAACGCTCAATGTCGTGGACCTGTGTCTGCGCGTTGGCCGCGACGGTTATCTGGTGGTGTTGAACCCCAATGCGATCCTGGCTGTGGGTGCGCGGCCAAATGCGATGGCGACACCGGAGGAAGAAGCGCTGCACACCGAGGAGCGGGACACGTTTTACCAGCGCTGGTTGCCGCTGGTGGCGCGCGATCCGGCCTACAACGTCAACCTGACGTTGCAGGGCGTGGGCGCCACCAACTTCAGTCTGGAGCCGGGACTGCGCACGGGGTGGAGTGCGTTCTCCAAGGCGCAGCTGCCCAATCTGCTGGTGGTGCCGATCAATGCTTCAGCCATCGGCCATTACCGCATGAGCCAGCCGATGATCGAGCTGGAAGCGGCCAATCGGGCGGAAGGGCGCATTTGCTACGGCTTGCCGTCGATCATCGACATCGAACGTCAGTCGCCTGATGTGATCGTTCTGCAAGGGCGCTACTCGGAGTACGCCATCGATGAAATCCCACCGCTGAAAAAGTACTTCAACGCTCGACGGATCTTCGAACTCGACGACTACGTCATTGATGTTCCCCACCGCAATGCGCACATCCGTAACATGCCGAGCAAGCAGGATATGGAGCGCATGGTGCGGCGTGCGATCGGGCTGTGTGATCGCGCGGTCGTATCCACCGCACCACTGGCTAATGTGCTGTCGGACATGCACCACGACATTCGTGTCGTCCCCAACATGTTGGCCAAGGACTTGTGGGGCCACCTGCGCAGCCAGCGTCGGACCTCGAAGAAACCGCGGGTCGGCTGGGGCGGCGGCACCAGTCACCACGGTGATCTGGCGGTGATCGCCGAGGTCGTTCGTGAACTGGCCAATGAAGTCGACTGGGTGTTTTTCGGCATGTGCCCGGATGATCTGCGGCCGTACATGCATGAGTTCCATGGCGTCATCGGCCTGGACGTGTACCCGGCGAAACTGGCCAGCCTCAACCTCGATCTGGCACTGGCGCCGCTGGAATTCCATATCTTCAACGACTGCAAGAGCAACTTGCGGCTACTGGAATACGGCGCCTGCGGTTACCCGGTGATCTGTACGGATACCGAGGCCTATCGCGGTTATTTGCCGTGCACGCGGATCAAGACCAACAGTACGGATGAATGGCTGCAAGCGATCCGTATGCACTTGGCCGATCCGGACGCCAGTTATCGCATGGGCGATGAATTGCGTGAGGTGGTGTTGCGCGATTACGTGTTGCGCGGCGATAACTTGCGCTACTGGGAATACGGCTGGCTGGCGGATTGATCGAGCCGGGCTTGGCGGCCTTTGGGCCGACCAGGCTCTTGGGGTTTTGGGGGTGTATCCGTTGCTGCGGGGGTTGCTGATTAGGGTTCCGCCCTTACGGCGGGTCACTTTTTACAAACGCCTAAAAAGTAACCAAAAACGCTTGCTCCTGCGTACGGCCCGCTCGCTGGGGCTCGGGGTTCCTTCGCTGCGGGATCGATCCGGGCGCAGCGCCTACGGTTTGCTTCGCTGCACCTCCTCTCGCTGTGTTTGGCTGCGCCAAACGGTCGCTGCGCTCCC
>NZ_JBFUIR010000067.1:0-28355 GCF_056401755.1 Pseudomonas sp. P4_D7 | reverse complement strand
GCTATCGCGAGCAGGCTCACTCCTACAGGGGGTATTGCGGTGTTTTTAAGCGGGGGTGTCGAGGTTCAGATGCAGGTTGTCGATCAACCGAGTAGTGCCAAGAAACGCCGCCACCAGAATCACCAGATCGCGATCCTCCGCCGTCGCCGGACGCAGGGTCAGTGCATGGCGGATTTCCAGGTAATCCGGACGCAGGCCCGCCGCTTCCAGCTGCTGTACCTGGGCACTGATCATTGCCGGGAAGTCGCGTTGGCCTTGCTTGATCAACTCGGCAATGTTGCTCAGCGAGCGATAGACCACCGGTGCCACTGCGCGCTGTTCTTCGCTGAGGAAGCCATTGCGCGATGACAGCGCCAGGCCGTCGGCAGCGCGTACGGTCGGTTCGCCGATGATCTGGATCGGCATGTTCAAGTCGTGCACCAGCGCGCGAATCACCGCCAGTTGCTGGTAATCCTTCTGGCCGAAAATCGCCAGGTCCGGCTGGACCATGTTGAACAGTTTGCTGACGACGGTCGCCACACCCTCGAAATGCCCCGGACGGCTGGCGCCGCACAGGCCTTCGGACAACTGCGGCACGCTGACCCGAGTCTGTCCGGCCATGCCGTCGGGGTACATCTCTTCGACAGTCGGCGCGAAGAGTAGGGAGCAACCGGCTTCGAGCAGCTTCTCCTGATCCGCTGCCAACGTGCGCGGGTATTTATCGAGGTCTTCGCCGGCACCGAACTGCAGCGGGTTGACGAAAATACTCGCGACCACGAAGTCCACACGTTGGGTGGCTTTGGTGATCAGTGCAACGTGACCGCTGTGCAGGTTGCCCATGGTCGGCACAAAGCCGATGCGCTTGCCTTCGCTGCGGGCGCGGGCTACGGCGGCGCGCAGTTCGCGTACGGTTTTAACGGTGTTCATGCAGAGAATCCGTGTTCGATGCCAGGGAACGTGGTGGCTTTGACTTCGTTGACGTAAGCCTTTAGCGCGGACTGGATGCTGTCCTGGCCGTGCATGAAGTTTTTGACAAATTTCGGCACGCGGCCGGTGATCGACAGACCGAGCATGTCGTGCAGTACCAGGACCTGGCCGTCGGTGGCGTTACCGGCGCCGATGCCGATGACTGGAATCTTCACCGCCTGGCTGATTTCGGCAGCCAGTTCGCTCGGTACGCATTCGAGCAGCAGCATGGCGGCGCCGGCCTGTTCCAGCGAGATCGCATCGGCACGCATCTGCCGCGCCTGATTTTCGTTACGGCCCTGCACTTTATAGCCGCCGAGAATGTTCACTGCTTGCGGAGTCAGGCCCATGTGCGCGCATACCGGTACACCGCGCTCGGCGAGCAGACGGATCGACTCGGCCAGCCACAGCTGACCTTCGACCTTGACCATGTGCGCACCGGCCTGCATCAGCATGGCGCTGTTAGTCATGGTTTGTTCAAGGGTGGCGTTGGCCATGAACGGCAAGTCAGCCAGGATCAGGGCATCGGTATTGCCACGTTTGACGCAAGCGGTGTGGTAGGCCATTTCTGCGGTGGTCACCGGCAAAGTGCTGTCGTGACCTTGCAGGACCATGCCGAGGGAGTCGCCCACCAGCAGCACTTCGACACCAGCCTCGTTGCAGGCGTGGGCGAAGGTCGCGTCATAGCAGGTCAGCATGGTGATCTTTTCACCTTTCTGCTTGAGGCTCTGGAGCGTGGTCAGGGTGATGGCTGGCATGTAAAAAATCCTCGTTCAGGCGCTCTGGAAACTACTGCGAGTAACGCGCGTGATTCTTCATCTACTCAGGCGCACGCTCTTTTGTCGTGCTTATAAGGCCTGGATTGCGCCCGTATGTGCCGGGTTGGCGGCAGCGGGACGCCTATAGTCGTGATGAGCCAACAGGAAGTCAATTGCGTGTGTTACCGCATTGTTACGAGGGGAGTGTTACCGGCGTTACTGATGCGATTCAGCGCTGCGGCGGGCCTGATTCGCGGGGTTTTTGTCGGACAATAAATCTGGATGTGGCGCAATCCCTGTAGGAGTGAGCCTGCTCGCGATAGCGTTCTGTCAGCCAAAGATTTATTGGTTGATCCACCGCTATCGCGAGCAGGCTCACTCCTACAAAGGGCGGATTTGTGTCAGGCGTGGGGGAGGCGTTCCAGGCCGACGAACGGGCAGGCTGCCAGCAGCTCGGACAAGGTGCGGCCATCGGCCAGACGCATATCTTGCGGCGCCAGTTCGGCGAGGGGATAGAGCACGAACGCACGTTCCTGAATCTGATAATGCGGGACTTTCAGGCGCGGTTCGTCGATCAGGCGATCACCGAACAGCAGAATATCCAGGTCCAACGTGCGCGGGCCCCAGCGCTCCAGACGCTCGCGGCCCTGATCATTCTCGATGGCTTGCAGCGCGTCGAGCAGTTCAATCGGCGCAAGATCGCTGTCGAGCGCAGCGACCGCGTTGGTGTAACGCGGTTGGCCTGGCAGCAACGAGTCGCTTTGATAGAAGGCGGAAACGCCCGCGAGTGTGGTCTGCGGCAGTTGCCCCAGCGCCTCGACGGCGCTGCGCAACTGTTCGGCGGGGTCAGCGAGGTTACTGCCCATGCCGATGTAGATGCGTTCCATGCCTTTATTCGCCTGTAGCGCTCGGGGCGCCGGCGCGTTTGCGCTTGGAACCGCTGCTGCGGCGACGTTTGCGCGGAGCACCGCTGGCGTCATCGCCCTTGCCGCTGAGGTCGCGGATCATATCGCGACGTTCGCTGTCGTTGGCGTCCTGATAATCCGTCCACCATTCACCGAGGCCGTCGGTTTCTTCGCCTGCGCTCTCACGCAGCAACAGGAAGTCGTAACCGGCGCGGAAACGCGGATTGTCCAGCAACAGCTCGGCACGTTTGCCGCTGCGGCGTGGCAGGCGCTCCTGCATGTCCCAGATCTCGCGGATCGGCATAGTGAAGCGTTTCGGAATCGCAATGCGCTGGCATTGTTCGGCGATCAGTTCGTGCGCGCCTTCCTGCATCGCTGGAATCGGCGGCATGCCACGTTCCTGCAAGCGCAACACGCGAGCCGGCAAAGCAGGCCACAACAGTGCGGCAAACAGGAACGCCGGGGTCACCGGTTTGTTCTGCTTGATGCGCAGGTCAGTGTTGGTCAGCGCTTCGCTGATCAGCGTGTGGGTGTATTCCGGGTTGTGTTCCAGCGCATCGGCACTGGCCGGGAACAGCGGGGCGAACAGTTGCAGATCGACCAGCATTTCGAAGGTGATTGCGCCGTGTCCCGAAAGGAACAGCTTGAGTACTTCTTCGAACAGGCGTGCCGACGGAATCTCGCGCAGCATCGGCGCCAGTTCGCGGATCGGCTGAACCGTGTGCTTCTCGATGCCGAAATTGAGCTTGGCGGCAAAACGCACGGCGCGCAGCATGCGCACCGGGTCTTCCTGGTAGCGCTGCTTCGGATCACCGATCAGACGGATCAGGTGATTGCGGATGTCGTGTACGCCATTGGCGTAATCGAGGATGCGCTCACTGACCGGATCGTAATACAGGGCGTTGATGGTGAAGTCGCGGCGTTGCGCGTCTTCTTCCAGGGTGCCGTAAACGTTGTCGCGCAGAATGCGCCCGCTCTCGTTACGCGAAGACTGGTTGCTGTCTTCGTCGTCTTCGTTGACCGGGTGATTGGCGCGGAAGGTCGCGACTTCGATGATTTCGCGACCGAAATGGATGTGCACCAGTTTGAAGCGACGGCCTATGATCCGCGCATTGCGGAATTCGGCACGGACTTGCTCGGGGGTGGCGCTGGTGGCGACGTCGAAATCCTTGGGCGTGATGCCCAGCAGCATGTCACGCACGCAACCGCCGACCAGATAAGCCTGGTAACCGGCACCTTGCAGGCGTTCGACGATATTCACCGCGTAGCGGCTGAATTGCGTTTTCTGCAGCGAATGTTGGCCGCTGTTGAGCACTTCAGGGGTGCTGCGGATGTGTTGCGTACGACGCACGGGAGTTCGGAATGACTGGAACAGCTTCTTCAGCATGGGATGCACTGTTTGAAGGAATGTTCGGCCATACCAAAGAATGACCGCATGATGGGCGCAGATTCTAGCATTTAGTCGGGGGATGGTGTAGGACACGGCAGATTTGAGCTGTAAGCCGCAAGCTGCAAGGGTCGAGCAAGGGAAATTCGAAGGATTTTGCCGGGAGGGAGAAACTACAAGGGGAGCCGAAGCTCCCCAAGAAGTAGTTGCGTGCTCTTTTTATTATTGATTCGGGCTTCTTGTTTTTGTTGAGTGCCCTCGCCACGAAGTGTTTCCTTCGTGACCCTCCCAATCGGGAGCCAAGAGCAAACGGATTGCTTTGGTCGCTGAATTGCAGTGATCTCTCGATCCAACCAGTACAGGCTCTGTCTTAGGACAGTTTTTGTTGTTCTCGGCCTGGTCGTGGGGCAAGCCCCAAATACAACGCCTCTCCAAAAGAATCAGTTAGCTGCGCCTCTCGCCGTCTTGTTTTTATTGTGCGTGAGTCGATTCGTCTTATTTTTATTGTCTTGTGCATTGCTTGTTATTGTTCTTGTACCAAACATATAGCAGGGGCCGTGCCAACTTTTGCGAAACCCAATAAAACAAGGGGTTAGGTCGATATAACCGTTTTGTCGGGGCGAAAAAAAGCCGGGGTTTCGTTACCGATAACCCCGGCTTCTGTTACGTGAATCGACTGAGGTAACAGTTTTTTCACATCTTCAAGCGTTACCCGCACACTCGACAGGTAACGTTCAGCTCTCGCTGGCGACCCCGGTCTTGCGCCGTGGGATGCCTAGACGCTGACGGCGCTCCCACAGACATTTACGGCTGACGCCCAGTTTGCGCGCCAGTTCGGTCTCGGTCATGTGGTCCTGATGCTCGAGAACGAAGTGCTGGAAGTAGTCTTCCAGCGACAGGTCTTCGGTCGGCTCGTGGCTGCTGTTGCTGGCGTTACCCGGCGTTTGTGGCGGCAGACCGATGAACTCGTCGTCTTCCAGATCGCTCAGCTCGATGTCGATGCCCAGCAGGTCGGCGGAGATTTCCGCGCTTTCGCTCAGAATCACCGCGCGCTCGACTGCGTTTTCCAGTTCACGCACGTTACCCGGCCAGGAATAATGACGAATCGCCTGTTCGGCATCCGCGGCAAATTTCAGGTCGGTACGGTTGATGCGCGCACTTTGGCGAGCGAGGAAAGCCGTGGCGATCTCGTTGACGTCGGCGCCGCGCTCGCGCAGGGCCGGCAGTTTTAACGCGATCACGTGCAGACGGTAATAAAGGTCTTCACGGAACTGGCCGATTTTCGCCAGGCTCTTCAGGTCCCGGTGAGTGGCCGCGATCAGGCGTACATCGACCTTCTGCGACTGCACCGAGCCAACACGGCGAATTTCGCCTTCCTGCAACACACGCAGCAGTCGAGCCTGAGCTTCCAGCGGCAGTTCGCCGATTTCGTCGAGGAACAAGGTGCCGCCGTCCGCCGCTTCGACCAGACCGGCACGCCCGGCGCTGGCGCCGGTGAATGCGCCTTTCTCGTGGCCGAACAGTTCGGACTCGATCAGGCTTTCCGGAATGGCTGCGCAGTTCACCGAGATCATCGGCGCCTTGGCGCGTTTCGACAGGTTGTGCAGGGCGCGGGCCACCAGTTCTTTACCGGTGCCGGACTCGCCCTGGATCAACACATTGGAATCGGTTGGCGCGACTTTGCGGATCTTGCTGTACAAGTCCTGCATCGGTGGGCAGGAGCCGATGATGCCAATCTCGCCATTGCTGTTGTCGACGGCGGATTTGCCGCTGCCATTGGCCGGTTTACTGGCAACTGCTTCGCCGGCCGCCGGTGCCGATTGGCGATCACGCAGGATCCGCGCGACAGCCTGAAGCATTTCATCGTGGTCGAAAGGCTTGGCGATGTAGTCCACCGCGCCCATCTTCATCGAGTCGACCGCCGAGCGCAGGCTGGCATAGCTGGTCATGATCAGCACCGGTGTGCCCTGGCCGAGCTTGATCAGCTCAGTACCCGGCGCGCCCGGCAAACGCAGATCGCTGACGATCAGATCGAACGTAGGAATGGTGAAGCGTTCTTGTGCTTCCTGCACTGAACCGGCTTCGCTGACCTGGTACTGGTTGCGTTCCAGCAGGCGGCGCAAGGCGGAGCGGATAATTGTTTCGTCTTCGACGATCAAAATGTGCGGCATTGATTCGATACTCTCGACGGTCTCAGTTCACAGCGGACGTCGCTTCGACATGACGCGGTAAGGTCACCCGGATACGGGTGCCGCGTTGGCTCTGTACATCAGCCGGGCTGTCGATGGTGATTTGTCCATAATGCTCTTCAACGATGGAATAGACCAGTGCAAGGCCCAGACCGGTGCCTTCGCCAGGATCCTTGGTGGTGAAGAAGGGTTCGAACAATCTATCCATGATGTTCTTCGGAATACCGCTGCCTTCGTCTTCGACGATCAGATCGACCGTGTGTTCGCCGGCTTCACTCTTGACCCGTACCGCACTGTGCGGCGGTGAGGCGTCGCGGGCGTTGGAGAGCAGATTGATCAGTACCTGGGCAAGTCGCTGCGGATCGCCCTCGACCCAATGATCAGGATCGCAGAGGTTGTAGAACTGCACCTCGAAATTGCGTCGGTTCAGGGCCAGCAGGCCGATTGCATCTTGAGCGACCTCTGCCAGACAAACGGGCTCGTCACTGTGCTGATGGCTGCCAGCGTGGGCGAAACTCATCAACGACTGGACGATGCGCGACACACGTTTGGTCTGTTCGAGAATCTGCCCGCTGATTTCCGTCAGTTCGCCGTCGTCTTCACGCTCTTCGCGCAGGTTTTGCGCAAGACAAGCAATGCCGGTGATCGGGTTGCCGATTTCGTGAGCCACACCCGCCGCGAGACGACCAATGCTGGCCAGACGCTCGGAGTGCACCAGTTTGTCTTCGAGCATCTGCGTTTCGGTCAAATCTTCGACCAGTAGCACCAGGCCGCTGTTACCCGGTGCCAACGGTTCGTCGATTGCCGCTTTGTGCAGGTTCAACCAGCGTGTTTGGCCATCGAGGGCCAGGTGCTGTTTGTGCAAATGCTCGTCCGGCAGATCGATGAAACCTTGCAGCAGGCCTTTCCATGGCTCGCCGATGGTACTCAGGCGCGAACCGACCACGCGTTGCGCGGCGATTCCGGTGAGCTCTTCCATGGCCTTGTTCCACATCAGGATCTCTTGATCCTTGGCCAGCGAGCAGACGCCCATCGGCAGTTCCTGCAAGGTTTGGCGGTGGTAACGGCGCAGGGCGTCGAGTTCGGCGGCCAGGCCTGTGAGGCGCGAGTGGTAATCCTCGAGGCGGCTTTCGATGAAGTGGATGTCTTCGGTCACATAGTTTTCGCCACCCGCCTTGTAGGGCAGGAAGGTTTCCACCATGTCCTGCGCCACGCTCGGGCCCATCAGACCGGAAAGGTTGGCCTCGATACGGTCACGCAAACGGCGCAGTGCATAAGGACGGCGTTCGTCAAATGGTAGATAGAGGTCACGCAACGCTTGCTCGACTTCTTTCTGCGCAGCCTTGGCGCCCAGCGGTTTGGCCAGTTGTGTGGCGAATTCCTGTGGCGAGGCCGCATGCAGTTCACGGCGCTGCGGACGACGGACGTTGTCTACCGCACAGGCTTCGGCGGCGCTGGCTTCTTCCGGGCTGGCGTTGGTGAACAGCGAGATCAGCGTGAACATCAAGACGTTTGCAGCCAGCGAGGCGATTGCCGCCATGTGCCAACTGGTGTCGTCGAGCACGTAAATCATGTTCAGCAGCGGGATGTAGAAACCCTGCAGATTGCCGACCAGCGGCAGCAGCATGGTCACTACCCAGACCAGAATCCCCGCCAGCAGACCGGCGATAAAGCCGCGACGGTTGGCGGTCGGCCAGTACAACACCGACAACACCCCGGGCAGGAATTGCAGGGTCGCGACAAACGCGACGATGCCGAGGTTGGCCAGATCCTGCTCGGCGCCAAGCATCAGGTAGAAACCGAAACCGGCCATGATGATCGCGACGATCAGCGCGCGGCGGGTCCACTTCAGCCAGCGGTAGATGTTGCCTTCGGCCGGCGGCTGGTATAGCGGCAAAACCAAGTGGTTCAGCGCCATGCCCGACAGCGCCAGCGTGGTGACGATGATCAGCCCGCTGGCCGCCGATAAACCGCCGACATAGGCGAGCAACGCCAGCGGTTTGCTGTTGGCGGCGATGCCGATGCCGAGGGTGAAGTATTCCGGGTTGGTTGTGGCGCCGAGTTTGAGGCCGGCCCAGAGAATCAGCGGCACCGCCAGGCTCATCAGCAGCAGGAACAGCGGCAGGCCCCAGCTCGCACTGACCAGCGAGCGCGGGTTGAGGTTTTCGGTAAAAGTCATGTGATACATGTGCGGCATCACGATCGCCGAGGCAAAGAACACCAGCAGCAGCGTACGCCAGGGGCCTTCCTGCAACGGCGTGTGCAGCGCGGCGAGGGCAGTCTGGTTTTGCAGCAGCCAAATCTCAAGCTGTTGCGGGCCGTCGAACACGCCGTACAGCGCATACAGGCCGACGCCGCCGAGAGCGATCAGTTTGATCACCGACTCGAAGGCAATCGCAAACACCAGTCCTTCGTGCTTCTCACGGGTGGCGATATGCCGGGAACCGAAGAAAATCGTGAACAGGATGATCAGCGCACAGAACGCCAGCGCGACGCGACTCTGGATCGGCTCGCCGGTCAGAATGCCGATGGAGTCGGCCACCGCCTGAATCTGCAACGCCAGCAGCGGCAGCACACCGATCAACATGAAAATAGTGGTCAGCGCGCCGGCCCAGGTGCTGCGAAAGCGAAACGCGAACAGATCCGCCAGCGACGACAGTTGATAGGTGCGGGTGATTTTCAGGATCGGATAGAGCAACACCGGCGCTAGCAGAAATGCGCCGGACACGCCGAGGTAACTGGACAGAAAGCCGTAGCCGTACTGATAGGCGAGGCCGACCGTGCCGTAGAACGCCCACGCACTGGCGTAAACCCCCAGCGACAAGGTGTAGGTCAGCGGGTGGCGAATGATCGCCCGCGGGATCATGCCCCGTTCGCTGATCCAGGCGACGCCGAACAGCACCGCCAGGTACGCGGCGCTGATCAGGATCATCTGGGTCAGGCTAAAGCTCATCGGCATCTTTTTGGCTCTGCAGGATGAAGGTCACGACAATCAGGATCAGCCAGAGCAGATAGGGGCGATACCAGGCGCCCGTAGCGTCGATCCACCAATCCATGATGGCGGGGGAAAACAGGTAGATCCCCACGACTAAAAGCAGGACCAAGCGATAGATGTACATCCCGGCCTCTCTTTTTTATGCGCGTGCCCGAAAACGTGCGGCGATGGTAACGGATGGGCGCGCGACTGCAAGTGTCGTCATAGCAGTTGCGCTTCGGGCAGGGTCAGTGTGCGCGGGATCTTCGTGGCATCCCAGTGTGCGCTGCCCCACTTGAGTAATTCTTGCGGTGAGGCGTGGGCCAGTTCGGCGCCAGGGTTTTGCCCCAGAGCACGCAGGGCGCGCAGCAACAATGGTGTGGCTTGATCGGCTTGCAGCGGCGGCGAGCGATAGGACTTGCCGAGTTTGTTGCCGTCCGGTTGGATAATCAGCGGCAGGTGCAGATAGCGCGGCTGGCGCAACCCCAGCAACTCTTGCAGATAGAGTTGGCGCGGCGTCGAGTCGAGCAGGTCGGCACCACGCACGATGTCGGTGATACCTTGCCAGGCATCGTCGAGCACAACGGCCAGTTGATAGGCGTAGAGACCGTCGCGCCGGCGGATCACGAAATCGCCGACGTCACGGCCCAGATGCTGGCGATATTCGCCCTGCACGCGATCAATAAAGTGGTATTCCAGTTCGGGTACGCGCAGGCGGATAGCGGCGTCTTGCTGATCGTGGCCGGCATTGCGGCACAAGCCTGGATAAATCCCGTTATACGGTTCGAGCTGTTTGCGCGAGCACGTGCAGGCGTAAGCGAGGCCGTGATTGAACAGGCTGTTGAGCACGTCCGCGTAGGCGTCGTGGCGATCGCTCTGGCGCACCATGTCGCCGTCCCATTCAAAGCCGTAGCTTTCCAGCGCCTTGAGAATCGCCGCTTGTGCGCCGGGTTCTTCGCGGGGCGGGTCGAGATCTTCCATGCGCACCAGCCAGCGACCGCCGACCGAGCGAGCGTGACCCACCGCTATCGCGAGCAGGCTCACTCCTACAAAAGGCAAAAGGCAGAAACAAAAACGGAGCGTTCGCACGCTCCGTTTTTCGTTCAGGTCGAGATTACTTGCCGACCTGCTTTTCCTTGATTTCCGCCAAGGTCTTGCAGTCGATGCACAGATCCGCGGTTGGACGGGCTTCGAGGCGCTTGACGCCGATCTCGATGCCGCAGGACTCGCACCAGCCGTACTCTTCGTCCTGAATCAGCTCCAGGGTCTTGTCGATCTTCTTGATCAACTTGCGCTCGCGGTCGCGGGCGCGCAGCTCGAGGGCGAATTCTTCTTCCTGACTGGCACGGTCGGCCGGGTCAGGGAAGTTGGCCGCTTCGTCTTTCATGTGATCAACAGTACGGTCGACTTCCTGCATCAAGTCCTGTTTCCACTTGTTCAGGATCTTGGTGAAGTGCGCTCGCATCGGGGCGCCCATGTACTCTTCACCGGCCTTCGGAACATAAGGTTCGAAACCGCTGATCGTCGTTTGCTGCTGTTGCTTTGCTTGGGTGGGCATGAAATGGACCGCCTCTACTCTTGTAATCCATTGCGCAGGATTGCTCCATCACCGACACCTGCCGGCCCTGCGGCTGCAAGCGGGCGAACTTACCAGATCAATTCGGCCTGCGCTACTCCCGGATGTCGAGGCCCCGGCGGGTGGCGCTTGCAAATGTTTGGCAAGCCGTGTCTGGTGGTGCTGAAGACCTGTTCAATCACTGATTTTAGTCAATCCTGGAGCGTACGCTCATATCGTTACAGTCCAGCGTTCTTGAGGCTGTGACCGCTGCGGGTTCTCGCTCGTTCCGGCAGATGGGTAGAATCGTCTCTTTTTCCCTGCCGAAGGAAAACCAATGGCTCAGCCCTACAGTGCGCGCAGTCGTGCGATCGAACCGTTCCATGTGATGGCGCTGCTGGCGCGGGCCAATGAATTACAGGCTGAAGGCCACGACGTGATCCACCTGGAAATCGGCGAGCCGGACTTCACTACTGCCGAGCCGATCATCCGTGCCGGGCAGGCCGCTTTAACGGCGGGCAAGACCCGTTACACCGCTGCGCGCGGCATTCCTGAATTGCGCGAGGCGATTTCCGGTTTTTATCAATCGCACTACGGCTTGAACATCGATCCACGGCGGATTCTGATCACGCCGGGCGGTTCCGGTGCGCTGTTGCTGGCCAGTGCATTACTGGTCGATCCGGGGAAACACTGGCTGCTGGCGGATCCGGGTTATCCGTGTAACCGGCATTTTCTGCGCCTGGTGGAAGGTGCCGCGCAGCTTGTTCCTGTAGGGCCGGACGTGCGCTATCAGTTGACTCCGGATCTGGTCGAGCGTCATTGGGATCACGACAGCGTCGGTGCATTGGTCGCTTCGCCGGCCAACCCGACCGGGACGATCCTGACCCGCGATGAGCTGGCCGGGTTATCCACAGCCATCAAGGCGAAACACGGGCATCTGGTGGTGGACGAGATCTATCACGGTCTGACTTACGGCACCGATGCGGCGAGCGTGCTGGAAGTCGATGACAGCGCTTTTGTGTTGAACAGTTTCTCCAAATATTTCGGCATGACCGGCTGGCGTCTCGGCTGGCTGGTGGCGCCGGATGCTGCCGTCAGCGAGCTGGAAAAACTGGCGCAGAACCTCTACATCAGCGCGCCGAGCATGGCCCAATATGCGGCGTTGGCCTGTTTCGAACCGGACACCATCGCCATTCTGGAAGAGCGCCGAACCGAATTTGGTCGCCGCCGTGATTTCCTCCTGCCAGCGTTGCGCGAGTTGGGTTTCAACATCGCCGTGGAGCCGGAAGGCGCGTTCTATCTTTACGCCGATATCAGCCAGTTCGGCGGCGATGCCTTCGCGTTCTGCCGACATTTTCTCGAAACCGAACATGTAGCGTTCACCCCGGGTCTGGATTTCGGTCGCTATCAGGCCAGCCACCATGTGCGTTTTGCCTACACGCAAAACCTCCCTCGCTTACAGGAAGCGGTGGAGCGTATTGCCCGTGGTTTGAAGAGCTGGCAAGGCTGATGCGCTTTTATCCTGCTCTGGAAGAGGCGCGACTGATCCGTCGTTACAAGCGTTTTCTCGCCGATATCGAAACCGTTGACGGCGAGTTGCTGACCATTCACTGCCCCAACACTGGTTCGATGCTCAACTGTCAGGTCGAAGGCGGGCAGGTCTGGTTCAGCCGCTCAAATGACCCCAAGCGTAAATTGCCCGGTACTTGGGAAATTGGCGAAACCCCGCAGGGTCGGTTGTTTTGCGTGAATACCGCACGGGCCAACGGTTTGGTCGAGGAGGCGTTGCAGGCCGGCGTCATCAGCGAGTTGAACGGCTTTACCGCATTGAAACGTGAAGTCGCGTACGGGCAGGAAAAGAGCCGTATCGACTTCCGTCTCGAATACCCCTGTGGCCCGGCGTATGTAGAGGTGAAAAGCGTCACCCTCGGTTTCGACGGCACCGCCGTGGCGGCGTTTCCCGATGCGGTGACCCAGCGCGGCGCCAAGCATTTGCGTGAATTGGCGCATCTGGCGCGGGACGGCATTCGGGCGGTGCAGTTGTATTGCGTCAATCTGACCGGGATTGACGCGGTGCGGCCGGCGAAGGAAATCGATTCGGCCTACGCCGATGCCCTTCTCGAAGCGGTGGCTTGTGGCGTTGAGGTGCTGGCGTATGGCGTGCGGCTGGACCATGAAGAGATGGTCATCGACCGGCGTCTCGACGTGCTGCTTAACGGTTAAACATCGATCCACAGCCCTTGCGCATCTTCCCGGCAAGAAATGGCGGTGAGTGTTTGCCCGGCGCAGGGGCCGGCGACGCATTCACCGTCCTCGATCAGAAACAGTGCGCCGTGGGTGGCGCACTGGATCAGGCTGTTGCTCGGGTCGAGAAACCGGTCGGGTTGCCATTCCAGACCCACGCCCCGGTGCGGGCAGCGATTGAGGTAGACATAGGCCTGACCATTGCGACGCACGGCAAACAGCTTTTTTCCGTCGATCTCGAAACCACGACTTTTCGCTTCGGCCAGATCGGCGCCTGCGCAGAGAAGCTTCATGGCTATCCTCTAGTGTCCGCTCGTGTCTGGATATGTCCGAGCTTGACGTTTAAATGCAAACAATTATCAAATGGCGGCCTTCACCCGCAGGCATCTGGCAGATGTCGAGGATACTTGGCCTGCCATCCGGATGCCCGGGAAAAAACCTTATTCAAGGAAGCTGTGTATGCGCCTGAGTACCCGCGTTGCCGTGCTGTGTGTCGGACTTTTGGTCAGCCACCAGGCTGCAGCGGCCGATTTGCCGCAACGTTGGGTCAGCGCCGGCGGTGCGCTGTCGGAGTGGGTAACGGCATTGGGCGGCGAGTCGAAACTGGTTGGCGTCGATACCACCAGCCAGCATCCGGATTCGTTGAAGGCGCTACCGAGTATTGGTTATCAGCGCAGTCTGTCCGCTGAGGGCATTCTCAGTTTGCGCCCGGATATCCTGATCGGCACCGAAGAAATGGGCCCGCCACCGGTACTGTCGCAGGTAAAAGCGGCCAAGGTTCAGGTGGCGTTGTTTTCGGCTCAGCCAGATCTGCCAACGCTGGAGAAAAACGTTACTCATTTGGGCCAATTGCTCGGCGCACAGGCTCAGGCCGCGCAAATGCTGCACAGTTATCAACAGCAACTCGATGCGCAGAAGGCCCGGGTTACTGAAGTGCAGACCAAACAAAAAGCACCGGGTGTGTTGCTGTTGCTTGGACATGCCGGTGGCAAGCCATTGATTGCTGGCAAGGACACCGCCGCCGACTGGTTGCTGCAACAGGCGGGCGGACATAACCTGGCGACGCACACGGGTTACAAGCCGTTTTCCGTGGAATCCCTTGCCAGTCTCGATCCTGAAGTGCTGGTGGTCGCCGACCGTGCATTGACCGGTGAGGCGGCGAAAGCGGCGCTGTTCAAGGAAAACCCGATTCTCAATTCAAGTCGCGCCGCGAAGACCGGGCGTGTGCTGGAGCTGGATCCGACCCTGCTGGTCGGTGGGCTCGGGCCGCGTTTGCCAGCGGCGCTGAAAACCCTGACTGACGGTTTCTATCCGGCCAAGAGCGGCCAATGACCACACTGGTAAAACCCCGTGACTTGTTCATTGGCCTGACGCTCCTGTGTTTATTGGCGATCTGGCTATCGTTGGCACTCGGGCCCGTCAGTCTGCCGCTGTTCGACACGTTGCGTGCCGCGTTACGCATGCTTGGTGTGCCGTTGGCACCGGACGGGCTGGAGCAGGCTGAACTGATCCTTGGGCAGATTCGTCTGCCGCGAACGCTGCTGGGACTTGCAGTGGGCGGTGTGCTGGCGTTGTCTGGCGTGGCGATGCAGGGCTTGTTTCGTAACCCGCTGGCCGATCCGGGACTGGTCGGTGTTTCCAGCGGAGCGGCATTGGGCGCAGCGATCGCGATTGTCGGCGGTGCTTTTTTTGGCGGCCTGCCGGAATGGATCGGGCCGTATCTGCTGTCGGTCTGCGCGTTTCTCGGCGGCCTCGGCGTGACGGCGCTGGTGTATCGACTGGGTCGCCGTAATGGCCAGACCAACGTCGCTACCATGTTGCTGGCGGGCATCGCACTGACGGCGCTGGCCGGTTCGGCGGTGGGGCTGTTCACTTATCTGGCGGATGACGCGACCTTGCGTACGCTGACGTTCTGGAACCTCGGCAGTCTCAACGGCGCCAGTTACGCGCGGTTGTGGCCATTGCTGATCATCAGCGCCGGCGTGGCGTTGTGGTTGCCGCGTCGCGCCAAAGCGCTGAATGCCTTGCTGCTCGGGGAATCCGAGGCTGGTCATTTGGGCATTGATGTCGAGCGGCTCAAGCGTGAATTGGTGTTTTGCACGGCGCTCGGGGTTGGCGCAGCAGTGGCGGCCGCCGGGATGATCGGTTTTGTCGGGCTGGTGGTGCCGCATCTGGTGCGCTTACTGGCGGGGCCGGATCACAAAGTGTTGCTGCCGGCCTCGGTGCTGGCGGGGGCGAGCCTGTTGCTGTTGGCTGATCTGGTCGCGCGGCTGGCGCTGGCACCGGCAGAGTTGCCGATCGGCATCGTCACCGCGTTTATCGGTGCGCCGTTCTTCCTCTATTTGCTGCTGCGAGGGCGTGCCTGATGTTGCGTGCGCAGAATCTGCACATCCAGCGTGGTCGCAAGGCTGTGCTCAGCGATGTCTCGTTGCAGCTCGAACCGGGTCAAGTGCTCGGTGTGCTTGGGCCGAACGGTGCTGGCAAAAGTACGTTACTCGGTGCCTTGTGCGGTGAGCTGGCAGCGAGCGCGGGCGGGGTTTCGCTCGACGGGCAAGCGTTGAGTCACTGGACTGGCCCGCAGCGCGCGCAACGACTGGCGGTGTTGCCTCAGGTGTCGACTCTGGATTTTGCTTTTCGCGTTGAGGAAGTGGTCGGCATGGGCCGCTTGCCTTGGCAAAGCGGGCGGGTGCGGGATGCCGAAATCATCGCACAGGCATTGACGGCAGCGGATGCCGGGCACTTGAGCGGTCGCAGTTATCTGGCGTTGTCCGGGGGTGAGCGTCAGCGTGTGCATCTGGCGCGGGTGCTCGCGCAGCTTTGGCCGGGGCAGGCCGGACAGACGCTGCTGCTGGATGAACCAACGTCAATGCTCGATCCGCTGCATCAACACACGACACTGCAGGCCGTACGCGAGTTTGCTGATCGTGGCGCGGCGGTGTTGGTGATCCTGCATGATCTGAATCTGGCGGCGCGTTATTGTGATCGCATTCTGCTGCTGGAGGGTGGGCGTCCGGTGGCGCTGGATACACCGCAGCAGGTTTTGCGTCCGGACACGCTTCAGGCCGTATTCGGTCTCGAAGTGTTGGTGCAGCCGCACCCGGAGCGCGGGCATCCGCTGATCATCGCCCGCTGACAGGATCCTTGAGGTGATGGCATGCGTGGGTTGTGGTTGTTGGCGGTGATGTTACTTGCGGGGTGTCAGCATGTTGCGGCGCCACCGCCGATCAATGGCGAGATTCGCGACCTGCACAGCGGTCAGGTGCTGACGGCACAGCAGTTGCTGACGGGTCTTGCCGAGCCTGAGCGGCTGATCATTGGTGAGCAGCATGACAACGCCGATCAACACGCTGCGCAATTGTGGCTGTTGCGCTCGCTCGGTGAGCAGCGGCCGCAGGGCAGTCTGCTATTGGAAATGCTCACGCCGGATCAGCAGCCTCGCGTTGATCAAGTGCGCCAGGCGAAAACGCCGCCCGCTGACCTGCCGGGTGCATTGGCCTGGGAGGACGGCTGGGACTGGAATCTCTATGGACCCATTGTCCGCTTCGCGCTGACTCAGCCGTATCCACTGCTGGCGGCGAATCTGGATAGCGCTGAAATCCGCGCCTTCTATCGTGATCCGCCGGTGTTAAAGGGGACGCGCAGCAATACGGAATCCGTGAAAGCCGTTTTGCTGGAGCAGATCAGCGATTCCCACTGTGGCCTGCTGCCCGAATCACAGATGCCGGCGATGCTCGCCGTTCAGCAACAACGTGATCGGCGTATGGCCGAACGTCTGCTGGCGGCTCCTTCACCTTCAGTCCTGCTGGCCGGTGCGTGGCATGCGCGCAAGGACGTCGGCGTGCCGTTGCATGTTGTGGATCTGGGCGCCGCCCAGGCACCCACCGTGTTGATGCTGGCAGAGCAGGGCGCCGAAGTGACCGCCGCGATGGCCGACTACGTTTGGTACACGCCGGCAACGCCAAAGCAGGATTACTGCGAGCAGATGCGTAAACAGTTCGGCAAATGACTTTTCCACAGGCAAAAAAAGACCCGGTAAAAACCGGGTCAAATAACCGTGATTAGCCTGATGAGGAGATAATCTGAGAGTCCGAACCAAGGGCTTTTCAGAATATCGACTGATCTCGCGACCAGTTGTGATAATCATAGCGATTCTCATTACCGAGTCAACAACTGTTTTTCCGTTTCTTTGAAATCGTCTTGAAAATGGTCGGTACGCCCCGCAAACAAAGACTTTTAGCATTGACCTTCAGTCGGTGTCATTTGCGTGATCTGCCGATTCAACTGGCCGATCCGCCGTGCCATGCTCTCGATCAGGCTGTGGGCGATCTTTGGATTGGTGCGGGTCATGCTCAAAAAATGATCACCGGGAATCAGCATCACCGTGCTCGGTTCTCGTGCGATCACCGTGGCGTTGCGTGGCTCGCCAGTAAACACGGCCATGGCACCGAAAATCTCGTCTTTGGCCACATCTCCCACCTTATGCCCGTCGACAAACGCTTCGGCATGTCCGTCGATGATCACGAACACGTGATCAGCCGCGTCCCCTTGGTTGATGAGGATTTCACCCGCCTCGACCCGTTTGAAGCCATTGGTGCTGCGAAACTCGCGCGGTTTCAGTTCCGCGACGGCATGGGCGAGCATCGCCATCTGCCCCAGCAGATACTCTAGAAACTGGTCTGTCCGATGAGCGTCGGCATACACATGCTGGAAAACCTCACGGCGCCAATAGGGCGTCAAGCGCAACGCCCCGTCACTGCACAAACGGCAATCAGCCCAGTCCTCACCTTGCTGAAGGCCGATCAAATCGCCGTCCTGCCAATAAAACAGCGGACGGGCGCCGATACAGCCGTTGATCATCCCTTCATTTAGCATGAATAGCTGATCGGCGGGTAACTGCGTCAGCAAATCATCCGCCGCCTCCAGTTCCAGCATTGGACCGCAAGGCGCCAAATCGCGCAGCCACAGTGCGGGCAAGCTCTGCAAACGGTTGATCAAGGCATCGGCGCAGGCCGATTGTTCCCCCAGTAAATACATGACGGTCAATGCCCGTTCAGTTCTTGTGGCGCGAGGAAATGGCTTCGAGTTGCTTGTTGAGGGCGTCCTTGCGTTCGGCAGGGATGTCGTTCCAGTGCACATCCATCAGCGCGCCTTCGATCGCATACAACAACACCTTCGATGCGCGAAACCCGCGGGTACGCACGGCCCGGTAGGCGTCCACCGCGCCCAGGCGACGCAAGTCCGAGGCGCTGTGGATGCCCACGGCATGCAGCCATTGCGCCGACGTCTTGCCAAGATTCTTCAGGTGTTGCAGTTCATCATTCATCAAGCCTCCTTGCGACGGCCGAATGGTGCGTGGGCGAGCTTCTCAGGAGTGTAGCCATCAGTAGGAAAAGCGTGATTGTTTGGTCGGATTCAACGCAAACGCTTCTAAGAAAGGGCGCTTGAACGGCCTGCGAACGCAGAAAGAAGGGGAAAAAACACATATCAATGTAGGCGTGAGCCTGCTCGCGATAGCGGACTGGCAGGCACACATGTGTTTAATGTTAGACCGCTATCGCGAGCAGGMTCACGCCTACAGGGTGGGCGTCGTGTCAGAGGGGAGGCGACTATCAGCGGGTGCGATAGCGCAGGCGCGTACCGAAATTCATCGACATCAGAATCTCGTCAGCGCTCAGTTCCGGCGGGAAGTAAGCCCCGGAAATCTGCGCGTGAGCCAGGCTCGCGCCTTCCAGCGACGCATTGCGGAAATCGATGCCTCGCAGATCGGCAGAACGGAAATACGCGTCCCTGAAATCCACGCCATCGGCATTCAGTTCGCGCAAATCAAGACCACGGAAATCGCCGCCGACCATGTCGATCGGGCCATCTTGTGGGCGCTCTTTGTTGAAACCTGTGATGTCGTCTTTGTGCAGCAAGGCATATAGCGGGGTGTCGAGAAGTTTCGGCTGGCTCATGTCATATCACCGTTGGTTTTATGACGCCAGTATAGTGCCACTATTTGGCGGCCGTGAAGCAAGCGTGGGCTTCACGGCCGAAATAGTTTTTTACAGGCCTGGCAGGCGTTGACGAATCTGCGCGACCACGGTGTCCAGCGTGCCGGATTCATTGGTCTGTACGCGTTTGCTGCGCAGGATTTCTTCCGGCGTCAGCGCTTCGCGATTGGCCTGCTGCGCTTCGATCACCGCCAGGGTGGCGTCGGACGGATCCTTTTGGTCGGCCTGACGAATCGCCAGCCAGCTCTCGATCACCGCTTGTGGCGCGTTGCAATCGAGGATCAGGAATGGCGTGCCGGTGGCTTCGGCAATTTTTGCCGCGTTGTCGCGTTGTTCGCGCTTCAGGTAAGTCGCGTCGATCACCACCGGGAAACCGGCGTGCAGGATTACTTCAGCGATTTCATGCAGACGCGCGTAAGTGGCGGCGCTGGCGTCGGCACTGTAAATGCCGGCCTGCACATCATTAGCAACAGTTTGTTCACCGAACAGGCGCTTGCGTTCTACGTCCGAACGCAGACGGATGGCACCCAGCGCTTCGACCAGACGCATGGCCACGTGGCTCTTGCCGACAGCGGAAACACCGTGGGTGATTGCCATGAAGCGCGATGGAATGGTGCTGTAGCTTTCCGCCAGGTTGGCGTAGTTGCGGTACTGGCGCAGGGTGGTGGCGCGCTGCACCGGGGTCGCGTCAGCCGGCATGCTGAACAGGGCAACCTTGGCACGCACCAGTGCACGGTAGGCTTTATAGAAGTTCAGCACTTCCAGGCCCTGATAGTCGCCAGTCAGCTCCAGATACTGGCTGATGAAGCGGCGCGCCAGGGATTTCAGACCACGGTCTTCCAGGTCCATCGCGAGGAAACCGGTGTCGGCCCAGACGTCAGTGAAGCGGAACGGTTCGTTGAACTCGATGCAGTCGAAGATCACCACTTTGCCGTCGATGACCGTGGCGTTGCCCAAGTGGATATCGCCGTGGCATTCACGGGTGAAACCCTCGGTCTTGCGCTGAGCGAACAGTGGCTTGAGACGTTCGAAGCTGCTTTCGGCCCAGGCTTTCAGTGCCTCGAGTTGCAGCAGATCGTTTTTGTCGCTGAGAAACGGCAGGATCTGTTCGAAGTTTTGCGAGACCGGCGCCATCACGCTGTCCGGGGTGCCGGCGTCGTGTTCGGCCGGGACCTTTGGCGCGGTGAGGTGGAAGCGGGCGATCTGCTCGGCCATCTCGTCGATGTGCCGAGTCGTCAGCTCACCGTTGGCTTGCAAGGTGCTGAGCAAACCGCTCTGCGGGAATTGACGCATTTTCAGTACGTATTCGATGGCCGGACCGTCGCCGCCCAGTTGCGGTGCTTCAAGGCTGCCGGTGACTGGCAACACTTCCAGATACAAATCATCGGTCAGGCGCTGGTTCAAACGCAGCTCTTCCGCACAGAAATGCGCGCGCGATTCGAGGCCAGTGAAGTCGAGGAAGCCGAAATTAACCGGCTTCTTCACTTTATAAGCGAAGGGACCGGTGAGGATCACCCACGAGATATGGGTTTCGATGACCTGAAACCCTTCGACAGGGTGCGGGTAGAGGGCCGGGTTTTGCAGGGCAGCGATCAGAGACTGGCTCACGGGCGATCCTTCAGAGACTGGGGGAAATTCGAGGCCGCCATTATGGCCGCTCGCCAGCCCGACGCAAACCTCGGAGCGCTCCTGTTGAGGATGAATAAAGTGCGTATAATCCGCCGCCATGACTCGAACTCGATCCCCCCGTACCAAGAAAAAACCACCCTCCAAGGGCCTTAGCCCATGGTTGAGCTGGGCCATTAAACTCAGTCTGGTCGGCCTTGTCGTGCTGGCTGGCTTCGCCGTTTACCTCGATGCCGTGGTGCAGGAGAAGTTCTCCGGCAAGCGCTGGACCATCCCGGCCAAGGTTTACGCGCGGCCGCTCGAGCTGTTCGTCGGACAAAAGCTCAGCAAGGACGACTTCCTTACCGAACTCGATGCCCTCGGTTATCGCCGCGAAGCCGTGAGCAATGGTCCCGGCGCGGCAGCCGTTAGCGGCAACACCGTCGATCTGAATACCCGTGGCTTCCAGTTCTATGAAGGTCTGGAAAAGCCGCAGCCGGTGCGCGTGCGTTTCTCTGGCGATTATGTGGCTGAGCTGTCAGCGACCAACGGATCGAAATTGTCTGTGGTGCGCCTCGAACCGCTGATGATCGGTGGTATTTATCCGAAAAATCTCGAAGACCGCATTCTGATCAAACTCGATCAGGTGCCGCCGTACCTGCTTGAAACTCTGGTCGCTGTCGAAGACCGCGATTACTACAGCCACTGGGGCGTGTCGCCGAAGTCGATTGCCCGCGCTATCTGGGTCAACACCTCGGGCGGCAAGATGACGCAGGGCGGCAGTACGCTGACCCAGCAGTTGGTGAAAAACTTCTACCTGACCAACGAACGCAGCCTGACCCGCAAACTCACCGAAGCGATGATGGCGATGCTGCTGGAGCTGCATTACGACAAAAAGGAAATCCTTGAGGCCTACCTCAACGAAGTCTTTGTCGGCCAGGACGGTCAACGTGCGGTCCACGGTTTCGGTCTGGCCAGTCAGTTCTTCTTCGGTCAGCCGTTGTCCGAGCTGAAACTGCATCAGGTGGCGTTGCTGGTCGGCATGGTCAAAGGCCCGTCTTACTACAACCCGCGTCGCAACCCGGAGCGTGCGCTGGAGCGGCGCAACCTGGTGCTCGACGTGCTTGAGCAGCAAGGCGTGGCGACGGCCGAGCAAGTGGCCGCAGCGAAGAGCATGCCGTTGGGCGTGACCACTCGTGGCAAACTGGCCGACAGTTCGTTCCCGGGCTTCATCGATCTGGTCAAACGTCAGTTGCGTGAAGACTATCGCGACGAAGACTTGACCGAAGAAGGCCTGCGCATCTTCACCAGCTTCGACCCGATCCTGCAGATGAAAGCCGAGGCGTCGGTCAACGACACCTTTAAACGTCTGTCCGGGCGCAAAGGCTCTGATGACGTGGAAGCGGCGATGGTCGTGACCAATCCGGAAACCGGTGAAGTCCAGGCGATGATCGGCAGCCGTCAGGCCAGTTATGCCGGGTTCAACCGCGCACTGGATGCCGTGCGACCGATCGGCTCGTTGATCAAGCCTGCGGTTTATCTGACTGCGCTGGAAAAACCGAGCCAGTACACCCTGACCAGTTGGCTGTCGGACGACCCGTTGTCGGTCAAAGGCGCGAACGGTCAGGTGTGGAAACCGCAGAACTACGACCGTCGCTCCCACGGCACCGTGTTCCTTTATCAGGGGCTCGCGCATTCCTACAACCTTTCGACTTCGCGTCTAGGTCTGGAAGTTGGTGTGCCGAATGTGCTCAAGACCTTGGGTCGTCTGGGTGTGACGCGCGAATTTCCTGCATTCCCGTCGATGTTGCTCGGTGCCGGTGGCATGACCCCGATCGAAGTCGCGACCATGTACCAGACGCTGGCCAACGGTGGTTTCAATACGCCGATGCGCGGTATTCGCAGTGTGCTGACCGCCGAGGGCGAACCGCTCAAGCGTTATCCGTTCCAGATCGAGCAGCGCTTCGATCCGGCGTCCATCTATCTGATCCAGAACGCCATGCAGCGCGTGATGCGTGAAGGTACCGGCAGCTCGGTTTATAACGTGTTGCCGAAGACTTTGACGCTGGCGGGCAAGACCGGTACCAGTAACGATTCCCGTGACAGCTGGTTCGCCGGTTTCAGTCAGGATCTGCTGGCGGTGGTCTGGCTGGGGCGCGATGACAACGGCAAGACGCCGTTCACCGGGGCCACCGGTGCGTTGCAGGTCTGGACCAGTTTCATGCGCAAGGCCGATCCGCTACCGCTGGACATGCCGCAGCCGGACAATGTCGTACAGGCTTGGGTCGATTCGCGTACCGGGCAGGGCTCCGATGCCAACTGTCCGGGGGCGGTGCAGATGCCGTATATTCGCGGCAGCGAACCGCCACCCGGCGCCGCGTGTGCGGGCGAAACGCCTGCCTCCGGCGAGTCGGTGATGGATTGGGTCAAGGGCTGGATGAATTAAGCAAAGAGGGTTTCAAGTGAACAAGTGGTTGATTCCAGCGGTGACCGCCGTGGCTTTGCTCAGCGGCTGCTCTACCGTACAGCGTGGTTCGATTCCGGTTGTTGACTCCGGTACTGCGGTGTCCAACAGCGAACGTATTTCGGCCAATGGCGGCTTTCGTCAAACCACCGTAAAGCGTCCTGCGCAAGCGCAGACTCAAGCGATTCCGCAAGGCGATACCGGCGTGGTGGTGATGGTGCCGGGTGGCGGCGCGACAACGTCCGCGCCGATCAGCTCTTCGCCGATTGTGCCGGGCCCTGCGTCCGGTGGTATCACGGCAGGCCCGTACAACCCTTCAGCGATTGATTCTGCGCCGGTCAACACGGGCAGCTACAGCATGCCGTCGACACCGAGCGGTATTCCCTCGGCTAGCAGCGGCGGTGGCCTGTCGGCGGATGAGCAACTGGACGGCCCGGTACTCGCCTTGCTGACGACAGCTCAACAGCAACAGGCCGGCGGTGACCTCAACGGTGCGTCCTCCAGTCTGGAGCGTGCTCAGCGTGTTGCCCCGCGTGAGCCGCAAGTGCTTTATCGCTTGGCGCAGGTGCGCATGGCCCAAGGTGATGCGCCACAAGCGGAGCAATTCGCTCGTCGCGCGCTGACCATGGCCAACGGTCGTCCGGACCTGCAAGCCAACCTGTGGGAAATCATCGCTCAGTCCCGTGAGAAACAAGGCGATTCCGCCGGTGCCGCTCAGGCCCGTCAGAAGGCCAAGGTTTCGCTGTAATGGATGCTCGTTTCCCGAAAATCGCCGATCAGCTGTTGCTGATCGAGCGTGAACTGCGCACTCAAGGCTGGTGGGACGAGGTTCAGCCGTCGGTGGAAGCGTTGAGCAGTGTCGAGCCGTTTTCGGTCGATACGCTCGACTTCGAGCAATGGCTGCAATGGATCTTCCTGCCGAAGATGAAATATATCCTTGAGCAGGACCAGCCGTTGCCGAATGCCTCGGGGATTCAGGAAATGGCTGAAATGGTCTTCGCCCAGCGCAACTTGCAGGGCAAGGATCGTCAGCTTCAGGTGTTGCTCAAAGAGTTTGACCTTTTGATCACTGCCTCGCGCTAATACCGATTCTGTGTAGGAACTGCCGAAGGCTGCGATCTATTGATCTTTAAAGTCAAAAGATCGCAGCCTCGTTTCACTCGACAGCTCCTACAGTCCTGCAGATGGCTATTGGCAATTCTCGGCTATCTGTTTCTGAGCCTCGACAATGCGTTCCTGACGCTGCGCATCATCCAGCCGTCGCATCTGTCCCTCCACTTCTTCCCTCAAACGCGGATTGTTCTGCAATTGCGCAAGGTTTGTGCGTGCCTGCTCGCAAAACTGCTTGAGCTGCRCCTGTTGGTCGGCCACCTGTTTCTTCACTTTGTTGTCGATAGTCTTCTGGTCACCGAGTACACCGCTGCCCGGCATTGCCGCCGGTGTGGTCGGAGGCGAGGAGGGCGTCTGCATTGTCGTCGATGGCTGACCCGGTGGCGGCTGCGCATCGAAGTGCGTGACACCCTGGGCATCGACCCATTTGTAGATTTGAGCGGCCATGCACCATGGGCTGAGGCCGATCAGCAGAGTAAGGAGGAGCGTTCGCATGCTGATTCCTTGGCAAAAATGCGCAATTGACACTAACAGAGTAGCGGTTTTCAGGTTTTTTCTTGCGTTCTCATGTGCTTACCCACAATTAACCACATAGACGGCTTGACTTGGAGAGGGCGAAACAGAAGAATCCAAAGTCCGCTGTAGAGGGACTGCCAGAAGCAGACCCACTCGGTAGATCATGAGGCGCACATCCGCGCCGACCTGTTACACCCGCAACGCGTTACCTCGCGCTGGGTGGGAAAGGCCCGCAACACTTGGGACGATCCCAATACTTGCTCAGTCAGTGCTGACGTAGTCGGCGACCACCGTCGCTCATGCTCTGCCGAGAAGTAAACCTATTAAGACCCGCCCCTTTTTTGTGGACGGTATTCTGGCGTTTTAGAGGTGAACAACGTGGAGCTTTTATCTGGCGGTGAGATGCTCGTCCGCTTTTTGCGTGACGAAGGCGTCAAATATATCTACGGGTACCCGGGTGGTGCTCTCCTGCATGTTTACGATGCCCTGTTCAAAGAACCGGAAGTGACTCACATCCTGGTTCGTCACGAACAAGCGGCAACCCATATGGCTGACGGTTATGCCCGTGCCACCGGTAAAGCCGGCGTGGTATTGGTGACGTCCGGTCCTGGCGCCACAAACGCCATCACCGGTATCGCGACCGCCTATATGGACTCGATTCCAATGGTGATCATTTCCGGTCAGGTGCCAAGCACCATGGTCGGCACCGACGCGTTCCAGGAAACCGACATGATCGGTATCTCCCGGCCGATCGTGAAGCACAGCTTCATGATCAAGCACGCCTCGGAAATCCCGGAAGTCATGAAGAAGGCGTTCTACCTGGCGCAATCCGGTCGTCCGGGCCCGGTCGTGGTCGATATCCCGAAAGACATGACCAACCCGGCCGAGAAGTTCGAATACATCTTCCCGAAGAAAGCCAAGCTGCGTTCCTACAGCCCGGCCGTTCGTGGTCACTCCGGGCAAATCCGCAAGGCAGCAGAAATGCTTCTGGCGGCCAAGCGTCCGGTCATGTACTCCGGTGGCGGCGTAATTCTCGGCAACGGTTCCGCACCGCTGACCGAACTGGCGAAAATGCTCAACCTGCCCGTGACCAACACGTTGATGGGCTTGGGTGGTTTCCCGGGGACTGATCGTCAGTTCATCGGCATGCTCGGCATGCACGGAAGTTACACCGCCAACCTGGCGATGCACCATGCTGACGTGATCCTGGCTGTCGGTGCACGCTTCGACGATCGCGTGATCAATGGCGCAGCGAAGTTCTGCCCGAACGCCAAGATCATTCACATCGACATCGACCCGGCTTCGATTTCCAAGACCATCAAGGCCGACGTGCCAATCGTGGGCCCGGTGGAGAGCGTCCTGACCGAAATGGTCGCGATCCTCAAGGAAATCGGCGAGACCCCGAACAAGGAGTCCGTGGCCAGTTGGTGGAAGCAGGTGGATGAATGGCGCGGTGATCGCGGCCTGTTCCCTTACGAAAAGGGCGACGGCAGCCTGATCAAGCCGCAGACCGTGATCGAAACCCTCTGCGAAGTGACCAAGGGCGATGCCTTTATCACTTCCGACGTGGGCCAGCACCAGATGTTCGCTGCGCAGTACTACACGTTCAACAAGCCGAATCGCTGGATCAACTCCGGTGGTCTGGGCACCATGGGCTTCGGTTTCCCGGCGGCCATGGGCATCAAGTTGAGCTTCCCGGATGACGACGTTGCCTGCGTCACCGGCGAAGGCAGTATCCAGATGAACATCCAGGAACTGTCGACCTGCCTGCAATATGGCTTGCCAGTCAAAATCGTCATCCTCAACAACGGTGTTCTGGGGATGGTTCGTCAGTGGCAGGACATGAGCTACGGCAGCCGTCACTCGCACTCCTACATGGAATCGCTGCCTGACTTCGTCAAGCTGGCTGAAGCCTACGGTCACGTTGGCGTACGCATCACCGAATCGAAAGATTTGAAGTCGAAGATGGCAGAAGCGTTCGCCATGAAGGATCGCCTGGTCGTGATCGATATTTCGGTCGACACCAGCGAGCACGTCTACCCGATGCAGATCAAAGACGGCTCGATGCGCGATATGTGGCTGAGCAAGACGGAGCGTACTTAATCATGCGGCACATTATTTCCTTGCTTCTGGAAAACGAACCCGGCGCTTTGTCTCGCGTAGTCGGCCTGTTCTCGCAGCGCAACTACAACATCGAAAGCCTGACTGTGGCCCCGACCGAAGACCCGACCCTGTCGCGTCTGACGCTGACCACTGTGGGTCACGATGAAGTCATCGAGCAGATCACCAAAAACCTGAACAAGCTGATCGAAGTGGTCAAGCTGGTGGACCTCTCGGAAAGCGCTCACATCGAGCGCGAACTGATGCTGGTCAAGGTCAAGGCCACTGGCGCCCAGCGCGCCGAGATCAAACGCACCACCGATATTTACCGTGGACAGATCGTCGACGTCAGCGCCAGCGTGTATACCGTTCAATTGACCGGTACCAGCGACAAGCTCGACAGCTTCATTCAGTCCATCGGCACCGCATCGATTCTGGAAACCGTCCGTAGCGGCGTGACCGGCATTGCCCGCGGCGACAAAGTACTCAGCATCTAAACCAAATTAGCGAATGGCCTGAACGGCCTGGATATAAAGGGGAAATTCATGAAAGTTTTCTACGATAAAGACTGCGACCTGTCGATCATCCAGGGCAAGAAAGTTGCCATCATCGGTTACGGTTCCCAGGGCCACGCCCAAGCATGCAACCTGAAAGACTCCGGTGTCGACGTTACCGTTGGTCTGCGTAAAGGTTCGGCCACTGTTGCCAAAGCTGAAGCTCACGGCCTGAAAGTGACCGACGTTGCTTCCGCTGTTGCTGCGGCCGACCTGGTCATGATCCTGACCCCGGACGAGTTCCAGTCCTCGCTGTACAAGAATGAAATCGAGCCGAACATCAAGAAAGGCGCCACCCTGGCCTTCTCCCACGGCTTCGCGATCCACTACAACCAGGTTGTTCCGCGTGCCGACCTCGACGTGATCATGATCGCGCCGAAAGCTCCGGGTCACACCGTACGTTCCGAGTTCGTGAAGGGCGGCGGTATCCCTGACCTGATCGCTATCTACCAGGACGCCTCGGGCAACGCCAAAAACGTTGCGCTGTCCTACGCCGCTGGCGTTGGTGGTGGTCGTACCGGCATCATCGAAACCACCTTCAAGGACGAGACCGAAACCGACCTGTTCGGCGAACAAGCCGTTCTGTGCGGGGGTACCGTTGAACTGGTAAAAGCCGGTTTCGAAACCCTGGTTGAAGCTGGCTACGCGCCGGAAATGGCCTACTTCGAGTGCCTGCACGAACTGAAACTGATCGTTGACCTCATGTACGAAGGCGGTATCGCCAACATGAACTACTCGATCTCCAACAACGCTGAGTACGGCGAGTACGTGACCGGTCCGGAAGTGATCAACGCCGAATCCCGTCAGGCCATGCGCAACGCCCTGAAACGTATTCAGGACGGCGAATACGCCAAAATGTTCATCAGCGAAGGCGCAACCGGCTACCCTTCGATGACCGCCAAGCGTCGTAACAACGCCGCTCACGGTATCGAAGTCATCGGCGAGCAACTGCGCTCCATGATGCCGTGGATCGGTGCCAACAAGATCGTCGACAAAGCCAAAAACTAAGTCGTTGTCCCTTGTATGAAAAAACGCGGCCTCGGCCGCGTTTTTTCG
>NZ_JBFUIR010000066.1:0-20238 GCF_056401755.1 Pseudomonas sp. P4_D7 | reverse complement strand
GAGCAGGCTCGCTCCCACAGTTGATCGGGGGGATTGCAGGTTATTTGCTCCACAAAAAAAGGCCCGTCGTTTAAGCGACGGGCCTTTTTATTTGCAGCGGTTACAGCAGCGAATCAGAACGGAATATCGTCATCAAAGCTGTCGAAATCCGGAGCCGGTTGCGGTGCGGCCTGCTGAGGAGCCGGGGCCGAACGCTGCTGTGGAGCCGACTGCTGAGGACGCGGAGCCTGCTGGCGTGGAGCCGGAGCCGACTGCTGGTAGTTGTTGCCACCGCCTTGTTGGTCGCCCTGTTGTGGACGGCCGCCGAGCAGTTGCATGGTGCCTTGCATGTCGACCACGATTTCAGTGGTGTAACGCTTGATACCGTCTTTTTCCCACTCGCGGGTCTGCAGCTTGCCTTCGATGTAGACCTGCGAACCTTTACGCAGGTATTCGCCGGCGATTTCCGCAACCTTGCCGAACATCGAAACACGGTGCCACTCGGYCTTCTCGACCTTCTGACCGGTTTGCTTGTCGGTCCATTGTTCGCTG
Organism: Pseudomonas sp. P4_D7; assembly: GCF_056401755.1. Lineage (NCBI taxonomy): Bacteria > Pseudomonadati > Pseudomonadota > Gammaproteobacteria > Pseudomonadales > Pseudomonadaceae > Pseudomonas > Pseudomonas sp. P4_D7. The sequence continues at coordinate 19,707 of NZ_JBFUIR010000066.1, read as the reverse complement.
GTGGCCAGACTCAGGTTGGTCACGGCGTTACCGTTAGGCAGGTAGCGAACTTCGGGATCCTGGCCGCAAGTGCCGACCAATATGACTTTGTTAACCCCACGGGCCATAACGTTCTCCTAGGCTTCGCAAGCAGCCCCGGCCGGGTTGTTCACCAGGCGTTCGAGGGTGTCGCGATCCACTAATTCTTTGTCCAGTTTGATGTAAACAGCCGCTTCATCAGCAACTATCACTGCATCGGTTACCCCTACGAGGGCCTTGAGGCGCTCGACCAGACCCGCTTCGCGGATCGCCTCGGGCGACAACGGCAAGCGCAGGCTCGTCACGTAGGGAGGTTCACGCATGGTAACAGCAAAGGCCAGCCAGATGGCAGCCAGACCCGCGCATCCGAGGAACACAACCGACAGACCGCCATGCTGAAACAGCCAGCCGCCGAGTATCCCGCCGAGTGCTGAACCGAGGAACTGACTGGTGGAATACACGCCCATGGCCGTGCCCTTCCCGCCCGCCGGTGAAACCTTGCTGATCAGCGACGGCAATGAAGCCTCCAGCAGATTGAACGCGGTGAAGAACACCACCGTACCGATCACCAGAGCCCGCAGGCTGTCACCGAACTGCCAGAAGAATAGCTCAGTCAGCATCAGCGTCATGACGGCGCCGAGCAAAACTCGTTTCATTTTGCGTTTCTTCTCGCCGTAGATGATGAACGGGATCATGGCGAAGAACGAAATCAGCAGCGCGGTGAGGTAGACCCACCAGTGCTGTTCCTTGGGCAAACCGGCTTTTTCCACCAGCGCCAACGGCAACGCAACGAAGCTCGACATCAACATGGCATGTAACACAAAGATGCCCAGATCGAGGCGCAGCAGATCCGGATGCTTGAGCGTCGGCATCAAGGCCTGACGCGCCACACCGGACTCCCGATGCTGCAATGGCCCGGTGGAGCGCGGCACCATGAACATGATGATGGCGATACCGACCAGTGCCATGGCACCGGTGGCGAGGAACAGTCCGGACAGACCGAAAGCGCGGGTCAGCAAAGGCCCGACGACCATGGCCACGGCAAACGACAAACCGATGGTCATGCCGATCATCGCCATTGCCTTGGTGCGGTGCTGTTCGCGGGTCAGGTCGGAGAGTAGCGCCATCACCGCCGCTGAAATCGCCCCGGCGCCCTGCAGGATCCGCCCGGCGATCACGCCCCAGATCGAGTCTGCCTGAGACGCCAGCACGCTGCCGAGGGCAAAAACGATCAGCCCGAGGTAAATCACCGGACGGCGGCCAATGCGGTCGGAAATGATCCCGAACGGAATCTGGAAAATCGCCTGGGTCAGACCGTAAGCGCCAATAGCCAGCCCGATCAGGGCCGGGGTCGCTCCTGCCAGGTCCATGCCGTAGGTTGCCAATACCGGCAACACCATGAACATGCCAAGCATACGGAAGGCGAACACCAGGGCCAGACCGCTTGCTGCGCGAGTCTCGCTACCACTCATGCGTTCGCTGTGGGGATCGTGCATGGAAAAACCTCGTGTGAACCGGCGGCGATTCTACCAGTCCCATCGAAAGACGGGGTATATCGCGACGCTATGACGCGTATAGATGAAACTCTCTTCATGTAAGGTAAAAACCCTTCGCTTGATAGTGTGCATCCATCCAGTATTTGCCCGTATACTCCTACGTTTTCGACGCCCGCCAAGCGAGGCCACTTTGGACAAGATCCTGATACGTGGGGCCCGTACCCACAACCTGAAGAACATCGACCTGACCCTGCCACGGGACAAGCTGATCGTCATCACCGGCCTGTCCGGATCCGGCAAGTCGTCCCTGGCCTTCGATACGCTTTACGCCGAAGGTCAGCGCCGCTATGTCGAATCGCTGTCGGCCTACGCCCGACAGTTTCTGTCGATGATGGAAAAACCCGACGTCGACACCATCGAAGGCCTGTCGCCAGCGATCTCCATCGAACAAAAGTCGACCTCGCACAACCCGCGCTCTACGGTCGGCACCATCACCGAAATCTACGACTACCTGCGCCTGCTTTATGCACGCGTCGGTACGCCACGCTGCCCGGATCACGACATTCCGCTGGAAGCGCAGACCGTCAGCCAGATGGTCGACCTGGTGCTGGCGCAGCCGGAAGGCAGCAAACTGATGTTGCTGGCACCGGTTATTCGCGAGCGCAAAGGTGAACACCTTTCGGTCTTCGAAGAGCTGCGCGCCCAAGGTTTCGTTCGCGCCCGGGTCAACGGGCGGATCTGCGAACTGGACGAACTGCCCAAACTGGATAAACAGAAAAAGCACTCGATCGATGTGATCGTCGACCGCTTCAAGGTTCGCGCCGATCTGCAGCAACGTCTGGCCGAATCTTTCGAGACCGCGTTGAAACTGGCGGATGGCATTGCACTTGTCGCACCGATGGACGACGAACCGGGCGAAGAGATGATTTTCTCCGCGCGCTTCGCCTGCCCGATCTGCGGCCACGCGATCAGCGAACTGGAACCGAAGCTGTTCTCCTTCAACAACCCGGCCGGCGCTTGCCCGACCTGTGACGGCCTGGGGGTGAAGCAGTTCTTCGATATCAAGCGGCTGGTCAATGGCGATCTGACCTTGGCCGAAGGTGCGATTCGCGGCTGGGACCGGCGTAACGTCTATTACTTCCAGATGCTCGGCTCACTCGCTTCACACTATGGTTTCAGCCTGGAAGTACCGTTCAACGAACTGCCGGCCGATCAGCAGAAATTCATCCTGCATGGCAGCGGCTCGCAGAACGTCGACTTCAAATACCTGAACGACCGTGGCGATATCGTCAAACGTTCGCACCCGTTCGAAGGCATCGTGCCGAACCTGGAGCGTCGCTACCGCGAGACCGAGTCGGCAAGCGTGCGCGAAGAGCTGGCCAAGTTTCTCAGCACCCAATCGTGCCCGGATTGCCGTGGTACCCGTCTGCGTCGCGAAGCGCGGCATGTGTGGGTTGGCGAGAAAACGCTGCCAGCGGTGACCAACCTGCCGATCGGCGACGCTTGCGAGTACTTCGGCGAGCTGAAGATGACTGGCCGTCGCGGCGAAATCGCCGACAAGATTCTCAAGGAAATTCGCGAGCGTCTGCAGTTCCTCGTCAACGTCGGTCTCGACTACCTGTCGCTGGACCGCAGTGCCGACACGCTATCCGGTGGCGARGCGCARCGYATTCGYCTGGCCAGCCAGATCGGTGCCGGYCTCGTCGGTGTTCTGTACATCCTTGACGAACCGTCCATTGGTTTGCACCAGCGTGATAACGACCGCTTGCTCGGCACGCTCAAGCACCTGCGTGATATTGGCAACACTGTGATCGTGGTCGAACACGACGAAGACGCGATTCGTCTGGCCGATTACGTTGTGGATATCGGCCCGGGGGCTGGTGTGCATGGTGGGCAGATCGTGGCTGAGGGCACGCCGGCGGAAGTGATGGCGCACCCGGATTCCCTGACCGGTAAATACCTCTCGGGCCGTGTGAAGATTGAAGTGCCGGCCAAACGCACGCCACGCAATAAAAAGCTCAATCTGTCGCTCAAAGGGGCGCGCGGCAACAACCTGCGCAATGTCGATCTGGACATCCCGATTGGTCTGCTGACGTGCGTGACCGGCGTGTCGGGCTCGGGCAAATCGACGCTGATCAACAATACCTTGTTCCCGCTGAGCGCCACGGCCCTCAACGGCGCGACCACGCTGGAAGCAGCAGCGCACGACAGCATCAAGGGCCTGGAGCATCTCGACAAAGTGGTCGATATCGACCAGAGCCCGATCGGCCGTACACCGCGCTCCAACCCTGCTACCTATACCGGCCTGTTCACCCCGATCCGCGAGCTGTTCGCCGGCGTACCCGAGTCACGCTCCCGTGGTTACGGCCCGGGGCGTTTCTCGTTCAACGTCAAGGGTGGCCGCTGCGAAGCGTGCCAGGGCGACGGCCTGATCAAAGTGGAAATGCACTTCCTGCCAGACATCTACGTGCCATGCGATGTGTGCAAGAGCAAGCGCTACAACCGCGAAACCCTTGAGATCAAATACAAGGGCAAGAGCATCCACGAAACCCTCGAGATGACCATCGAAGAGGCCCGGGAGTTCTTTGACGCGGTGCCAGCCCTGGCGCGCAAGCTACAGACATTGATGGATGTCGGCCTGTCGTATATCAAGCTCGGGCAGTCGGCGACCACGTTGTCGGGTGGTGAGGCGCAGCGAGTGAAACTGTCTCGCGAGTTGTCCAAGCGTGACACCGGCAAAACACTGTACATCCTCGATGAGCCGACCACCGGTTTGCACTTCGCGGATATCCAGCAATTGCTCGACGTGCTGCATCGCTTACGCGACCACGGCAACACTGTGGTAGTAATCGAACACAACCTCGACGTGATCAAGACGGCTGACTGGCTGGTCGATCTCGGGCCGGAGGGCGGCTCCAAAGGTGGGCAGATCATTGCCACCGGCACGCCTGAAGATGTGGCCGAGATGAAGCAATCTCATACCGGTCATTACCTCAAGCCGCTGCTGATCCGCGATCGGGCTTAAACGCCAGGCATGAAAAAGCCCCTGTCACTTCATCAGTGACAGGGGCTTTTTGTATCGATTGCAATCAGGACGTGTGGGATTGCAGGTAGTTCTCGAGACCGATCAACTTGATCAGGCCCAACTGCTTTTCCAGCCAGTAGGTGTGATCCTCTTCGGTGTCGTTGAGCTGAACCCGCAAGATCTCACGGCTGACGTAATCCTTGTGCTGCTCGCACAGCTCAATGCCTTTGCACAGCGCTGCGCGAACTTTGTATTCAAGACGCAGATCCGCTTCGAGCATCTCCGGCACAGTGGTGCCGACATCCAGATCATCCGGACGCATACGCGGCGTGCCTTCGAGCATCAGAATTCGGCGCATCAACGCATCAGCGTGACCGGCTTCCTCTTCCATCTCATGGTTGATTCGCTCGTAGAGCTTGGTAAACCCCCAGTCCTCATACATCCGCGAATGAACGAAATATTGATCACGCGCGGCCAGTTCGCCGGTCAGCAACGTGTTGAGGTAATCGATTACGTCTGGGTGGCCTTGCATCGCCCTACATCTCCCTACTTGAAAGTCTGTAGTTTGAACCAAGCTGACCGGAAGGTCACCCGATTCGCGCAATAAAAGCGAAGATATTCTTAGAAAAGCAGCCTAAATAACGCAAAAACCGCCCAGATGAGGGCGGTTCTGCTTCTCGTTTAGACTTCGTTAAGCTGTACGTTGAGCAGCTTTGCGATTGCTTCTCCATACGCCGGATCGGCCTTGTAAAAGTGCTGCAACTGGCGATCGACGATATCAGTGGAAACGCCCGCCATGGCACCGGCGATATTGCTGACCAGCAATGCTCTCTGATCGTCGCTCATCAGGCGGAACAGCGCACCGGCGTGGCTGTAGTAATCGGTATCTTCGCGGTGATCGTAGCGATCGGCAGCACCGCTCAAGGCCAGCGCTGGTTCTGCGTAACGCGGAGCTTGTTTCGGTGCTTCGGTGTAGCTGTTCGGCTCGTAGTTAGGTGCTGCACCACCGTTACTGCCGAATGCCATCGAGCCGTCTCGCTGGTAAGTGTTAACCGGGCTGCGTGGCGCGTTCACCGGCAGTTGCTGGTGATTGGTACCCACGCGGTAGCGGTGAGCATCAGCGTACGCAAATACGCGCCCCTGCAGCATCCGATCTGGCGACAGACCAACTCCCGGCACCATATTGCTTGGGCCGAACGCCGCTTGCTCGACTTCAGCAAAGTAGTTTTGCGGGTTGCGATTCAGTTCCAGTTCACCCACTTCGATCAGCGGAAATTCTTTCTGCGACCAGGTTTTGGTGACGTCAAAAGGGTTCTCATAATGTGCCGCAGCCTGGGCCTCAGTCATGATTTGAATGCACACGCGCCATTTCGGGAAGTCACCGCGCTCGATGGCTTCGAACAAGTCGCGCTGGGCGTAGTCTGGATCAGTGCCCGCCAACCGTGCGGCATCGGCCGGTGCGAGATTCTTGATGCCTTGTTTGGTCTTATAGTGCCATTTCACCCAGTGACGCTCGCCTTGGGCGCTAATCAGACTGTAAGTGTGGCTGCCGAAGCCGTGCATGTGACGGTAGCCGTCAGGAATACCGCGATCAGAGAACAGAATGGTGACCTGGTGCAGCGCTTCAGGCGAATGCGACCAGAAGTCCCACATCATCTGCGCGCTTTTCAGGTTGCTTTGCGGCAGCCGTTTCTGGGTGTGGATAAAGTCTGGAAATTTCAGCGGATCACGAATGAAGAACACTGGCGTGTTGTTACCCACGATGTCCCAGTTACCTTCTTCGGTGTAGAACCTCAACGCGAAACCCCGTGGATCGCGCTCGGTGTCGGCAGAACCGCGTTCGCCGCCTACCGTCGAGAAACGCAGGAACGTCGGGGTTTGCTTGCCAACAGATTCAAACAGCTTGGCGCTGGTGTAATCCGTGATATCGCGGGTAACGGTGAATGTGCCGTAAGCTCCCGAGCCTTTGGCATGAACGCGACGTTCAGGAATGTTTTCACGGTTGAAGTGGGCGAGCTTCTCGATCAGGTGAAAGTCGTCGAGCAGCAGCGGGCCACGTGGGCCAGCGGAGCGAGAATTCTGGTTGTCAGCGACAGGTGCGCCACTGGCGGTCGTAAGCGTTTTGATCTGGCTCATACGGTCTTCTTCCTCTGTCAGTCTTGAAACTGCCGGCTAATCGGCTTGCTGGGAAGTATCGATCATCCATGTGACACCTACAAATTCATTAACTTGCAAGCTTCGATAGATAATTACTAATTATGTTTCCCGGCACATAGTGACAACAGAGACATGTCAGAAGCTTGTATGAACAGCGCATTTTCTTGCGGACACAAAAAACCGGGCACTAGGCCCGGTTTTTTGTTTCAGACTGACGTCTTACTCGGCGGATACAGCTTCGCCGGCAGTAGCACGATCAACCAACTCGACGTACGCCATAGGCGCGTTGTCGCCAGCGCGGAAACCGCACTTGAGGATGCGCAGGTAGCCACCCTCACGGGTAGCGTAACGCTTGCCCAGGTCGTTGAAGAGCTTACCAACGATAGCTTTCGAACGAGTACGGTCGAAAGCCAGACGGCGGTTAGCCAGGCTATCTGTCTTGGCCAGAGTGATCAGCGGCTCAGCAACGCGACGCAGTTCTTTGGCTTTTGGCAGAGTAGTTTTGATCAGCTCGTGCTCGAACAGCGACACCGCCATGTTTTGGAACATGGCCTTGCGGTGCGAGCTGGTGCGGCTCAGGTGACGACCACTTTTACGATGACGCATGGTTCATTCCTTACCAAACACTACGTTCGGTGATTACGACGATCAGGCAGTCGCCTTGTCGTCCTTCTTAAGACTTGCAGGCGGCCAGTTGTCGAGGCGCATGCCGAGGGACAGACCGCGGGAGGCCAGAACGTCCTTGATTTCAGTCAAGGATTTCTTGCCAAGGTTCGGAGTCTTCAACAGCTCTACTTCGGTACGCTGAATCAGGTCACCGATGTAGTAGATGTTTTCCGCCTTAAGGCAGTTAGCCGAACGTACAGTCAGTTCCAGATCGTCAACCGGGCGAAGCAGGATCGGATCGATCTCGTCTTCCTGCTCGACAACCACTGGCTCACTGTCACCTTTGAGGTCGACGAACGCAGCCAACTGCTGTTGCAGGATGGTTGCAGCGCGGCGAATAGCCTCTTCAGGATCCAGAGTACCGTTGGTTTCCAGATCAATAACCAGCTTGTCCAGGTTGGTACGCTGCTCGACACGGGCGTTTTCCACCACGTATGCGATACGGCGAACCGGGCTGAACGAAGAGTCAAGCTGCAAGCGACCGATGCTGCGGCTTTCGTCTTCATCGCTCTGACGCGAGTCGGCYGGTTCATAACCACGACCACGAGCTACGGTGAGCTTCATGTTCAGGGCGCCGTTAGACGCCAGGTTAGCGATTACGTGATCGGGATTAACGATCTCGACATCATGATCCAGCTGAATATCGGCAGCGGTAACCACCCCCGAACCCTTCTTCGACAAGGTCAGCGTAACTTCGTCACGACCGTGCAGCTTGATGGCCAGACCTTTAAGGTTCAACAGGATTTCAATTACGTCTTCCTGTACACCTTCGATGGCGCTGTACTCGTGGAGCACACCGTCAATCTCGGCCTCGACTACTGCGCAGCCGGGCATTGAGGACAACAGGATGCGTCGCAGCGCGTTGCCCAGGGTGTGGCCAAAACCACGCTCGAGAGGCTCGAGAGTGATCTTGGCGCGGGTTGGACTGACAACCTGCACATCAATGTGGCGGGGTGTCAGGAACTCATTTACCGAAATCTGCATGGATGCACCTATTTTCTAGCCCTTACTTGGAGTAGAGCTCGACAATCAGGCTTTCGTTGATGTCGGCGGACAGATCACTGCGAGCAGGAACGTTCTTGAAAACGCCCGACTTCTTCTCAGTGTCTACTTCTACCCATTCTACGCGGCCACGTTGGGCACACAGATCGAGAGCTTGGACAATGCGAAGTTGGTTTTTTGCTTTCTCGCGAACTGCAACCACGTCACCAGCACGAACCTGATACGACGGAACGTTTACGGTCTGACCGTTAACGCTGATCGACTTGTGCGATACCAGCTGACGGGATTCGGCACGAGTCGAACCAAAGCCCATACGGTATACAACGTTGTCCAGACGGCATTCGAGCAGTTGCAGCAGGTTTTCACCGGTTGCACCTTTCTTGCCAGCAGCTTCTTTGTAGTAGCCGCTGAACTGACGCTCGAGAACGCCGTAGATACGACGGACCTTCTGCTTTTCACGCAGTTGGGTGCCGTAATCGGACTGGCGACCGCGGCGTTGGCCGTGGATACCAGGTGCTGCTTCAATGTTGCACTTCGATTCGATCGCGCGCACGCCGCTCTTCAGGAAGAGATCGGTGCCTTCGCGACGAGCGAGTTTGCATTTTGGACCAATGTAACGAGCCATTCTTTACAATCTCCTGGATTACACGCGGCGCTTCTTCGGCGGACGGCACCCGTTGTGCGGGATTGGCGTCACGTCGGTGATGCTGGCGATCTTGTAGCCACAGCCGTTCAAAGCGCGGACTGCGGATTCACGACCTGGACCTGGGCCCTTGACGTTAACGTCGAGGTTTTTCAGGCCGTATTCCAGCGCAGCTTGACCAGCACGTTCAGCAGCTACTTGAGCAGCAAACGGCGTGGACTTGCGGGAACCGCGGAAACCCGAACCACCGGAGGTAGCCCAGGAAAGAGCGTTACCTTGACGGTCGGTAATGGTCACGATGGTGTTGTTAAAAGATGCATGGATGTGGGCGATGCCATCAACCACTGTCTTTTTAACTTTTTTACGAGGACGAGCAGCAGGTTTTGCCATGATTAAATTCCTGTCGATTCGCTGGGGCGATTACTTGCGGATCGGCTTACGCGGACCTTTACGGGTACGCGCGTTGGTCTTGGTACGCTGACCGCGTACTGGCAGACCACGACGATGACGCAGACCGCGATAGCAACCGAGGTCCATCAAGCGCTTGATTTTCATGTTGATTTCGCGACGCAGGTCACCTTCAGTGGTGAACTTCGCCACTTCGCCACGCAGCTGTTCAATTTGCTCGTCGCTCAGATCTTTGATCTTTGCTGCTGGGTTTACCCCAGTCACTGCACAGATCTTCTGCGCAGTAGTGCGACCAACACCATAGATGTAGGTCAGCGAGATAACAGTATGCTTGTTATCTGGAATGTTAACGCCTGCAATACGGGCCATTCAGTGGGACTCCAATTGACAGCTACCTACGCCCCGGAAGCCAAGAAATAGGGCGCGAGATAATATCGCTGTAATAACAAATAATCAACCCGGTAGCGCACTAGCTACCGGGCTTGAAGCACAATCACACTCAGCCTTGGCGCTGTTTGTGACGCGGTTCCGCGCTGCAAATTACTCGAACAACACCTTCGCGGCGAATAATCTTGCAGTTACGGCACAGCTTTTTCACCGATGCACGAACTTTCATCACCAACTCCTCGAACCTTATGGGTACTCAGCGCAACATGCCGCTGCCGTAACCCTTCAGGTTGGCTTTCTTCATCAGGGATTCGTACTGGTGCGAAACGAGGTGCGATTGTACTTGGGACATGAAGTCCATCACAACCACGACCACGATCAGCAACGAGGTCCCGCCAAGGTAGAACGGAACGTTTGCTGCAACCACAAGGAACTGGGGCAACAGACACACGGCCGTCATGTAAAGAGCACCGAACATGGTCAAGCGGGTCAGAACGCCATCAATGTAGCGCGCCGACTGCTCACCTGGACGGATGCCCGGAATAAAGGCACCGGACTTCTTCAGGTTTTCCGCTACGTCTTTCGGATTGAACATCAACGCCGTATAGAAGAAGCAGAAGAAAATAATCCCTGCACTAAACAGCAGAATATTCAACGGCTGACCAGGAGCGATCGACTGCGAGATGTCCTGCAACCAGCCCATACCTTCAGACTGACCGAACCAGGCACCCAACGAAGCCGGGAACAGCAAAATGCTGCTCGCGAAAATAGCCGGAATAACACCGGCCATGTTCACCTTCAACGGCAGGTGGCTAGTCTGCGCAGCAAAAACCTTGCGGCCCTGCTGACGCTTGGCGTAGTGAACAGCGATACGACGCTGACCACGCTCAATGAACACCACGAAACCGATAATCGCTACTGCCAGCAAACCGATGGCAACCAAGGCGAAGATGTTGATATCACCCTGACGCGCAGACTCGAAAGACTGCCCGATTGCTCTCGGAAGACCGGCGACGATACCCGAAAAAATCAACATCGAGATACCGTTACCTACACCACGCTCAGTAATCTGCTCACCCAGCCACATCATGAACATCGCACCAGCCACAAAAGTGGATACCGCGACGAAATGGAAGCCAAAGTCACCAGTGAACGCAACGCCCTGCCCCGCCAGACCAATGGACATGCCAATAGCCTGAACGAGAGCGAGGACGACGGTGCCGTAGCGGGTGTACTGGCTGATCTTGCGACGGCCAGCTTCACCTTCCTTCTTCAACTGCTCCAGCTGCGGACTGACGGCGGTCATCAGTTGCATGATGATCGATGCCGAAATGTACGGCATGATCCCCAATGCAAAGATGCTCATCCGTTCCAGCGCGCCGCCGGAGAACATGTTGAACAAGCTAAGAATGGTCCCCTCATTCTGTCGAAACAGGTCTGCGAGTCGGTCCGGGTTGATACCTGGAACCGGGATGTGTGCGCCTATTCGGTAGACGATAATCGCCAGGAACAGAAAACGCAGACGAGCCCAGAGTTCAGACATACCGCCTTTGCCGAGCGCAGAGAGAGCACCTTGCTTAGCCATTTATTCCTCGAACTTGCCGCCAGCTGCTTCGATAGCCGCACGCGCACCTTTGGTGGCGCCGATTCCCTTGCCGATAGTGACAGCGCGAGTCACTTCACCGGACAGCATGATTTTCACACGCTGTACGTTGACGTTGATCACGTTGGCATCTTTCAGGGACTGCACGGTGACGATGTCGCCTTCCACTTTAGCCAGCTCGGACAGACGCACTTCTGCGCGGTCCATGGCTTTCAGGGAAACGAAACCGAACTTCGGCAGGCGACGATGCAGCGGCTGTTGACCGCCTTCAAAGCCTGGAGCAATGGTGCCACCGGAACGGGAGGTCTGACCCTTGTGACCACGGCCACCAGTCTTACCCAAACCGCTACCGATACCACGGCCCGGACGATGCTTTTCGCGACGGGAACCCGGCGCTGGACTCAGATCATTGAGTTTCATCGATTAACCCTCGACACGCAGCATGTAGTAAGCCTTGTTGATCATCCCGCGATTCTCGGGAGTATCCTGGACTTCTACAGTGTGACCGATGCGACGCAGACCCAGACCCTTAACGCACAGTTTGTGGTTAGGGATGCGGCCGGTCATGCTTTTGATCAGCGTTACTTTAACGGTAGCCATGATCAGAAGATCTCCTTGACGCTTTTGCCACGCTTGGCGGCAATGGATTCAGGAGACTGCATAGCTTTCAAACCTTTGAAAGTGGCGTGAACCACGTTTACCGGGTTAGTCGAGCCGTAGCACTTGGCCAGAACGTTCTGAACGCCAGCAACTTCGAGGACAGCACGCATAGCGCCGCCAGCGATGATACCGGTACCTTCAGAAGCAGGCTGCATGTACACCTTCGAAGCGCCGTGAGCGGACTTCATTGCGTACTGCAGAGTGGTGCCGTTCAGATCAACTTGGATCATGTTGCGGCGAGCAGCTTCCATTGCCTTCTGGATCGCAGCAGGCACTTCACGCGACTTGCCACGGCCGAAGCCAACACGCCCTTTACCATCACCCACCACGGTCAACGCAGTGAAAGTGAAGATACGGCCGCCTTTAACGGTTTTGGCTACGCGGTTAACTTGAACCAGCTTCTCAATGTAGCCTTCGTCGCGCTTTTGGTCGTTATTTGACATAACTTAGAACTCCAGCCCAGCTTCACGAGCAGCATCAGCCAGCGCTTTAACGCGGCCGTGGTACTTGAAGCCAGAGCGGTCGAAAGCCACTTGCGAGACGCCAGCGGCCTTAGCACGCGTAGCGACCAGCTGGCCAACCTTTGTGGCCGCGTCGATGTTGCCAGTGGCGCCATCACGCAGTTCTTTATCCAAAGTCGAGGCACTTGCCAGGACTTTGTTGCCGTCGGCCGAGATGACCTGGGCGTAGATGTGCTGCGACGAGCGGAACACGCAGAGACGCACGACTTCGAGTTCGTGCATTTTCAGGCGTGCTTTGCGAGCGCGACGCAGTCGAGTAACTTTTTTGTCGGTCATTTGCTATGCCCTACTTCTTCTTGGCTTCTTTACGACGGACGACTTCGTCCGCGTAGCGCACACCTTTGCCTTTGTACGGCTCTGGTGGACGGAAGTCGCGGATCTCAGCGGCCACTTGACCTACCAGCTGCTTGTCGATGCCCTTGATCAGGATATCGGTCTGGCTAGGAGTCTCAGCGGTGATGCCTTCCGGCAGTTCGTAATCCACTGGGTGCGAGAAGCCAAGGGCCAGGTTCAAAACCGTGCCTTTTGCTTGCGCCTTGTAACCAACACCGACCAGCTGGAGCTTGCGCTCGAAGCCTTGGCTTACGCCTTGGACCATGTTGTTTACCAACGCACGCGTGGTACCGGCCATTGCGCGAGTTTGTTGATCGCCATTGCGAGCAGCGAAACGCAGCTCACCAGCTTCTTCAACGATCTCAACGGACGAATGGATGTTCAGTTCAAGAGTACCCTTGGCACCCTTCACCGAAAGCTGTTGGCCTGCGAATTTTACTTCGACACCGGCTGGCAGCTTAACGGGGTTCTTAGCGACGCGAGACATGCTTATCCCCCCTTAGAACACAGTGCAAAGAACTTCGCCGCCGACACCGGCAGCGCGCGCAGCACGATCCGTCATCACACCTTTGTTGGTGGAGACGATAGACACGCCAAGACCGCCACGAACTTTCGGCAGATCTTCAACGGACTTGTACTGACGCAGGCCTGGACGACTAACGCGCTTCACTTCTTCGATAACCGGACGGCCTTCGAAGTACTTCAGCTCGATGGACAACGACGGCTTAGCGTCGGTGGTGATCTGAAAATCCGCGATGTAACCTTCGTCCTTCAGGACTTTTGCTACAGCCACCTTCAGCGTGGAAGACGGCATGCTTACGACAGACTTTTCAGCCATCTGGGCATTACGGATTCGAGTTAGCATGTCCGCTAACGGGTCCTGCATACTCATGGGCTAGACGCTCCTAATACAGAAAAATTAGCCTTGCGGCTACTACTTGTCGCCGAGAACTTCCGGGCATGAAAAACACGGGCTCAGGCGAGCCGGTCATTCTAGACACACCCCAGAAATGAATCAAGCCCCAAAAGGGGCTTGATTCAGATTCAAGGCCACCGATGGTCAGGTTCTTGCGAACCCGAACATCGAGACTTTGACAGCAATTACCAGCTGGCTTTAACCAGACCTGGTACGTCACCACGCATTGCAGCTTCACGCAGCTTGTTACGGCCAAGGCCGAACTTGCGGTAAACGCCGTGCGGACGACCAGTCAGGCGGCAACGGTTACGCATGCGCGAAGCGCTTGCGTCACGTGGTTGCTTCTGCAGAGCTACGGTAGCTTCCCAACGCGCTTCTGGACTTGCGTTCAGATCAACGATGATAGCTTTCAGCGCTGCACGCTTGGTGGCGTACTTGGCAACGGTGAGCTGACGCTTCAGCTCACGGTTTTTCATGCTCTTCTTGGCCATTTTCCTACTCCAATCAGTTGCGGAACGGGAATTTGAAAGCACGCAGCAGAGCGCGGCCTTCATCATCGTTCTTGGCAGTGGTGGTCAGGGTAATGTCCAGACCGCGGAGAGCATCGATCTTGTCGTAGTCGATTTCCGGGAAAATGATCTGCTCTTTCACGCCCATGCTGTAGTTGCCACGACCATCGAAGGACTTGGCATTCAGGCCGCGGAAGTCGCGAACCCGAGGCAGGGAGATCGACAACAGACGATCCAGGAACTCGTACATACGCTCACGGCGCAGAGTCACCTTGACGCCGATCGGCCATCCTTCACGGACTTTAAAGCCAGCGATGGATTTACGAGCGTAGGTCACAACGACTTTTTGGCCGGTGATCTTTTCCAGGTCAGCAACAGCATGCTCGATGACTTTTTTGTCACCAACAGCTTCGCCCAGACCCATGTTCAGGGTGATTTTTGTAACGCGTGGAACTTCCATCACGTTCGAAAGCTTAAGTTCTTCCTTAAGCTTCGGTGCGATTTCCTTCCAGTAAATCTCTTTTAGTCGTGCCATGGTCTTCTACCTAGCAGTGTTCAAGCATCAACCGCTTTTTGGGTCGACTTGAAGACACGAATTTTCTTGCCGTCTTCTACTTTGAAACCAACGCGGTCAGCCTTGTTGGTTTCGCCGTTGAAAATGGCGACGTTAGAAGCGTCCAGTGGAGCTTCTTTTTCGACGATACCGCCTTGCACGCCCGACATCGGGTTAGGCTTGGTATGACGCTTTACCAGGTTCAGACCGCTGATAACCAGACGGTTATTAGCAAGAACCTTGAGCACCTTACCGCGCTTACCTTTGTCTTTGCCGGCGATCACGATGATCTCGTCGTCACGACGAATCTTTTGCATGTCGGATCTCCTTACAGCACTTCTGGGGCGAGCGAGACGATCTTCATGAACTTCTCAGTACGAAGTTCACGGGTCACTGGCCCAAAGATACGGGTGCCGATCGGCTCTTGCTTGTTGTTCAGAAGAACAGCAGCGTTGCCATCAAAGCGGATAATGGAGCCATCAGCACGACGTACGCCGTGACGAGTGCGGACTACAACAGCAGTCATCACTTGGCCTTTTTTCACTTTACCGCGAGGAATTGCTTCCTTCACGGTAACTTTGATGATGTCACCGATACCAGCGTAACGACGATGGGAGCCACCCAGCACCTTGATGCACATAACACGGCGAGCGCCGCTGTTATCGGCCACATCGAGCATGGATTGAGTCTGAATCATATAATTTCTCCGACCCCTAGTCCTTAGACTTCCACAGCGCGTTCGAGAACATCAACCAGCGCCCAAGACTTGGTCTTGGCCATAGGACGAGTTTCACGAATAGTGACTTTGTCGCCGATGTGGCACTGGTTGGTTTCGTCGTGCGCGTGCAGCTTAGTCGAACGCTTAACGTATTTACCGTAGATCGGGTGCTTTACGCGACGCTCGATCAGTACGGTGATGGTTTTGTCCATCTTGTCGCTGACAACACGGCCAGTCAGCGTACGGACAGTTTTTTCGGCTTCAGCCATGATCACTTACCTGCCTGCTGGTTGAGCACAGTCTTCACGCGAGCGATGTCACGTTTAACTTGCGAGAGCAGATGAGACTGCCCCAACTGGCCAGTTGCTTTCTGCATACGCAGATTGAACTGGTCGCGCAGCAAGCCGAGCAGTTGCTCGTTCAGCTGCTGTGCGGATTTTTCACGAAGTTCATTCGCTTTCATCACATCACCGTCCGTTTAACAAAGGCGGTGGCGAGCGGCAGCTTTGCAGCAGCCAGGGCAAAAGCCTCACGCGCCAGCTCTTCAGAAACACCCTCGATTTCATACAGGACTTTGCCTGGCTGAATCTGGGCAACCCAGTACTCCACACTACCCTTACCTTTACCCATACGAACTTCGAGGGGCTTTTTGGAAATAGGCTTGTCCGGGAATACACGGATCCAGATCTTGCCGCCACGTTTAACGTGACGGGTCAGAGCACGACGCGCTGACTCGATCTGACGAGCGGTGAGACGACCACGAGCTACAGACTTCAGCGCGAACTCGCCGAAGCTGACTTTGCTACCGCGCTGAGCCAGACCACGGTTGTGGCCTGTCATCTGCTTGCGGAACTTCGTACGCTTAGGTTGCAACATTTGGCGTACCCCTTACTTAGCAGCTTTTTTACGAGGCGCTGGTGCTTGTGGTTTCAGCTCTTCTTGGCGACCACCAATTACTTCGCCTTTGAAGATCCAAACCTTTACACCGATCACACCGTAAGTGGTGTGAGCTTCGTAGTTGGCATAGTCGATGTCGGCACGCAGGGTGTGCAATGGCACACGACCTTCGCGATACCATTCAGTACGTGCGATTTCAGCACCGCCGAGACGACCGCTCACTTGGATTTTGATGCCCTTGGCACCAATGCGCATGGCGTTCTGTACTGCGCGCTTCATAGCGCGACGGAACATTACACGACGCTCCAGCTGCTGAGCTACGCTCTGCGCAACCAGCATACCGTCGAGCTCCGGCTTGCGGATCTCTTCGATATTGATGTGCACAGGCACACCCATTTGCTTGGTCAGGTCCTGACGCAGTTTCTCAACATCTTCACCTTTCTTCCCGATAACGATACCTGGACGAGCGGTGTGGATGGTGATACGTGCAGTTTGGGCCGGACGATGGATATCGATACGGCTTACGGACGCGCTTTTTAGTTTGTCTTGGAGATACTCACGCACTTTCAGATCTGCGAACAAGTAGTCCGCATAAGTCCGACCGTCTGCGTACCAGACGGAGGTGTGCTCCTTGACGATTCCCAGGCGAATGCCAATGGGATGTACTTTCTGACCCATCTCTTCGACTCCGTTACTTGTCAGCAACCTTGACAGTGATATGGCAAGACCGCTTGACGATGCGATCAGCACGGCCTTTGGCACGTGGCATGATGCGCTTCAGCGAACGCCCTTCGTTGACGAAAACGGTGCTGACCTTCAGGTCATCAACGTCTGCGCCTTCGTTATGCTCGGCGTTGGCTACGGCCGACTCCAGCACTTTCTTCATGATCTCGGCGGCTTTCTTACTGCTGAAAGCCAACAAGTTGAGCGCTTCGCCCACCTTCTTCCCGCGGATCTGGTCGGCGACCAAGCGGGCTTTCTGGGCGGAGATTCGAGCGCCCGACAACTTAGCGGCTACTTCCATTTCCTAACCCCTTAACGCTTGGCTTTCTTGTCAGCCACGTGCCCGCGATAGTTGCGGGTACCGGCGAACTCGCCCAGTTTGTGGCCGACCATGTCTTCGTTAACGAGAACTGGGACGTGCTGACGACCGTTGTGTACTGCGATGGTCAGACCGACCATTTGTGGCAGGATCATCGAACGACGCGACCAAGTCTTAATTGGTTTGCGATCGTTCTTTTCCGCCGCCACTTCGATCTTCTTCAGTAGGTGAAGATCAATAAAAGGACCTTTTTTCAGAGAACGTGGCACTGTCGTATCCCTCTATTTACTTGCGACGACGGACGATCATTTTGTCGGTACGCTTATTACCACGAGTCTTCGCGCCCTTAGTCGGGAAGCCCCATGGCGATACCGGATGACGACCACCAGAGGTACGACCTTCACCACCACCATGTGGGTGGTCAACCGGGTTCATGGCAACACCACGAACGGTTGGGCGAACGCCACGCCAGCGCTTGGCACCAGCTTTACCCAACGAACGCAGGCTGTGCTCGGAGTTCGAGACTTCGCCCAGGGTCGCACGGCATTCAGCCAGGACTTTACGCATTTCACCGGAACGCAGACGCAGGGTAACGTAAACGCCTTCACGAGCGATCAGCTGAGCCGAAGCACCAGCGGAACGAGCGATCTGCGCGCCTTTACCTGGCTTCAGTTCGATGCCGTGTACGGTAGAACCGACTGGAATGTTGCGCAGTTGCAGAGCGTTGCCTGGCTTGATTGGAGCCAGAGCGCCTGCGATCAGCTGGTCGCCAGCACTCACGCCTTTAGGGGCGATGATGTAGCGGCGCTCGCCGTCTGCGTAGCAGAGCAGTGCGATGTGAGCAGTACGGTTTGGATCGTATTCGATACGCTCGACAGTGGCGACGATGCCATCTTTGTCGTTGCRACGGAAATCGACCATACGATAATGCTGCTTATGACCACCACCGATGTGACGCGTGGTAATACGGCCATTGTTGTTACGACCACCAGTCTTCGATTTTTTCTCGAGCAGCGGTGCGTGAGGAGCGCCTTTATGCAGCTCCTGGTTGACCACCTTGACCACAAAACGGCGGCCAGGGGAAGTCGGTTTGCATTTAACGATTGCCATGATGCACCCCTTCCTTACTCAGCACTGCTGCTGAAATCGAGATCTTGGCCTGGCTGAAGGGAGATAACTGCCTTCTTCCAGTCATTACGCTTGCCCAGACCGCGAGCAGTGCGCTTGCTCTTACCCAGAACATTCAGGGTAGTGACGCGCTCTACTTTCACGCTGAACAGGCTTTCGACGGCCTTCTTGATTTCCAGCTTGGTTGCGTCAGTAGCAACCTTGAAAACGAACTGGCCTTTCTTGTCTGCCAGAACCGTAGCCTTCTCGGAAACGTGCGGGCCAAGCAGAACTTTAAATACGCGTTCCTGGTTCATCCCAGCAGCTCCTCGAATTTCTTCACGGCCGACACGGTGATCAACACCTTGTCGTATGCGATCAGACTAACTGGATCGGAACCTTGAACGTCACGTACATCTACGTGCGGCAGGTTACGAGCAGCCAGGTACAGGTTCTGATCAACAGCGTCCGACACGATCAAAACGTCGGTCAGGCTCATGTTGTTCAGCTTGCCCAGCAGATCTTTGGTTTTCGGAGTTTCAACAGCGAAATCCTGAACCACGACCAGACGATCAGTACGCACCAGCTCAGCAAGGATGGAACGCATTGCTGCGCGATACATCTTCTTGTTCAGCTTCTGGGAGTGATCCTGTGGACGTGCTGCAAAAGTGGTACCGCCGCCACGCCAGATTGGGCTACGGATAGTACCGGCACGAGCACGGCCAGTACCTTTCTGACGCCATGGGCGCTTACCGCCACCACGAACGTCGGAACGGGTCTTCTGCTGCTTGGTACCTTGACGGCCGCCGGCCATGTAGGCCACGACTGCTTGGTGAACCAGCGTCTCGTTGAATTCGCCGCCAAATGTCAGTTCGGAAACTTCGATCGCTTGAGCGTCATTTACATTTAATTGCATGTCAGCTTCCCCTTAACCGCGAGCCTTGGCTGCTGGACGTACAACCAGGTTGCCGCCAGTAGCGCCAGGAACAGCACCCTTGACCAACAACAGATTGCGTTCAGCGTCCACGCGCACTACTTCCAGGGAC
>NZ_JBFUIR010000065.1:0-20450 GCF_056401755.1 Pseudomonas sp. P4_D7 | reverse complement strand
GGGTGACTCTGTATACGAGACAGCAAATGAACCAGACTCAACACCATATTCGTAATGGTACGAATCGCTGTAGTCGATATACTTCACATCCAACAGATCCTTCGCGTCATATATTAGAAACGACTCTCTTTTGGGAAACGTTAATAGCAATTGTTTTTTTGGCTCCATATTTCCGCCCACACCCTGACGTCCAAATACGCTGAAACCGTAGGTTGTGTCGTCAAGGGTAACAATATCTGCCCGCATGCTTCCGCGCTGGTCGGTTTCCACTTCAAACAGGCCAATTGCATTGGCTACGACCACTTCAGTGTCCGTCTTCATTTTTGTCATCCTGATAGGCTATTTGTCTATTGAAAGAGCGGCACAGCCTGAACTTTCAATGCATGCTGCATAGACTGTGTCACCTACCATAAGTACATCCATCGCGGAAAAGATGTCTACTGTCAGACTTGACAGTAGACAAACTCAAAAAAATTGGGATCAGGCGTAAACTGGCCACACTTCAACGATCTTTCCACCCCGCACGGCTAACAAATCCCCAAACTGCAACAGCACTGCTTCAGTCTGCGTCGGACGCAGGAAGACTTGATCTTCCACAACCAATCCCACGGCATTCGAGCCATTGACCATTTCCTGATTCGAGCTGCGGCCGTACACCCCATTACTCTGCAAACCGGCTGGCGATTCGAACTCGGCCATCCAGTTACCGCCGTAGATGAAATAGGTCTGGCGCTGATTCTGATCCCACCACGACAACAGCTTCGACCTGTCATCCAGTGCCGGAATATTCACCGCGCCTGTGCTTTTCAAGACTGGCGTGGCGATGTAAGTCGCGGGCACATGCTCGGTCAGCGAAGGCAAATCGTAGTGCGTCGGTTTGAGCATCGCCGTGCCCACGGAAACCTCGGTACTCAGTTTCTCGTTTTCGTGAATGCGATAACTCGGACTGCCAGCAGTGTTCAGGCACAACCCGTCGAGCCACAACCCCGGGAACTGCTGCCGGGTGAAATCGACGCAGTGCTGATAAATCACCATGACCTTGGCGAACAATTCTTCCGGTGAACCGAGAATCCCCGGCACGCCCATGCCTACGAACGGGTCATAACCCATGAACCCGGCGAACTCCAGATGCTGGGGGTTAGCGCTGATCAGCGTGAGCATCTGCCCAAGGACATTCACATCACTGACCCCGCCACGATGCAGACCGACGTCCAGTTCGATGTTGATGCGCATCCGTGTGCCCAAACCCTGCGCCAGCGCAAGGTATTGCTGCAAACGCTCCGGCCCGTCGAGTAGCCATTGCAGTTGCTTTGCGGGATCGAACGGACCTTTGTGGGTTTGGTAGAACAGCTCTGCCGAACGCACCGGCAATGGCTTGCCGAGCAGGATGTCGGACTGTGGAAAAACCTGCGCATCGTGATTGAGAAACGGCTGATGAAACGACATCAGCCTCTGCGTTCCGGCACGCTGTGCGATGTAGCTCAAAAGTCCCGGTGCTGGCAGCGACTTCTCCACCAGCCGCAGGTGTTTGCCGCCGCGCTTGACCGATTGCATCACCACATCGATGTTGTGATCGAGGCGATCCAGATCGATCAGCAGCACCGGGCGCATAGGCCCCTTTTCCTTCAACTCCTTGTTCAGCGCCCGGAAGTATTCGCTGTACGGCGCGCCGCGATCGCCCGGCCGCAGCCACGCGCCAACGCCGACCAACAAAGCACCGACACCCAACGTGCCGAGCAGAAAATTGCGTCGATTGACCGCCATCAGCTCACCCCCAGAATCGACGACAGATGCGCATTGAGAAACCGTCCACTCGGATCAAGCGCCTGACGCACGTCGACAAACTCGCGCCAGCGCGGATACAGCGGCTGCAGGTTCTTCGCGTTGAGCGTGTGCAATTTGCCCCAGTGCGGCCGTCCGTTGTACTTCCAGAAGATCGGCTCGACCACGGCGAAAAAGTTGTGATGATCCATCTGGTAATGCTGGTGTACCGAGATCGAACAACTGTCGCGGCCCTCGAACATGCTCAGCGGAATGTCGTCGGCCTTGACGTATCGGTACTCAATGGGAAACCAGGTGCGCAGATCCTTGTCCTGAATCAGCTTGAGAATCTCACGCAGGCAAGCAGGGCCATGTTCGGCCGGCACTGAATACTCCATTTCGTTGAACCGCACCGTGCGCACATTGGCGTAGATGTCGAAGGAGTCGCCGACGCGATCATCGAAACTGGCCAGATGGCGCAGGCTGTTGAGCAGCGTGCGGCGCAGGTCGGGAAAGTCGCTGGCGTATTTGTCGATCTTCTCGATCAGGGTGACGAACTCGTTGCCGCCCTCTTCTTCCGGGCTGATCGGCGGGGTCGCCGGGTCGTCGGTTTCGTTGAGCGCGATGGACAGGGCGTAGTCGGAATGCGTGACGACGAGCATTTCCCAGTGCTGGTTTTCACGAGTGTTGTTGTCGAGGTCTTCGAGCAGCTCTTCGGTCTTGGCGATCCACTGGCGTTCGCGCAGGCGGTATGCCGGGCGGTTTTGCAGACGGATTTTAGTGGCGACACCGAGCGCACCGAGGGAGACGCGGGCGGCGTTGAATACTTCGGGATGGCGTTGGCTGTCGCAGTCGAGTACCTCGCCATTGGCCGTAACCAATTGCAGTCCGCAGACGTGGGCCGAGTAGGACTGGAAGTTTTTGCCAGTGCCATGGGTGGAGGTCGAAACGGCCCCGGCGAGGGTCTGGTAATCGATATCGGCCATGTTCTGCAGGGCCTGGCCGATGTCTTTCAGTGGCTGGCCCATGCGCGACATGGGGGTGCCGGCGGCGAATTCGGCTTGCAGGGTTTTCGCATCGTGATCGAGCAGTCCGCTGAAATAGCTCAGCGACAACAGCGTGCCGTCGGTGGGCACCAGCGCGCTGAACGAGTGCGCCGAGCCAACCGGGCGGATCTTGCCTTGTGCCTGCTGGATCACGGCCACCAGCTCATCGAGATTCTTCGGCGCCAAGCGCGCCGCTGGCAAACAACTCTGCCCGCCCGACCAGTTGCGCCACGGAATCAAGCGTGGCGCCCGCAGCAACTGGCCCAATGCCGGGTTCGTCGCCAGCGCACTGAACGCGCCAACGATACTTGCCCGTTGCAACAACTGACGCCGAGTCAGATCCATCGTCATGCCGGGCACCTTATTGTGGGAGCGCCTGGTCGGCCATGAAGCCGATCAATTGCAGGAATTGTTCTTCCGAACACTCGACGCACTGGCCCATCGGCGGCATGCCGTTATAGCCGTTGATGGCGTGATCGAGCAGCGTGTCGGTGCCTTGCTGGATGCGCGGCTCCCAGGCTTTGCGGTCGCCGGTGAGTGGTGCATTGGCGGCGGGATTGGCGTGGCAGAGTTGGCAGCTGTTGGCGTAGATCTGCGCCAGTGCCGGGTCTTTGGGTGTGGCGTTGCTATTGACGCTGGCCGGGGGTTTGGAGTCTTCGCCGCAACCAGGCAGCGCCACGGCCAACGCCAGCAGTAGAGTGAGTCGGATTGCCCGCATAACGGCCTCGCTTATTGTTGTGAACACACCTTACGGCAGCGCCTGCAACGGGTTGAGGGCATTGCGGGACAGCGAGGGGGGCAAACGGGGCCAGCTCTCCCCCCGATGTGGATGTCCGCTCTGCGTGGGAATGCCTCAGGGGACGCTCCGCGTTCCAATGGGACGCAGAGCGTCCCGGGCTGCGTTCCCACGCGGAGCGTGGGAACGATCATCAAACCTGTCCGCTCTGCTCTGCGCCTTTGCGTGACATTCGGGTGACATTTGCGGGTTTAAATTCCGGCGCATTCAGGCGTATAACCTGTGAAGGCTTTTTGATCTGCATACGGACATCAACACGGGGTAGCGACATGACCACAGCAAACATCCTTGGCAACCTGTTCCCTTCTGTCAGCGACATCCCGGAAAAATATCGCCTCGACGCTCAGGTCGAACAACGCGAATACCTGGTCGACGGCCAGTTGCGCCGCTGGGACGGCCCGCTCGCCACGGTGCGCAGCCCGGTTTATCTCAAGGGCGCTAACGGCGACGAACAAGTCATCCTCGGCAGCACGCCACTGCTCGACGCCGACACCGCGCTCACTGCCCTCGACGCCGCTGTGCGTGCCTACGACCGGGGCCAGGGCCTGTGGCCGACCATGCGCGTGGCCGAACGCATCCAGCACGTCGAAGCCTTCCTCGGCCGCATGCGCCAACAGCGCGATGCCGTGGTCAAGTTGCTGATGTGGGAAATCGGCAAGAACCTCAAGGACTCGGAAAAAGAGTTCGACCGCACCTGCGACTACATCGTCGACACCATCAATGCGCTCAAGGAACTCGACCGCCGTTCCAGCCGTTTCGAGCTGGAACAGGACACCCTCGGGCAGATCCGCCGCGTACCGCTCGGCGTCGCCCTGTGCATGGGCCCTTACAACTATCCGCTGAACGAAACCTTCACCACGCTGATTCCGGCGCTGATCATGGGCAACACCGTGGTGTTCAAACCGGCCAAGCTCGGCGTGCTGCTGATCCGTCCGCTGCTGGAAGCGTTCCGCGACAGCTTTCCCACCGGCGTGATCAACGTGATTTACGGCAGTGGCCGCGAAACCGTCAGCGCGCTGATGGCCAGCGGCAAGATCGACATCTTCGCCTTCATCGGCACCAACAAAGCCGCCAGCGACCTGAAGAAACTCCACCCCAAACCTCACCGTTTGCGCGCCGCGCTGGGTCTGGATGCGAA
The DNA here is from genome assembly GCF_056401755.1 of Pseudomonas sp. P4_D7. Taxonomy (NCBI): domain Bacteria; kingdom Pseudomonadati; phylum Pseudomonadota; class Gammaproteobacteria; order Pseudomonadales; family Pseudomonadaceae; genus Pseudomonas; species Pseudomonas sp. P4_D7. The sequence goes on along the minus strand of NZ_JBFUIR010000065.1, from coordinate 15,709 downwards.
GAACCCCGGCATCGTCTTGCCGGAAGTCGATCTCGACAACGCCGTCAGCGAAGCGGTCACCGGTTCACTGTCGTTCAACGGTCAGCGCTGCACCGCGCTGAAAATCCTCTTCGTGCACGAGGATGTGGTCGATAGCTTCATCGAAAAATTCAACGCCAAACTGGCCACGCTGAAACCGGGCATGCCATGGGACAGCGGCGTGTCGCTGACGCCGCTGCCGGAGTCGGGCAAGGTCGATTATCTGCACGGGCTAGTGGCGGATGCGCGCAGCAAGGGCGCCGAAGTGGTCAACCCCAATGGTGGCGAATCCCGCGAATCGTTCTTCTACCCGGCGGTGCTCTACCCGGTAAATCCGCAGATGCGCGTCTATCAGGAAGAGCAGTTCGGCCCGGTGGTGCCGATCGTGCCGTACCGTCACCTCGATACCGTGATCGATTACGTGCTGGAGTCGGATTTCGGTCAGCAGTTGAGCATCTTTGGCACCAACCCGGTGGCGGTCGGCCGTCTGGTTGACACCTTTGCCAACCAGGTCGGGCGGATCAACCTCAACGCGCAGTGCCAGCGCGGCCCGGACACTTACCCGTTCAATGGTCGCAAGAACTCGGCGGAAGGTACGCTCTCGGTACACGATGCGTTGCGCGTGTTCTCGATCCGTACGCTGGTGGCAACCAAGTTCCAGGACAGCAACAAGGACCTGATCAGCGAGATCATTCGCGGCCGTGATTCGAGCTTCCTGACCACCGATTACATCTTCTGATCAACTGTCACGCGGATCGTGAATAAGCAAAAAGGCGACGGCAACCGCTTCTGATCCAAAGTCGCCAAGCGCCCGGCAAATCAGTGGCTACACTGATGCCAGCACTGTGCTGGATGCCGGGAGCTTGACCATGCTGGATTACTTTGCGCTAGGGGTTTTGGTGTTTGCCGGGCTCGTACTGTTTTACGGGATCATCGTGTTGCACGACATCCCCTATGAGATTGCCGTTCATCGTAACCACCCGCATCAGGATGCGATCCATGCCACTGGCTGGGTCAGTCTGTTCACCCTGCATGCGCTCTGGCCCTTCCTGTGGATCTGGGCGATGGCCTATCGAGAAGATCGCGGCTGGGGCTTCGGTGACGGTAAATCCGTGCAAAACCATGTCGTTCGCCTGGAGCAACAGGTGGTCGAACTGCAAGGACGCCTCGAACGACTCGAAGCGCTGAATGCCACTGCTCCCCACAACGGGGAGGCCTGAACGCCATGGATCTGCTCCTTATCCTGACTTACGCCGCGATCTGCGTCGCAGTGTTCAAGATCTTCCGTATCCCGCTGAACAAATGGACGGTGCCCACCGCCGTACTGGGCGGCATCCTGATGATCGGCGCCTTGATTTTCACCATGAACTACAACCATCCCTACTCTGAGGTGGCGCGCACTTACTTCGTTTCTGTGCCGGTCATCCCCATCGTCAGCGGCCAGGTGATCGACGTGCCGGTGAAGGTTAACGAGCCGCTGGAAAAAGGCGACGTGCTGTTTCGCATCGACCCCACGCCGTTTGCCAACCGGGTGAAATCCCTCAAGGCGCAATTGATCGCAGCCAAAGGCGATCGCTACCGCATCACCGAATTGATCCGGCGCAATTTCGGTACCCAGCGTGAACTGGACGCCGCCATCGCCCGCACCGACGACCTGCAAGCGCAGCTCGACAACGCCCAGTTCGAGCTGGACAACACCACCGTTCGCGCGCCAAGCAAAGGCTTCGTCACCCATGTTTCGCTACGGCCGGGAATGATGGCGAGCAAGTTGCCATTGCGCCCGTCGATGGTGTTCATTCCAGAAGAGGGCCAATACTTTGCCGCGTGGATGCGCCAGAACAGCCTGCTGCGCCTGACCGTCGGCGATGAAGCAGAAGTCGCGTTCGATGGCATTCCCGGCAAGGTGTTCGCTGGCCGGGTGAAAAACGTCATCGGGGTGATTGCCGAAGGTCAGGTACAACCTTCCGGCACCCTGATCGGCTACACCGGCTCGCCGCCGGCCGGGCGTGTGCCGGTGATCATCGAAATCACCGATCCGGCCTTCGCCCAGTACAGCAAGCTGATGCCGGGCGGTGCTTACGGGCAGGCCGCGTTGTACAGTCAACACTTCCATCACATTGGCACGATGCGCAAAATCCTCCTGCGTATGGCAGCATGGATGAATTACATTTTTCCTTTCCATTGACCTGAAGTCCAATCACGAGAGGCCCGCACTGAGTACTTACAGCACCCATCGACTTCCGCCCTTGCTGCGCCGTGTCCTGCGCCCGTTGCTTGATCCTTATCGACGTTACCGGCACGCGCGGCTGATCCATGCGGTGCGCGTTGCCCTCGGCTTGCTGGCGACGATCCTGCTGACCACCGGCATCAATCTGCCCCACGGTGAATGGGCCTCAGTGACCATGCTGGTGGTCATCGGCGGTTTACAGCACCACGGCAACATCGGCAAAAAAGCCGCCGAACGCGCCACCGGCACCTTGATCGGCGCCGGCGTCGGTTTGTTGCTGGTGGCGCAGCAGGCGTGGCTCGGCATGCCGTGGCTGACGTATTTTGCGATGGCGGTGGTCTGCGGTTTCTTCTCTTACCACGCGATTGGCAAAGGGGGTTATACCGCCCTGCTCTCGGCGATCACCGTGTTCATTGTCGCCGGGCATGGCGACAACCCGATCACCGACGGCTTATGGCGCGGGGTCGATATCTTGATTGGTATTGCGCTGGCGCTGGCCTTCTCTTTCGCCCTGCCGCTCTACGCGGTGTACTCGTGGCGCTACAACCTCGCCGATGCCCTGCGTGATTGCGCCACCGTGTATGGGCGAATCATCGGCGGCCAGCCGGTCAGCGCTGATGAGCATTTGAAGCTGATGGGGCGACTCGGCGCGGTGATGGTGCAATTGCGCTCGCTGATGCCGTCGGTGTCCAAGGAAGTGAAGATTTCCATGACCGAACTTGATGCCATCCAGCGCAACCTGCGCATGTGCATCAGCACGCTGGAGATCCTTGGCAACACGCGACCGGATGCCAGCGATCCCGAGGCCATGGCGCATCTGCAATCAGCGCTGAAGGCCGAGCACCGGCAGATTCGCGTGCAACTGATCGGCATGGCCCGGGCGTTGAAAACCGGCGCTTCGCAACGCCTGGACAAGCCGCTCGAGTTGCCGGAAGCCAACCTCGATGCGCCGGTTTACAGCACGCTGGATGGCTACCGACTGTTGACCCGGCAACTGGCAGCGAACATCGGCGAGATGCGCCAGCGCCTGGCGAAAAGCGCACCGCACTGGAACATCTGAGGGTTACTGCGCAGCCAGCCGCCGGGACTTCAGGCCCCAGCCTTGTTGCATACCGGCGGCGGCCAACAGAATCGCGGCCACGCCGAGCCATTGCAGGATTTGCAGACGATGGCCGAACGCGAACCAGTCGACGAAGATCGCCGCGATCGGGTAGATGAACGACAGTGCACCGGTCAATGCGGTCGGCAATTTCTGGATCGCGCCGTACAGCAGCACATACATCAGACCGGTGTGGACGATGCCCAATGTGACCAGGCTGGCCCAGGCACTCGGCGCTTGCGGCAATGCGCTGAAATGCACAAAAGGCGCCAGCAACAGAACCCCGGTGCAGACCTGAATCAGCGCGATCAAATGCGGTGGCGTGCCGGTCAGGCGCTTGATGATCAACGCGGCAACCGCATAGAGAAACGCCGCACCCAAGGCCAGCGCAATGCCCATCAGATAGTCATTGCCGCTTTCACTCTGGGTGCCATGGGCGCTGACAATCGCCAACATGCCCATGAACGAAATCGCCAGCCAGAACAGCTTTTGCAAGGTGATTTTCTCGCCAAGAAACAGCGTCGCCAAACCGACCAGCATGAACGGCTGCACGTTGTACACCGCCGTGCCGATGGCAATCGAAGCCCTTGAATAGGAGGCAAACAACAACACCCAGTTACCGACAATCGCCATCCCGCTGAGCACTGCAAGCAGGAAGGTGGTTCGGGTCAGAATGCCCGGGCGCAGGAAGCCGAATACCGCGCAGATCAACAACAAGGTGCCAGCGCCGAACACGCAGCGCCAGAACACCACGTCCAGCACCGGTTGCCCGGAGACCAGCACAAACCAGCCGATCGTCCCGGAAATCAACATGGCGGCAGTCATTTCGAATGAGCCGCGCCGCAGGGTCTTGTCCATCATCAATCTCCTCAACAATTGAACAAAGTATGCCAAGGCGTCCCGGCGGCGCTCCAGAGCAAAAAGCAGGCTAAACTCGTGATCTGCCTTTTTTATCGTGGGTGGTTTTCATCAATCGCCTAATACTGGAGTTTTTATGACTGATGACATTGATCAGATCCTCATCGGCGCATTGATGGAGGATTCGCGGCGTTCGCTCAAGGCGCTGGCGCAGATCAGCGGCTTGTCGTCGCCGAGTGTGGCCGAACGCTTGCGCCGACTGGAGGAACGCGGTGTGCTCAGGAGCTACACCGTGGAAATCGATCCGAAGTTTTTTGGCTATCAGTTGCAGGCAATCGTCCGGGTTCGGCCGCTGCCGGGACAACTGCAGGAAGTCGAGCGGCAGATTCTGGCGATTCCCGAGTTCACCGAGTGCGACAAGGTCACCGGCGAGGACTGCTTCATCGCTCGCCTGCATGTGCGCTCGATGGAACAGCTCGACACCCTGCTCGACCGCCTCAATACCTTGGCCGAAACCAACACCGCAATCGTCAAGAAAACCCCGGTCAAGCGTCGATTGCCGCCGATGGCCTAAGAGCTTTTTCCGCATGTTCGGCGTAAATTGAGGTTTTTCCGGCGAAGGATTGGCGGTATGAAAGTTCAGGCAATGATGCTGAGTGCATTAGTGTTGAGTGGTTGCGGGACAGTGCAAACGGTCATGCGCGACGATCAGGTCGCCGTGGACGATTTGAGATCGAACAAATCCTATTGCGGAGCGGTGCCGAGAATCTACAGCGGCGTAATGTATGACTTCTGCAGTCTGCATGCGCCGATAGACCAAGGTAACAAGTACAACGCCGCCCTGCCCGGCTGGGCGATTGATGCTGTGGCGTCCGGGGTGCTCGACACGTTGTTGTTGCCTTACACCATTTACAAACAGCAGACTGATGGCAGCATCCTGATCAACTGAAAAAAGCCTGCGCACGCCGAAACGTGCGCAGGCTTTGCGCTGCTTACTCCAGCAGTTGCTGCAGGCTCGGGTCACGAATGACTTTCTGCAATGGCTTCGGCGTGGCGTTGTTGGTGGAATTGAGCATTTTCAGTTTCATGTCCGACGCTTTGCTGCACGCGTTCTTGYCGTCGGCGTAGATGCCGCTCATGTCGCATTTCCACTCGAAGTAATTCACCAGACCGCCGGACAACTGCAGGCTGTAGTCAGTGCTTTGAGTGCCCGGCGTGAAAGCATGGCCGGCCGGAATGTTCTGGAACCACTTCATCCATTCAGGCGAACCCGGCTTCGGCGCATTGGCCTGGAACGTTGGATTCATGATCGCCACTTGCGGCGTTTCGGCGGTCGCATGGCAGCTCAGGCAGGAACTGTTGGGGTTGTCCACCGGACCATTGAGGCGACCATTCCAGCCCAGATGGGTGGGTGGCAACTCTTGGGTCTTGGCGTTGATCGCGGTCTGTTGCAACGCGGGGTTGATCTTGGTCTGCGTCGGTTGCGGGTTGGTGAAGTCGTTGCCGATTTCTTCCGGATCGTTGCCCCACATGATCCCTACCGGGACGAGGTTGTCCCAGCCAGGCTTGCCGGTTTTCGCGCCGTTGTACTGAAAGGTGCCGAAGATCCAGCCGGTGGCGCTCATGCGCTTATCGCGCACGGCGATGTCCATCTGGATCAAGGCGACATCCTTGATCTTGCGATTGGCCGAGGTGAACGTCTCGGTGACGTAGCCCTTCCATAACACCGGGTTCACCAGGAACGGCACGGTGCTGCGATCAATATCGGCGAACAGGGCTTTGCAGACTACGGTGCCGTCGGGGAAGCTGTTGGGTGCCGATGTGTATTTCGGATCAGGGTTGTTCGGGTCTTTCCAGACCTCTCCGATGGTATAGGCACCGATGTCGTTATAGATGCCCACCGCGTATGTCTGGCCAGTAGCGGTCTGCGTGGGGGCGAGTTGCTTGACCTGGATCTGCGCCTCTTTGGTCAGGCCGTGAATCCCTTCGCGTCCCAGCGGGCCGTAGTGCTGCCACGGCATGTGATACCACTGACGTTTTTTATTGTTCTGCACGTACCAATCAGCCTCGACGTTGCCTTCAAGGCAATAGGTTTTGACTTCCTCCATGTACGCACGCCAAGTCTCAAAATTGTTATCTGGCTTGGTCGGTAGATTCTTGAAAAAACCGGGGAGCGGTACTTTCGGCGCTGTGGCCGGGTAATTCTGGCTCAACTCGAACAGTGGGCCAGAGTATTGGCTGGAAGGTGGTTGATAGCCGAAGTCAGGATAGACGCCGGCGAGGGTTGACGCGCTGAACAGCGCGGTGGTGACGGCCAGTACAGCCAGTTTTCCTTGGGGCTGGTTCATCGATGATCTCCTTGATTGGGACAACGCCTGCAGTGGCAGGGCCTCCATTATTTTTCTGGTATCAGGACCCCGGTCGTTCGCCGGGATACGGTCACGGTGCATGGCATTTGGCGTGGTTCACCTCCCGGTTTTCACTGGACGAACGAATACAGTCGCTCTCGACCGAAAGGCCTGGCGATCAACAGCAAGGGAAGTGAATGCGAGAGACGCAGGAATTACACAAGGGGTGCTGGTTACCGACTCCTGTCGATCAGGCTACTGCTCTTCCTTGGTAATTAGGTGTAGGTGATTTCCAAAAAGACGCCACTATTTTCAGATCATTTTGTACGTAAAAGGCCACTACGCTTTTCGGCGAGCAACAAAAAACCCGCCGAAGCGGGTTTTTTGTTGAAACGACTAATGATCAGTCGTCGCGGCTCATGATGCCGAAGATCTGCAACAAGCTGATGAACAGGTTGTAGATCGATACATACAGGCTGATGGTCGCCATGATGTAGTTGCGCTCGCCGCCGTGGATGATGGCGCTGGTCTGGAACAGGATGCACACCGACGAGAACAGCACGAAACCTGCGCTGATCGCCAGTTGCAGGCCGCTGATCTGGAAGAAGAAGCTCGCCAGCGTTGCACCCAGCAACACGAAGAAACCAGCGGTGATGAAACCGCCGAGGAAGCTCATGTCCTTGCGGGTGATCAGCACGTAGGCCGACAGACCACCAAACACCAGGGCAGTCATCGCAAACGCCGAGCTGACCACTTCAGCGCCGCCCTGCATGCCCAGGTAACGGTTGAGGATCGGGCCAAGCAGGAAACCCATGAAACCGGTCAGCGCAAAAGCGGACACCAGGCCCCAAGCGGAGTCACGGAGTTTGTTGGTGAGGAAGAACAGCCCGTAGAAGCCGATCAGCACCACGAAAATGTTCGGGTAGCCAACACGCATCTGCTGGGCAACGAAAGCCATGACGCCGCTGAATGCGAGGGTCAGAGCCAGTAGGCCGTAAGTGTTGCGCAGGACGCGGCTAACCTCTAGCTGCTCAGCCTGCACGCTGTTATTAACTGCGTAATCCTGTTCGCGCATGGCGACACTCCTGTTGGTTTGAAACGTTCAGTCGCAAAGATCATAACAGACGCTCTGTAACAAGCCATGCAGAGAGTTTGACAGTGTGTTTCATTCAGGTATTATGGCGCCCGCAACGCAACGGAGGTGTGGCCGAGTGGTTTAAGGCAACGGTCTTGAAAACCGTCGACTGTAACAGGTCCATGAGTTCGAATCCCATCGCCTCCGCCATATTTGATACGACAAAGCCCTGATTATTCAGGGCTTTGTCGTTTCTGGAAGTCACGAAATTTCCGTGTCCTTCTCATCGTGTTCCATGACTTTACTGGACGTAGAAGTGAAGATCACACGTTGCGCCAGACGTGTTTCAGCCCAGCACCCGCTTTCACTCCGCCGAACGCCGCATCTCCTCCCGTGTAGGCATGGTCCAGTCCGAGGCGCGTCGTTCATAAATAGAGTCGGGCTTCTGCTCTTCGTAGCTGAACATCAACAAGTAGAGCCCCAGCGCCACTGCAGCCAACAGTGCCCTGCCGATCGGATTGGCATCCCTCGGCAGTCCACCGGGGCCGATTGCTACCCAGCCCCCGCGAAGGTAAGCAAACACGGCTTGGGTAAACCACGCTTGCGCTCCTACGCATGTCCAAAACTGACTCCAGCCGCCTGTAAAGCGCCAGAACGCGCTTACCAGGGACGCGATCACCATGACCGCCAGGATCAAATAACGAAAACGTTTGAGAGCGCTAAGAATGCGGCTTTCCTGCTCCATATTTGCCTTGTTCTCACTTCAAGAAAAACGATTTGATTATACCGTTGAGACTGCAAATATCGGCCAGCCGCCGGCAAACAGCTCGTTAAAATTGCAGTCACTCAACCGGCTTTTTTTTCTTGTACTCGACCAACACGATCGTCATTACCTACGCGGGGGCAAGGAGCAAGACCTGATCCTCGCCAGCGTATTCAACCCGCCCAAGCGCAGGGATGAGCGACATAATCTCAATGACAGCCTAGGATCGGCATACTGAAGCACAACTGGCCGCGCGGCCTGACCGTCGACATAAAGGAGCTTCATTTTGCGCAAGGACTACCTGGCCTTTTTCACCTCGCTGTTTCTGTCGCGACTGGCGGATCAGATCCTGCTATTCATCGTGCCGTTGGTGGTGTTCCAGACCACCAACAGCGCCTCCTGGGCAGGTCTGGCGTTTTTCGTCGAATCGCTGCCGCGGTTTCTCGCGTTTCCGCTGTGCGGAGCCTTGTGCGACAAGTTTTCGCCCATCCGCATCCTGCACATCAGCCAGGTTTACCGGGCACTGCTGTGCCTGATCGCGGTGGCAATGTTTGCCCTCTTCGGCGGTATCGCCTGGGTCGTCGTGCTGTCGGCGCTGTGTGGCGTGCTGACCACTCAGGGCATCATGGCCCGCGAGGTGCTGATGCCGCATATTTTCCAGCACTACAGCTACACCAAGACGTTGTCCTATTCGCAGATCGCCGATCAGACCGGGCTGGTGCTCGGGCCGCTGGTGGCTGCGCTTTTGCTGGAGGTATGGGCCTGGCACTGGGTGGTGCTGTGGGTCGCCGGGCTCTTCCTGCTGGCGGACCTGAGCATGCTGGTATGGCAACGCCTCAGCCGTATCACCCTGGAAGTGTTCGAGCAGCATCAGGACATCTGGCTGCAACCGCTGCGTATCGCTTTCGGGCATATACGTGAACTGGCGGAACTGAAAAAAATCATCCTGTTGGCCGTCGGCGTCAATCTGATCGTCGGCGTCACGCTGGCCACTTCGGCGGCGATGGTGATCGGCGAGTTCAGTGCCGGCAAGGATGCCTACGCCGGTCTACAGGCAGCGGGCGCGGTCACCACCATCGTGATTCTGTTCTTCCTCGCCCGGGTTGAGATCCCGCAACGGTTACTGGGCGGGCTCGCTTACTCGATGATCGCCGCTGGCGCCCTCATCAGTGCACTGAGTCCGAATCTGGCCGGCTATGTGCTTGGGTTCCTGCTGATCGTCGGCTTCGACAAGATGTTCAACATCTACATGCGCAGCATCCGTCAGCGGGTGATTCCGGCCAAGGACTTCGGCAAGACCGTGGGCGTGATCACCTTGCTCAATAATCTCTCGCAACCTTTGGCGGGGTTGCTGGTGGCGCTGCTGGCCTCAAGCCTGGGTACGCAAGGAGTGATCCTGATTCTGGCCGTGCTGACTATGCTGTTGGGCGCCGCAGCGGTATGGTGGTTTGCCGTCAGCAGAGGAACCCTGAATGCCGAAGAAACCACCGGCCCCTGAACACAAAGCCACCGCCGCAGACATCGAGCGTTCGATCCAGGCGTTGAACAAAATGGCCGAGCGCCTCTGGGGCGAAGGTCGAGAGGCCGAGGCCAAAGCCCTGCTCGATGCGCTCGATGCGTTGAACCGGGCGCTGGACAGAATCAGGATTGGCGAGAGTCGTCGGATTGTGACGCTTCACTAAGAAGCCGTGCCTAGAACCAACGTTATGAATCAGCTGTGCCCAATTGGCAGGGCCAAGGATGAAGACAGATGCGCGCGATAAAAACTTTCTTCGGCATTTTGTTGCTGCTATTCGGTTTCGACTTCACCTACGAAAAACCCCGCCGAGTCTTCACGGCGGGGTTTGTCCGAGTTTGCATGGTGGTCGCTTTTGCAGAATTGCTGATACTCCATATGATTTATAACGGCCCGGCGCGTTAGCTCTACGGCTTGAGAATCAGCAACGGCTCGCCCTTTTTGACGATGTAAGTCGCCAGCTCCGACCCCTTGTCCGTACCCACGTTCTTGGCCACATGCGTCACCCCTTGCGGAATGAACAGCGAATCCCCCGCCTTCAACGTCACCGGCGCCCTGCCCTCCAGTTGATATTCGAACGTGCCGCTGATCACGTAAGCGACCTCGACACCCGGGTGCGCATGCCGGGGCGAGGTCACGCCCGGTTCGAAATCGACTCGCGCCTGAATCACTTCGCGCTCGGCAGCACCGAGGTCCTCGCGCACCAGATCGGTCCGGCTCAAACCTTGTTGCCAGCTCTTGGCTGGCGCGTCAGCCGCGTGGACGATGCCGATCATTGAAGCGAGTAGCGCAGCGCTGGCCAGTAACAGTGGACGATGCATGATGTTGCCCTCTCAAACGCAGTGGTGGTGTGACCGCTACTTTGGGAGTCGCGTGTATGGCTGATGTGTCGTAAACCCCGGGTTTATTGTTCGCGTGTGTCTGCGCAGCAACTTGATACACGGCTATACAAAGGTGTCTTTGCCGGGCGGCAGTGCCAACAGCCATGTCCTGAACGCCACGATCTTCTTCGATTGCGCCGTTTCATGGGGCGCTACCAGATAAAAACCCAGCTCATCTTGCAAGCGCAGATCGAACGGAGCCACCAGACGCCCGGCCCGCAGATCGTCCTCGACATAGGTTGAACGGCCAATGCACACACCCTGCCCGTCAACCGCTGCCTGTACCGCCATCAGCGCCAGATCGAAGGTCAGGCGCGGGCCTTCAGCGAGTTGCGGCGATTGGCCTGCGGCACGCAACCAGGCGCTCCAGTCACCGGCCGTCGCGCCACTGACTTGCAGCAATGCGTGATTGGCCAGGTCTGCGGGCGTTCGCAACGTCTTCGCCAATGCCGGGCTGCATACCGGGAAAACATCATCGGACATCAGAAAATCGCCACGCAAACCCTTCCAGTCGCCGCGCCCATAACGGATCGCCGCATCAATCGTGCCCTTGCGAAAGTCGACCAGCTCAGTGACCGCACTGATTCGCACATCGATAGCGGGAAACGCCTGCTGAAAGGACGGCAACCGCGGCAACAGCCACTTCGATGCAAACGACACCAGCGTACTGATCGTCAGCACGCTTTTATCGCGAGACGCGAGCAACTGCTCAGTCGAATAGCGCAGCTCATGAAACGCTGCACGCACACCCGGCAAATAGGCGTGCCCGTCCTCGCTCAGCACCAACCCCTCGTTGAGCCGCAAAAACAGAGGCCCGCCCAGCTCGGCTTCGAGTCGGCGGATCTGGTGACTGACAGCGGTCTGGGTGACATTGAGTTCTTCGGCAGCCTTGGTGAAGCTCATGTGCCTGGCGACCGCTTCAAAGGCGCGCAAGCCATTCAGCGAGGGAAGTCGGACCGTCATGGTTCTGAGTGCTCATGAGATTTTGTCATACGCTAGCACCGTAAATGACCTTTGCGAAAGCCGCTTCGGCAATGGAATCTGGCGCTCTCTCTCAGCAAGGAAGTGCCATGAAACTGTATTTTGCGCCCATGACCTGTTCGCTTTCCCCGCACATTGTGCTGCGAGAACTGGGTTTGCCCTTCGAACTGGTTCGCGTCAACAACCAGAGCAAACGCACCGCCGATGGCCGCGACTTTCGCGAGATCAATCCGAAGGGCTACGTTGCAGCGCTGGTTCTGGATAACGGCGAAGTGTTGACGGAGGGGCCGGCGATCCTGCAGTTTCTGCTCGATCAGGTGCCCGCCAACACGCTGGCGCCACCCTTGGGTTCATGGGAGCGCACGCGCTTGCAGGAACATCTGAACTTCATCAGTACGGAAATTCACGGTGGCAGTGCACCGCTGTTCAATGCGCAGATCCCGGAATCGGTCAAAACGATTTTCCGCCACACACTGTTCAAGCGCCTCGATTACCTGAATCAGCAACTGTCGGCTCGGGACTATCTGATGAGCAGATTCGGCGTCGCCGATGCTTACCTGTTCACCGTGCTGAAGTGGCTGCCGACCTTTGCCATCGACATACAAGACTGGCCGGCACTTGCCAGCTACATGCAGCGCATCGGCGCCCGCCCCTGCGTTCTTGCAGCCATCGCGGCGGAAGCCGAGACGCAGCCGGTCTGACCGGCCTCTGTTGYCACGGAGCGGGCCATGTCGACGCTGTATCTGTAAACTGCGGCCCTCTTCACTCGCTCAATCAAAGGATCAGCATGGCTAACCAAGACATCACCTTCACTCCCGATCCGGACGCCGACTCGATTTCCTCGGACGTCGCTACGTTCAACGGCATCATGGTTTCCACCCAGATTCCAACCCGTGCCGACGGCAGTCTGGAACTGGGCGATATCACCGCGCAAAGCGAATGCACCCTGCAAGCGCTGAAAGTTGCGCTGGAACGTGCCGGCAGTTCGATGGATCGGGTGATGCACTTGACGATCTACCTGACCGACATGGCCGATCGCGCCGCATTCAACGAGGTGTACAAGCGCTACTTCGCCAAGCCTTGGCCGGTGCGTGCGGCGGTGGGTGTGGCGTCGCTGGCGGTTGAAGGGATGCGCGTGGAAGTCACCGCGATGGCGGCCAAAGCCTGAGCGCCACTCCTTTCAGGTCATCAGCCGCCGCCTCATAGAGGCTTAAAACCCGAGCCAAGCCTGTAAAGGCTGGCTCGCGTCTTTTCAGGATCGCTTCCGGGCTTCAAGTGGCCCAGTGGCAACAAGCGATAACTTTCCTTCCTTTACGCGATATTTTTTGACTTCACCTTGGTCTTCAAACTCAAAGTCGAAGTGGAAATTGGCGGTTATCGAACCGTTCGCGTCATTTCTCTGAAACTTAATTTTTCCCGCCTTGGCATAGATGATATTTGGGGTCATTGTGATGAGCCCTTGAACACTACTACCCAGCCCCCCTATGTCGTGTTCTCCATCGGGTAGCTCGTTATCAATAACGAACGACATTATTTCGATAATGTTGTTCGCATCCTCTCGATGGTGCGCGATAAGGCTAAAGGTTTCGGCGGATCCGAAGTACAGAGCTTTACCTTCTTGGGTTGCCTGAAATACCGGCCCGACAAGGTGCGGATGGGCAGGGTCAATCACTGCTTTGTAGTAAATTTCCGGCGCGTGGGCCCCTCTGTTCAAATTATTTTTGTTGATACCTAAATAACGAAAATGGTCTTTATCGTTCATAGCAACATGTCCTTTTCGTAATGAATGGTCGGCGAATGACTTCGTTACTATTTCCAACTTACGTCTGAACAACAACTGACAGGTCTGACAGTTGTGCGAATCCGCGAAACGTGCCAAGCGCGATTTGCAGACCATCGGTACATAGGTGCCGACATGTCGTTTCACGGGTAGAATGCGCGCCTAACCGTGACAGCCTGACTAAAAAAACTATGTCCTTGCCCAAGCATCACCTGGAATTGCTCAGCCCTGCCCGCGATGTCGCCATCGCCCGTGAGGCGATCCTGCACGGCGCCGACGCCGTGTACATCGGCGGCCCGAGCTTCGGCGCGCGCCACAACGCCTGCAACGAAGTCAGCGAAATCGCCGAACTGGTGGAATTCGCCCGCAAGTATCACGCGCGCATTTTCACCACCATCAACACCATCCTGCACGACAACGAACTGGAGCCGGCGCGCAAGCTGATCCATCAGTTGTACGACGCTGGTGTCGACGCGCTGATCGTTCAGGATCTGGGCGTGATGGAGCTGGACATTCCGCCGATCGAGCTGCACGCCTCGACGCAGACCGACATCCGCACCCTTGAGCGAGCGAAGTTCCTCGATCAGGCCGGTTTCTCGCAACTGGTATTGGCCCGTGAGCTGAACCTGCAGGAAATCAGCGCGATCGCCGACGAAACCGACGCCGCCATCGAGTTCTTCATTCACGGCGCGTTGTGCGTGGCCTTCTCCGGTCAGTGCAACATTTCCCACGCGCAAACCGGGCGCAGCGCCAACCGTGGCGACTGCTCGCAGGCTTGCCGCTTGCCGTACACCCTCAAAGATGAAAAGGGTGGCGTGATCGCCTACGAAAAACACCTGCTGTCGATGAAAGACAACAACCAGAGCGCCAACATCCGCGCCCTGGTTGAAGCCGGTGTGCGCTCGTTCAAGATCGAAGGTCGCTACAAGGACATGGGCTATGTGAAGAACATCACCGCCTATTACCGCCAGCGCCTCGACGACGTGCTCGAAGATCGCCCGGATCTGGCCCGCGCCTCCAGCGGCCGCACCGCGCACTTCTTCCTGCCTGATCCGGAAAAAACCTTCCACCGTGGCAGCACCGACTACTTCGTCACCGATCGCAAGATCGACATCGGCGCTTTCGATTCGCCGACCTTCACCGGCCTGCCAGTCGGCACCGTCGAGAAAGTCGGCAAACGCGACATGCAGGTCGTGACTCACGAGCCGCTGTCCAACGGCGACGGTTTGAACGTGCTGGTCAAGCGCGAAGTGGTCGGTTTCCGCGCCAACATCGCCGAAGCCAAAGGCGAGTTCGAAGAAGACGGCGAGAAGCGCTACCGCTATCGCGTCGAGCCGAACGAGATGCCCGAAGGCTTGTACAAGCTGCGCCCGAACCACCCGTTGAATCGCAACCTCGATCACAACTGGCAACAGGCGCTGCAGAAGACCTCTTCCGAGCGTCGCGTGGCCCTGAGCTGGGTCGCTCGTCTGCGTGAAGAACAGCTGGAAGTGACTGCCACCAGTGAAGAAGGCATCAGCGCCAGCGTCACCCTCGCCGGTCCGTTCGGCGTGGCCAACAAGCCTGAGCAAGCGCTCGAACAGCTGCGCGATCTGCTCGGCCAGCTCGGCACCACGCAGTACCACGCCACCGACGTCAAGCTGGATGCGCCACAGGCGTTCTTCATCCCCAACTCGCAGCTCAAAGCCCTGCGCCGTGAAGTGATCGAGAACCTGACCGCTGCCCGTGTCGCCGCTCATCCGCGTGGCGGCCGTAAAGCCGAAACCAGCCCGCCGCCGGTGTATCCGGATTCGCACCTGACCTTCCTCGCCAACGTCTATAACCAGAAGGCGCGCGACTTCTACCACCGTCACGGCGTGAAGCTGATCGACGCTGCGTACGAGGCTCACGAAGAGCCGGGCGAAGTGCCGGTGATGATCACCAAGCACTGTCTGCGCTTCTCTTTCAACCTGTGCCCGAAACAGGCGAAAGGCGTGACCGGCGTGCGCACCAAGGTTGCACCGATGCAGTTGATCCACGGCGATGAAGTGCTGACGCTGAAGTTCGATTGCAAGCCGTGCGAAATGCACATCATCGGCAAGATGAAAGGCCACATCCTCAACCTGCCGCAACCGGGCAGCGTGGTCGGCCACATCAGCCCCGAAGACCTGATGAAAACCATCC
>NZ_JBFUIR010000064.1:0-20676 GCF_056401755.1 Pseudomonas sp. P4_D7 | reverse complement strand
TCCTCCACCAGTGCGCAAGAACGTCTCGCCCTTGATGTCTTGCCCTGCAGTGTCCTCTACCCAAACCTTCATGTAATTAGGCTCGGTTAACGCAAGTTCCCACCATGGAGACCTAGGATCATTTTTTGTGGAAAGCGGATCAGTTGACTGGCAACCAGTAATTAACAAAGCAACAAACACCGTTATCAGCTGTTTCGCCGGGTGACGATTACCAACTTCCATAGGGAATGCCGTACTTGTCGATATACCGCTTGGCCTTTTCACTAATGGGATAAGCATATTGACCACCATTCTTACCCAACTCGGGCCCCAGCGGCTCCAACTCAGCTTGAGCACGAGCGACTTTCACTGGGCGCCGGCATAAATCTCTTACCCACACTTGCACCACACCACCCGGAGCGAGTCCCAAATAAACTGAGGCCATGAAGCGTGCTGTTTTCTCGGGGGTTTCCGGGCAGCGCTGATGGGTAGACGTCACCATCACTTGCCTGGCTTCTTCAGGGATATCTACCCACGCCCGGTAAGTTTTTTGCTCTGGAATCGATTGCCAGCGGACAAAGATCCGCTTAGGTAGCCCTGCCCCAATAACCGGTTTGCCTGTACCACCAACACCTATCCAACCGCGCGCCGATTCTTTGTCGTCATTCGGCTCTGCACCGCTGGCGTTCCCYCCCCCGGCTCGCAGAAAGGTCTTACCGTCAATGTCTTCCACAGAGCTGTCTTCAACCCACACATTCATGAAATTGGGTTTGATAAACGCCAGCTCCCACCAAGGGTATTTGGGATCGTTTTCACCTGAGGTGGAGCTTGTCGCGTGACAGCCGGTGAAGACCAAAACGCCCAATAGAGCTACGAGTATTCTCATTACCAAAGCTTCCAATCAGCTACGTGAGGATGCTGCACGCGAATGCCATCGTCCGTGGGTGCATTGATGTAAACGGCTCTCAAACCGCTGCCGTCACGTCTCCCTTGCGGGTGATTCCAGTTGGCAGAGGTGTGGATGTATTTCAGTTTCAGCAATTGCTCTTCTTCTGCGGTGGTGCTGTAGTCGCCGGCGATGAACCTGTCACAGAGCGATTGCAGTTCCTGGGGAACGGCATACTCGGTTCGTCCAGGAATGTCGGTGAACGGGACACCTTTTTCTTTGGCCAACTGATACATAACTCTCAAGTAAACCGTTGAGAGTTTGCCACTAACCGGGCGTTTGAGTTGTAGCCCAGCGTATACGCGTTTTTGCTTAGGCCCGAAGCGATCTTGCGGATCGGCCGGCAAAGCAAGCGCAGTGGGCGTTACGATTTCCAAAAGATAAGCAGGCCAGCCTTTGGCTACCCACTGACTTTTTACTCGAGCGGCATCCTGATAGATCGAGGTTGTTTTCACGTCAGTGTTGCTCCAAACATCAAGCGTTTGCATAGGACTGACCAAAACACACTCTTCGACTTCATCGAGGTAGCTGCCCCCGATATCCGAGTGGACACCTGGAAATGCGTATTCTGGATAGTCGGGTTTGACGTTACTGAGGGCGAAGTTGGCCCGACATTCGTCGCGCGCAACCAAGTGGACGACGTCCTTGAAAAAACGCGGATCAAGGTACAGTTTTACGCCCGGTGCTATGGGGCTTTTCACCCTGCCAAAATTCGTGAAGCCTGCAATTGACGGCACTGTATCGAACAGCCCAATGAAGCCCATTCGGATACTGCCACCGTACTGGTCGATAAAGGTACGAGCGAAATTATTGGCGTAAGTGGCCAATAGTTCCCTAAGCGGCCCCTGTTTGCCTCTTACGATTTCATTTGAGAAATGGCGAGCTGCCGCTGCGCCTCGACTGAATCCGAAAGTATCAAAGGTGATAGATGTAATTTCACTGTTCGGATTCTCTTGAAGGGCATCCTCAAGGACTTGTTTGATGAAGGTAAACGAAGTCTGAACACGCCCTGCGACTCCTGTCTCTCCACGCCCCATGCCTTGACCGACCAAACTGTCTTCTTCATTGGATTGAGTACCAATGCCTTCAATGTACAAAGGGCGGGATACCTGCTTTATCGGTCCCTCTCCTTCAGCAATCGGAGCTTCGTAATACAGGTCGGCAAGCTTCTTTACATTGGTCGCGCCAGCACCATAACTGCTGTCAGGATCCCCCATATAAGGCTGACAGCTAGCCGGAATATCTTCCGGCGCAATGGGATGCTGCGCCCCACACAGCAATCCCGCCGCCGTGTTGTTCGCATTATTCCCAGTGCCATCAAAGAAAACCCCAATCCTCAACGCGATCCCGATTTTCTCAGGTTCGCGCGCAGGTTCTTTCCCGTGTTTCTCATATTCCGCCCAACGCTGGGCGTGAATATCGACGGGTTTGGCTTCTTCGTAACGATAATTTTTCGGGGGGTTGGGTACGTAGCCACTCATCCGTGATTCCTGGTTCTGATCCTTGAGAACGGCCCGAAGGGTGACAGCCGAGGCTGGGGGGCGCAAGCCGTGGCCGTGTGCCAGCCAAGGTGTGACCGCGGGGTTCGACGAGGGTTTCCCCTCGTCGAGATGGGGGTTAGCTGGCGATTTCGACGTTATCCAGCGCTTGGTTGACGGCGATTTCTCCGAGCATCACGACTTGGGCGATGCCCAGTGCGGTTTTGCGGTGGGGGGTGTCGAGCATGGCGGCGAAGTTGAGGAGCATTTCGCTGGCGGAGCCGAGGGTTTCGCTGGCGTTGGCGAGCAGGGATTCGCTGTCGTACTTCGGGTTGGCGAGGTACATGCGTTCGGGTTGTTGGGTGCTGGCCATGATTTGGCTGGCGGGTTTGAGGTAGTGGTCGAGGGCGCGTTCGGCGGCTTCGTGGAATCGCTTGGAATCGGGGGATTCGTAGGGGGATGTGGGGTCGGTTTCTGGTGGGTTCGGCGTTACTTTGAACATAGATGAAGCTCCTAACACATTTAGAGGAGGCTTCACCCTTTCGCTACCAAACGAAGGGTGGTGGCCATGCGCAGGTTGGTAGACCGGGTGTTAGGATCCGGCGCGCCCTAGGACGCCCTGCACATGACCACCATAAATTCGAAACGAAGAAGTTTCGGCGATGGTGGAGCTGTACATCTAACACCGGGCTACCAAACCCGATCGCTGTTTTTCAGCGACCGACAGACGATAGAACCCGCGACCTAGACGCACAAGCCGGCGGATTCTGGCTTAGTCGTAGGTAACGGCGCAAGGCGTTGTAGGGTTTCGGTGGTTACTTGAGGCTTCGTTTAAACAATGGCGGTTTTTACTGTTTATTTCGGTCAGTGGTTGATGGGGTGACTGGGCGGGCGTCTTCGCGAGCAAGCTCGCTCCCACAGGGGGGTTGTGGTGGATTTTGGAATTGTGGTGGTTGGGCTGGCGTCTTCGCTAGCAGGCTAGCTCCCACAGGGGTTTGTGGTTGGGTTGGGATTTGCTGTGGCTGGGCTGGCGTTATCGCGAGCAGGCTCACTCCTACAGAGGGTTGTGGTCACTTGAGGTCGAGTTGGGTGTCGGGGATTGTGCCGGAGAAAGTGGGTTCTACCGGGCCGCTCAGGGTTACGGAGCCTGAGCCGTTCCAGTGGACGGTGACGGGGCCGCCGTCGCATTCAACGTTGACGGTGTGGTCGAGCAAGCCTCGGCGGATGCCGTTGACGGCCGCGCCACATGAGCATGAGCCGGAGCCGAGCGGGATGGCGCCGTTGCGTTCCCAGATGCGCAGGCGGATGTGTTGGCGGTCGATGACTTGCACGAAGTGCACGTTGGTTTTGTGTGGAAACAGCGGATGTGTTTCGAGGCTTGGGCCGAGGGCGGTGATGTCGACGGTGCTGAGGTCATCGACGAAATAGGTGCAGTGCGGATTGCCCATGTTGCACGCAGTTGGAGCGCCGGCGAGCGGTAGAAATAGCGTGTCGTGTTCTTGCGCCAGAGGGATGTCTTGCCAGTCGAACAACGGTTCGCCCATGTCGACGGCGATCAGTCCGCTGGGCGTGCGTTCGCAGGTGAGCAAGCCACGGTTTGTGCGCAGGGTGATCGAGGTTCGGCTGACCTCGCGCATCAACCTGTCCGCCACGCCACGGGTGGCGCTGCCACACACGTCGAGTGCTGAGCCGTCGGCGTTCCAGAACTCCACGCGCGCATCGGCGTCCTCGCAATTGAGTACTACGGCGAGCTGATTAAACCCGATGCCGCGGTGGCGATCGCCGAGGCGCCGAACCAGTTGGCTGGTGATCGGGTTAGCGTGGTTGCGCGCGTCGACCATGACGAAGTCGTCGCCGTTGGCGTGCATTTTATGGAAATCCAACGGCATTGATCGATCCTTGATGGAGTGAGTTTCGCGGTGATCTGGCCGGATTTTCGTCGCTTTTGCAAGGCAGGTTTGTGTAACGGTCCCGCGTCAGTAGCGGCTTCTCCCGACTATAAACAGGCAGTGCGATTATCGCGAAGAACTCTAAAGGACTGTCAGTTCTTACAGGTCATTTTTTGGGTGCGCGTGGCTAAGCTGGCCCGACTGAATACGTCCTGAGGAATTGATCATGAGCCGCAATCGTTATCTGTTGCCGCTGGGTTTTGTGTTGTCGGCAATGCTGCCTGCTGTAGCTGATGCCGGTGCCACCTGGACTTATCTTTATCTCGAAGCAAACTTTCGCYGTGATAACGGCGTCACTGCACAGGGATACAGCGTCTATGCAGTGGGCAATGTCGCGGAGTTGGGCAATTGGGATACGGAAAAGGCCGTTCTGCTCGGCTCTGCTGCCTATCCCTCCTGG
The DNA here is from genome assembly GCF_056401755.1 of Pseudomonas sp. P4_D7. Lineage (NCBI taxonomy): Bacteria > Pseudomonadati > Pseudomonadota > Gammaproteobacteria > Pseudomonadales > Pseudomonadaceae > Pseudomonas > Pseudomonas sp. P4_D7. The sequence goes on along the minus strand of NZ_JBFUIR010000064.1, from coordinate 15,924 downwards.
TCCGCAAAAATAAAATTCACCAAAGCGAAGCCTGGTGATGTCATTGAATGGAAATGCATCATTCGCAACGAGAAACCTCCATACGATGTAAAAACCTGGCAGTCGGGACCTAACACTCAGGTGACCATGACGTTTAGTGCATCACTTCAGACTACCGGTCAATTCTGAATCACGAGTGTGCATGGCCAGGATTCACAAACCTTGGGGCTGGCCTCTGCTGCGCGTCATGTTGATCAGCGCTGAACGTCTACCACCCGGCGCCGGGCGCTCTTCGATGGAGAACGGGACGAAGCCAAGTTTTGGGTAAAGCAGCAGGCCTGCGGTGTTTTCGTTGAAGCAGGACAGTTGCACTTCCTTGGCCTGGTACTTTTCGAAGCCGACGGCGGTCATGGTCTCGACGATATACCGCGCAACACCTTGGCCTCGAGCGTAGGGCGCGACGATGACGTTGCCAATGCAGCAAATGCCATCGTGCTCAGCCCGGTAGAAATTGGCGAAGCCGACGAACTCGCCGTTGGCCAGAAAAGCCGTGGAGTCGAAGCGTTGGCTGATTGCGCTGTGCATCTGTTCTTCCGTCAGCGGGAAGTTGGCTTTCGGGAACATGAAGAACAGCTCTTGTTCGCCTTGGGGAAAGCTGCACAGGGTGTTGACGTCGTCGGCCGTCACGGGCCGGTGGGAGAAATTCATCGCTGCCCTGCCCTCACTTTTTACCCGTCAAATGATGCGCAACCAAAGCGTTGGCATGACCGTGGCCCATGCCGTGTTCCTCCTTGAGCCACGCCACCAGTTCCATGTGTTTCTTGTCGGTGATGCCGGCGAGCAGGCTCAGCCAGTGATCAATGGGCTGGCCGTATTTTTTCTCGATGGAGGGGAAGTATGACGCCGGGCCTTTTACCCTGTTGTCTTCGCTCATGCTGCAAGCTCCCTGTGATCACGACGGAGGGTCGGCGGACGCTCCTTGTCGGCAGGTCATAGAGTGGACGCGAAGTGCGATTCCGGCAACTGCCCCGCTCTGCCAGACACCACAAAAACTTATGGGAGCGAGCCCGCTCGCGAAGGGGCCGTGTCAGCCAACATCATCAGACGCTGACACACCGCTTTCGCGAGCAGGCTCGCTCCCACAAGGGTTGTAGTGGATCAGGGTTATTCGGTGCGRCCCGGCAGCATCCGCACCAGCGTGTTATCCCGCACCCAATAATGGTGAAACAACCCCGCCAGCGCGTGCAGCCCGATCAGCCAGTAACCGGTGCTGCCAATCAGTTCATGCCAGTACTTCAGTTGCTTGGCGAAGTCCGGGTCGATGGCCACCGGCGCGGGGACGTGGAAGCCGAAATACGGGAACGGTTTGTCAGCGGCAGCGAGCATCAGCCAGGCGAGGATCGGCGTGGCGATCATCAGCCCATACAGTGCCAGGTGCATCAGGTGCGAGATGCCGGTCTGCCACGCCGGTGGTTTGGGGGTGATCGGCGGGCGTGGGCTGAGGCGGCCGAGCAGGCGGATCCACACGAGGGCGAAGATGCTCGCGCCGAACAGGCCGTGGAAGCCCATCAGCAAGCCGCGCGCTTCGCTGCCCTTGGGCATGTAGCCCTTGATTTCGACGCATGCGTAGACGCCAACGAACAGCGCCAGCATCAGCCAGTGCAGGGTGATTGAGAGTTTTCCATAACGGGTTACGGCGATGTCGCGGGTCATAAGCTGCGCCTCGTGATTGTCGTGAATGACAGTCGATTCGTTCGACCGTCTCGATCCGGTTGCCGGGCGAACCGACGGCGTTACCCTGCCCGCCCAGTCTTAAGAGAGTCTGAAGACAGACCCTCAGGTTAACCTTTTTTCACCTTCAGACTTCGTTAAGAAATGCCTCCGATACTCGCCTCAAACCATTGAGGGAGGCGTTCTGCCCATGCCCGAATTTGACTGGAACATCCCCCTTCCCCTGCGCTTCGGTCAAGCCGAAACGCCGCAGATGACGTTGACCGGTGCCCGGCCCGACGATGCCCTGCGAGAGCCGTTCGAAGCCTTTATCCAGCAACGTTTTCGCAAGGCCCATGGCGCCGACATCCGTCATTTCATGCCCGAGCTGTTTGGCATGCACAACGGCGACGGTGAGTTGTGCGCCGTGGCCGGGGTGCGACGTGCGCATCTCGAACCACTGTTTCTCGAGCGCTATCTGGATGAGCCGATCGAGCCGTTGATCAGCGCGGCGGCAGATCGCCCGGTCGAGCGCAGCGCCATCGTCGAAGTCGGCAACCTCGCCGCCAGCGACACCGGCAGCGCGCGCCTGAGCATCATCGCCATCACCTATCTGCTGGCCATGGGCGGCCTGGAATGGGTGACGTTCACCGGCAACATCGGCCTGGTCAACAGTTTCCATCGTTTAGGTTTGAAGCCAGTGACATTGTGCGCCGCTGACCCGGAACGATTGGGTGACGAGCGTCAACACTGGGGCAGTTATTACGAAAGTAAACCTTGGGTGCACGTCGGCAACATCCGCGCCGGGTTCATCCATTTGCGCAATATCGGCCTGTTTACCCGCCTGGGTTTGCCGAGTTCGATTGAAGGAGCCTGTCATGTCGCTTGAACTGCAACGCTTCCAGGAAACCCTGCGCGACCATGCCCGGCGCAATGACAACGCGACAGCCTTGTGGGGCGACAGGTTGAAACTCGATTACGCCACGCTGTACGCCGAGGTGCTCTATCGCCAGGAGCGCCTGCGCGATGAGCAAGCGCAGGTGATTGCGCTGGCGTTGGACAACGGCGTCGACGCGATGCTGTGGGATCTGGCCGTGCTGTTCGAAGGCTTGACCTGCGTGACGCTGCCGCCGTTTTTCAGTGCGGCGCAACGCGCTCATTGTCTGCAACAGAGCCAAGCCGAACGGGTGATCGCCGAGCCGGAACTGGAAGCCGAACTGCTCGCGGCTGGCTATGAACAACGTGGCGAGTTCTGGTGCCGCGCGTTCAGTGGCCCCAGTCGCATGCCGGCCGGCACCRCGAAACTCACCTTCACGTCCGGCACCACCGGCACGCCGAAAGGCGTGTGCCTGAGCGCCGAGAGCCTGCTGCGGGTGGCACGGGAGCTGGATCAGGCCAGCGAAGCGACCGGCCCGCAGCATCATCTGGCGCTGTTGCCGTTGGCGATTCTGCTAGAGAACCTCGGCTGCTATGCCGCGCTGTATGCCGGCGCAACGCTCAGTGTGCCGAGCCAGAAAACCCTCGGCATTCAGGGCGCTAGCGGCGTCGAGATACCGCGCCTGCTCGGTTATCTGGCCAGCCGTGCGCCGGAGAGTCTGATCCTGGTGCCGCAGTTGCTGTTGTTGCTGGTCAGTGCCGCCGAACAGAAAGCCTTCGACCCGCAAACCCTGCGCTTTGCCGCTGTCGGCGGTGCGCGGGTCTCGGAGGATCTGCTGCACCGCGCGCAACGGGTCGGGCTGCCGGTTTATGAAGGTTACGGCTTGTCCGAATGCGCTTCGGTGGTGTGCCTCAATCGCCCCGGCGCACGCCGCCCCGGCAGTGTCGGCCGACCGCTGCCGCATGTTGAAGTGCGCCTGGCCGAGGACGGCGAGGTGCTGATCAAGGGTTCCACATTGCTCGGTTATCTGGGCGACGCGCCGTACGCCGATGAGTGGTGGCCGAGCGGCGATCTGGGCGAGTTCGACCCGGAAGGTTTTCTCTATCTCAAGGGCCGCAAGAAGCACCAGTTCGTCACCAGTTTCGGGCGCAACGTCAACCCGGAATGGGTCGAGTCCGAGCTGACCCAGCGTCGCCACATTGCCCAGGCGTTCGTTTACGGCGAGGCCTTGCCGAGCAATCACGCCCTGCTCTGGCCGCATCGCCCGGACTGCACCGACGCCGAACTGGCCGCTGCTGTCGCCGAAGCCAACGAGGCTTTGCCCGATTACGCCCAGGTGCATCAGTGGACGCGCCTGTCGCAACCCTTCACCGCCGCCAATGGTTTGCTCACCGCCAATGGCCGCCCGCGCCGCGATGCCATCGTCGCGCAGTACCACGCGCAATTGACCGAATCCGCTGTTTCCGAGGAGTCCGCATCATGAGTTTTTTTGACACCCTGCAAGAAGCCACGCAACAGGAACGCCACGAACTGTTCAACCTGCCGATCATCGTCGATGCCCTGCAAGGCAAGGTCAGCCTCGAAAGCTATCGGGCGTTTCTCGCGCAAGCGTATTACCACGTGCGCCACACCGTGCCGCTGATGATGGCCTGCGGCGCGCGGCTGCCGACGCGTCTGGAATGGCTGCGCAAAGCGGTGGCCGAGTACATCGAGGACGAATACGGCCACGAGCACTGGGTGCTCAACGACATCGCCGCGTGTGGCGGTGATCGTGATGCGGTGCGCGACGGTCAGCCGTCGTTGTCGATCGAGCTGATGGTCAGCTTCCTTTACGACCTGATCGCCCGGGGCAATCCGGTCGGTCTGTTCGGCATGGTAAACGTGCTCGAAGGCACCAGCATCGCCCTGGCCACCCACGCGGCGGGCAGCATTCGCGAGCGTCTGGCGTTGCCGGAAACGGCGTTCAGTTACCTGAGTTCCCACGGTTCGCTCGATATCGAGCACATGCAAACCTATCGGCGCCTGATGAATCAGTTGGAAGACCCTGCCGATCAAGCCGCCGTGATCCATGCCTCGAAAGTCGTTTATCGCCTTTACACCGACATGTTCCGTGGCTTGCCGCGTGACGCGGAGGCTCAATATGCAGCTGCGTGATGCGCGGGTGGTGTTGACCGGTGCCAGTGGCGGCATCGGCCTGGCCATCGCCGAAACCTTGTGCGCCGCCGGTGCCCACGTGCTGGCGGTGGCGCGGCATCAAGAGGCACTGGCGCCCCTGCTCAAGCGCTACCCCGAGTCGTTGTGCTGGGTCGCGGCTGACCTGACCTTCCTCAGCGATCGGCGCAAAGTGCTGGTCGCCGCCGAAGCCATCGGCGGCATCAACCTGCTGATCAACGCCGCCGGGGTCAATCACTTCGCCATGCTCGAACAGCTGGATGACAGCGACATCAATGCGATGCTGGCGGTAAACATCAGTGCGCCGATGTGCCTGACCAAACTGCTGTTGCCGCTGCTCAAGCAGGCCGACAGCGCGATGGTGGTCAACGTCGGTTCGACCTATGGCTCGATCGGCTACCCGGGTTACGCCAGTTATTGCGCGACCAAATTCGCTTTGCGCGGGTTTTCCGAGGCGCTGCGCCGGGAGCTCGCCGACACCCGCGTCAGCGTGCTGTACGTCGCGCCCCGCGCCACGCGCACCTCGATGAACAGCGCCGCCGCGCAAGCGTTGAACGACGCGCTAAAGGCCAACGTCGACGATCCGCAAACCGTGGCCTCGGCGGTGATCCATGCGATTGCCGGTGATCGTCGCGATCTCTACCTGGGCTGGCCGGAACGCTTCTTCGTCCGCCTGAACAATCTGCTGCCGCATCTGGTTGATCGAGGCCTGCGCAAGCAGTTGCCGCTGATCCGCCGCCTCAGTGAAAAACCTGACAACGAGTCGCCAAAACCATGAAAAAACTATCCGCATGCCTGTTGCTCGCAACCCTGAGTCAAAGCGTCTGGGCGTTGGAACCGGCCGACCAGCAACGTCTCGAGGGCATCCAGCAGAGCTGGGCGCACATCCAATATGAAGTGGCGGAAAAACAGCGCGCCGCCGCGTTCGAGCAATTGGCCAGCGAAACCAACGCGTTCACCACGCAGCGCCCGACGGTGGCCGAAGCGTGGATCTGGAAAGGCATCGTCACCAGCAGTTGGGCCGGTGCCGAGGGCGGCCTCGGTGCCTTGGGCAAAGCCAAGGACGCCAAGGCCGATCTGGAAAAATCCCTGACCCTCGACCCCAAAGCCCTGCAAGGCTCGGCCTACACCAGCCTCGCCGCGCTGTATGACCGCGTGCCGGGCTGGCCCATCGGTTTCGGCGACAGCGACAAGGCCGAGCAACTGCTCAAGCAAGCCTTGGAACTCAACCCCAACGGCATCGACAGTCTGTACTTCTGGGGCGATCACCTCTACCGTCAGAAGCGCTACGCTGAAGCCAAAGCAGCGCTGCTCAAAGCCCAGCAAGCGGCGCCGCGCCCGGGCCGGGAAAGTGCCGACGCCGGGCGTCGCAAAGAGATCGCCGCCCTTCTGGTGGACGTGAACAAGAAACTCGACTGACAGGAGTCCGCGTGCGTTTATTACTGGTTGAGGATGATGTGGCGCTGGGTGAAGGCATTCATCAGGCGCTGGGCCGCGAGGGTTACACCGTCGACTGGCTCAAGGATGGCAGCAGTGCGTTGCATGCGCTGCTCAGCGAAACCTTCGATGTCGCTGTGCTCGATCTCGGTCTGCCGCGCATGGACGGCCTGCAAGTGCTGCGCCGCCTGCGCGACAGCGGTTCGAATCTGCCAGTGCTGATTCTGACTGCCCGCGACGCTACCGAAGATCGCATCGCCGGGCTCGACGCCGGGGCCGACGACTACCTGATCAAACCGTTCGACCTGGACGAGCTCAAGGCACGCTTGCGCGCCTTGTTGCGGCGCAGTGCCGGGCGCGCCCAGGCGTTGATCGAACATGCCGGCATCAGCCTTAACCCCGGTACCCAGCAAGTCAGCTATCAGGGCCAGCCTGTGGCCCTGACGCCCAAGGAATATCAGTTGCTGCACGAACTGCTGTCGCCACCGGGCCGGGTGATGACCCGCGATCAATTGATGCAACTGCTTTACGGCTGGAATGAAGAAGCCGAAAGCAACACCCTCGAAGTGCACATCCACCACCTGCGCAAGAAGTTTTCCACCGACCTGATCCGCACCATTCGCGGTGTGGGTTATCTGGTGGAGGAGCGTCGATGACCTCGATCCGCCGCCGCACGCTGACTCTGATTATCGGCCTGTTGCTGGCCGGCCTCGCAGTCCTCAGCACCTTCAACCTGCACGACAGCAATCACGAAATCGCCGAGGTCTACGACGCGCAATTGGCGCAGAACGCGCGCCTGCTGCAAGGGGTGATGCGCATGCCCCTGGCCAGCAAACAGCACGCCGAACTGTACCAGGCGTTCAACTCGGCGCTGGGCGAAGCGGTGCCGCGCGGCGACGGTCATCCTTATGAACGCAAAATCGCCTTTCAGGTATGGAATCCTGCCGGTGATGTGTTGGTGCACACCGCCAGCGCACCGTCCTTCAAGGCACCACCGACGCAGCCCGGCTTCAGCGATGTAGTGGACCTGAACAATCGTCACTGGCGCGCCTTTCTCCTCGAAGACACGCAAAACAACCTGCGCATCTGGGTCGGTGAGCGCGACGATGTGCGCGCCGACCTGGTCGACCGCATCGTCCGTCACACGCTGTGGCCGAACGTGATCGGCAGCCTGCTGCTGGCAGCGATGGTCTGGCTGGCCATCGGCTGGGGCCTCAAGCCGTTGGCGAACATGGCCGAGACCCTGCGCGCCCGTCACAGCGGTTCGCTGGAACCGTTGCAACTGGCGCCGCTGCCCAGTGAGCTGGAACCGATGCAGGCGGCGCTCAACCGTATGCTCGCGCAAATTCAGGAAGTGCTTGGCCGAGAACGGCGCTTTATCGCCGATGCCGCCCACGAAATGCGCACGCCGCTGGCGGTGCTGCGGGTGCATGCACAAAACCTGCAGGAGGCTGGCACCGAACAGGAGCGCCGCGAATCGCTGGCGTTTCTGATCGCCGGGGTCGACCGCACCAGTCGCCTGGTCAACCAGTTGCTGACCATGGCGCGCCTGGAACCGAAACCCAACCCGCCGCCGCTGCAATCCATCGACCTCAGCGAAACCGTGCGCAACAGCCTGGTGCAATTGACGCCATGGTTGCTGAGCAAACACCTGGAACTGGCCTTTGAAGACAGCGCCCAGCCGTTCAACATCATGGCCAGTCCCGGCACGATCGACATTGCCCTGAACAACCTGATCACCAACGCTGCGAACTTCTCCCCCGAACACGGCGTGATCACCGTGCTGCTCAGCCTGGCCGATGGGTTTTATCACTTGAGCGTTGAAGATCAGGGGCCGGGCATTGATGAAGCGGACCGGGCGCGCTTGTTCGAACGTTTCTACAGTCGCGGCAATGCCCAGGGTGCGGGGCTGGGGCTGACCATCGTCAACACCATCGCCACGCGATTGAGCGGGCGAATCACTCTGGTCAATCGTGCCGAAGGTGGCCTGCGCGCAACGTTGTCGATCCCCGACGGGCAACCGCGCACCGTTGGGCAACGCAGCACTCGCGAGCCGCCGCAGATTTGAGTCTGATTGCGACGCCAGGAGCGCCATCACCCGGTAAAAACAGTGGCCGCACGTCGTAATCTGATCCAGATCAGTTCCCGGGGCAAACATCGGCGTAGAACAGAGTTAGCGCACTCCCCTGCGCGTTGCTCGTTCAGCCCCGATGGAGGCTCAGCTCATGCTCACTGTCAAAGACCACAATGACCGCGCGGCGCCGGCCTATGCCGCGCACCCCGGTGAATACTGGATCGAGTCGCTCAAGGATGGTCGCCACGTCTTGATCCGCGCACTTGCCGCCGAGGATCGCGAACGCGAATACGCGTTCATCAAACGCTTGTCGCCCGAGTCCCGACACCTGCGCTTTCTCGCGCAGATCAGTGAGCCCGGCACCGCGTTGCTCGATCAGTTGATGGACGTCGACTGCAAGCAACGCGCGGCCTTCATTGCACTGGCTCACGAAAATGGTGAATTGATCGAGATCGGTATCAGCCGCTACGCCGCCACGGGCGAACAGGATTGCGAGTGCGCGGTGACGGTCGCCGATGAGTGGATGCATCTGGGCCTGGCCACGCTGCTGATGGAACACCTGATCAAGACCGCCCGGCACAACGGTTTCAAGCATCTGTATTCGGTGGATTCGGCCAGCAACACGGACATGCGCGACCTCGCCCGATCACTGGGCTTTGAAACCCACAGCGATCCTGACGATGCCCACCAGGTCATTCATCGCCTGAGTCTGTAGTGCCATTCCTGCGCCCCGTATCCGCCAAAGGTGCGGAGCGAGGCGCCCGCCGTTGCCGCACGTGAACGCAGCAGACCCTCGTTGCGGGACGGCCTCAGATCGAACGCTGGTTGACCCGTGCCATCAGTTGCTCGGCGCTTTCCTTGCGCTCGGAATAACGGTCAACCAGATGCGCCTGTTGATCGCGCAGCAGCACGGTGAACTTCACCAGTTCTTCCATCACATCGACCACACGATCGTAGAACGGCGACGCCTTCATCCGCCCGGCGTCGTCGAATTCCATGTAGGCCTTCGGCACCGAGGATTGGTTGGGGATGGTGAACATGCGCATCCAGCGGCCCAACACACGCAACTGGTTGACCACGTTGAACGACTGCGAGCCACCGCAGACTTGCATTACGGCCAGGGTTTTACCCTGAGTCGGGCGCACGGCGCCGAGTTCCAGCGGGATCCAGTCGATCTGCGCCTTGAACACGGCGGACATCGCGCCGTGCCGCTCTGGCGAACACCAGACCTGACCTTCCGACCACAGCACCAGCTCGCGCAGTTCCTGCACCTTGGGATGGTCGACCGGAGCGTCGTCGGGCAGCGGCAGGCCGGACGGATTGAAGATCCGCGTTTCGGCACCGAAGTGTTCAAGCAGGCGCGCGGCCTCCTCGACCAGCAGACGGCTGAACGAGCGTTCGCGGGTCGAGCCGTAGAGCAGAAGGATGCGCGGTTTGTGTTCGCCCAAAGGGGACGCTCCTTCGAACAGCGAATGATCAAGATGGGGCAGGTGTTCTGACATATGTCCTCCAGCTCAGAGAGAGCCGATACGATCCAGCTCACGCTGGAGATCAGCGCGGCTGAGTGCTTTAAATGGCAGGCCGAGAAAGGTCGCGCAGCGCCGTTCGATGATCGCCAGCGTGGCAGCAAACGCCGCGTCCACGGCGACATCGTCGCCGATCACATCCGAGGGATCTGCCAGGCCCCAATGGGCTTTGAGCGCGGGGCCGAAGTACACCGGGCAGCTCTCACCTGCGGCCTTGTCACAGACGGTGATGACAATGTCTGGCGGATTGTCTTCGAACGCGTCATTGCCCTTGCTGGATAAACCATCGATGGCAATGCCAGCCTTTTGCAGCGTCGACAGGCTGCGTGGCAACACTTGGCCTTTGGGGAAACTTCCGGAACTCACGGCCTCGAATCCGGGGCGCGCCAGATGATTGAACATGGCTTCGGACAGGATGCTGCGGCAGCTGTTGGCCGTGCACATAAACAGGACTCGCATGTTTTCTCTTTCCTCAGCAGCAGGCAGCTTCGCGAACCGGACGCCCGTCCATGTTCTGCAGGCGGGCGGCGTTGTCCTTGAGCCAATCGGCGTTGGCTTTGGACGTCACTTGCAGGATTTCGCGAACCCACGCAGGAAGATCAGGGTTGAGGCGGTAATAGACCCATTGCCCCTGACGGCGATCGAGCAGCAAACCATTGCTGCGCAGTTGCGCGAGGTGGCGGCTGATTTTTGGCTGGCTGTCGCCGAGTGCGCACATCAGTTCGCAGACGCAGAGTTCACCTTGATCGGCGATGAGCAGCATGGCGCGGACGCGGGTTTCGTCGGCGAGGCTCTTGAAGACTTCGGTGGGGGTGATCATGGGACGGGCTCAATACATACGGAAAATCGAATATACGGATATCCATATATAAATCAACTTTGAATTTGTAGCCCTCCCTGTAGGAGTGAGCCTGCTCGCGATAGCGGTATGTCTGTGAGTCAGATGTCGACTGGCACACCGCTATCGCGAGCAGGCTCACTCCTACAAAGGATCTACGGTTGGCGGGACTGTCCGCGTAACAAGCCCTGCTCCGCCTCACACAACCCCACCACATAATCCCAGACCACTCGCAGCCGCACCGACTTGTGCAACTCGCGCCGGGTGCTGATCCAGTAGCTGCGCTCGATGCTTTCATCCGGCAGCAACGGCACCAGATCGGGATCCGATTCGGCCATGTAGCAAGGCAACACCGCAATGCCCAATCCCGACCGCGCCGCCTCCTGCTGCGCGATGACGCTGGTGCTGTGAAACACAACCCGAGGGCTGCGGCAGAAGCTGTTGAGAAACATCAATTCCTGGCTGAACAGCAAATCATCGACATAACCAATCCACGCATGCCGCCCAAGGTCTTCGCGGCTTTGCAGTGGCGGGGCTTTATCGAGATAGCGTTGGCTGGCGTACAACGCGAGTCGATAGTCGGTGAGTTTGCGCGTGACCAGCATGTCCGCCGCCGGGCGCTCCAGATGGATGCTGATTTCCGCCTCACGGTTGAGGATGCTGACGAAGCGCGGCACCGCGACCAGTTCCACTTCCAGCCCCGGATAACGCTCGAACAAGCCGATCATGCGGCTGGCGAGAAACTTGATGCCCAGCCCTTCGGTGACGCCGACACGAATCTTGCCCAGTGGCGCAGTGGATTGGGTGATCTCTTCCTGCGCCAGCAACGCCACGTTTTCCATCGCCTCAGCATGCTTAAGCAGCGCCTCCCCCGCCGGGGTCATTTCGTAGCCTTGGGCGTGCTGGACGAACAGCGCGGTGCCGAGGCTTTTTTCGATGGCTTCGATATGGCGGGCAACAGTGGCGTGGGTGGTGTTGAGGCGGCGGGCGGCGGTGAGCAGGCGGCCGCTGCGTTGCAGCTCGAGAAAAAACCGCAGGTCGTTCCAGTCGAACATGGCGTGTCCTTGTCGGCTATGGTCAATGCAGGCTGTTTAAAAACGCACAGCGGCTGCGCAAAAACTAACATTCTTTTAACGAAAGCTAACAACTAGAGTGTCCGACAATAAAAACAAAAAGCGAGGTCAGGGAATGCAGACTTCCCTTGATGAATACGACTACATCGTGGTCGGCGCCGGCCCTGCCGGGTGTTTGCTGGCCAATCGACTGTCGGCGGATCCGCAGCAGCGCGTGCTGTTGCTCGAAGCCGGTGGGCGCGACAACTATGCGTGGATTCACATTCCTGTCGGTTACCTGTTCTGCATCGGTAACCCGCGCACCGACTGGTGCTTCAAGACCGAACAACAACCGGGTCTCAACGGCCGCGCGCTGAGCTATCCGCGCGGCAAAGTGCTGGGCGGTTGCTCCTCCATCAACGGCATGATCTACATGCGCGGCCAGGCCAACGATTACGATGGCTGGGCGGCCGAGGGCAATCCGGGCTGGGCCTGGAATGACGTGATACCGCTGTTCAAACAGAGCGAAAACCACTTTGCCGGTGCTGCTGAATTCCACGGCGCCAAGGGTGAATGGCGGGTCGAACAACAGCGCCTGTCGTGGCCGATTCTGGATGCGTTTCGCAGTGCGGCTGAGCAAAGCGGCATCGCCAGCATCGACGACTTCAATCAGGGCGACAACGAGGGTTGCGGCTACTTCCAGGTCAATCAGAAATCCGGCGTACGCTGGAACGCGGCGAAGGCGTTTTTGAAACCAGTACGCGAACGGACGAATCTGACGGTGCTGACCGGGGTTGAGGTGGATCGGGTACTGCTGGAGGACGGACGCGCCTCGAAGGTCAGTGCGCGTCACGAAGGTCAAATCAAACAGTTCAAGGCACGCAAAGAGATCATCTTGTGCGCCGGTGCCGTTGGATCGCCGAGCATTCTGCAACGCTCCGGGATTGGTCCTCGGCCGCTGCTCGAACGCTTGGGCATCGGCGTGATTCATGAGCTGCCGGGCGTTGGCGGCAACCTGCAGGATCACCTGCAACTGCGCCTGATCTACAAACTGGAAAACGCGCGAACGCTGAACCAGATCGCCGGCAGCGTCTGGGGCAAGATGGGCATGGGCCTGCGCTATCTGTATGACCGCAGTGGGCCGCTGTCGATGGCGCCGAGTCAGTTGGGCGCGTTTGCGCGTTCGGGGCCGGAGCAGACTTCGGCGAATCTTGAATACCATGTGCAGCCACTGTCGCTGGAGCGTTTTGGCGAGCCGTTGCACAGCTTTCCGGCGTTTACCGCTTCGGTGTGCGATCTGCGTCCGCAGAGTCGTGGGCGCATCGAAATCCGATCGGCGGATCCACAGGAAGCGCCGCTGATTCAACCCAATTATCTAAGCCATCCCGAAGACCTGCGCGTGGCAGCAGATGCCATCCGCCTGACCCGCCGCATCGTCAGTGCCCCGGCCCTGCGCGCATTCAAACCGGTGGAATATCTGCCCGGCGCCAGCCTGCAAAGTGACGAAGAATTGCAGCAAGCGGCGGCGAAGATCGGCACGACGATTTTCCACCCGGTTGGCACCTGCCGCATGGGCAATGACGGCGATGCGGTGGTCGACGCGCAGCTGCGCGTGCACGGTGTGCCCGGTTTGCGCATCGCTGATGCTTCAATCATGCCGCGCATCACCTCGGGCAATACGTGTTCGCCTACGCTGATGATTGCGGAAAAGGCTGCTCAACTGATCCGCAATTCCAAAGCTACAAACACCGTACCTGTGGGAGCGAGCTTGCTCGCGAAAGCGCTAGATCATTCAACATAGAGGTTGACTGACAGGACGCCTTCGCGAGCAAGCTCGCTCCCACAAGGATTTGCATCCCATTCAAGGCATCGCGCATCACCCGGACACGCAACACCAGTGGAACAACAAAAACAATCACTGTGAGGGATACCGATATGTCAGAACACGTTCAGCCGCTGGACGCCGTGCGCAGCGCGGAGACCAGCCCGGATACACGCAAAGTCATCTTCGCTTCCTCACTGGGGACGGTGTTCGAGTGGTATGACTTTTTCCTCTACGGCGCCCTCGCGGCGGTGATCAGCAAACAGTTTTTCGCCGGGGTCAACGACACCACGGCGTTCATCTTTGCGCTGATGGCCTTCGCCGCCGGCTTTATCGTGCGGCCGTTCGGGGCGCTGGTGTTCGGTCGGTTGGGGGACATGATCGGGCGCAAATACACCTTTCTGGCGACGATCATTCTGATGGGCGTGGCGACCTTCTGCGTCGGCCTGCTGCCGACCTACGCCAGCATCGGCATCGCCGCGCCGATCATTCTGGTGCTACTGCGCATGCTCCAGGGTCTAGCGCTCGGCGGTGAATACGGTGGCGCAGCAACTTACGTTGCCGAACACGCGCCAATCGGCAAGCGCGGTTTCCACACCAGCTGGATTCAGTCCACCGCCACTCTCGGCCTGTTGCTGTCACTGCTGGTGGTGCTCGGTTGCCGCTACTTCACCGGCGATCAGTTTGAAGTCTGGGGCTGGCGGATTCCGTTCCTGCTGTCGATCGTGCTGCTGGGCATTTCCACCTGGATCCGCCTGAGTCTGCATGAGTCCCCGGCCTATCTGAAAATGAAAGAGGAAGGCAAAACCTCGAAAGCGCCGATCCGCGAATCCTTCGGCAAATGGGAAAACCTCAAGGTCGTGTTGATCGCCCTGTTCAGCATCAACGCCGGGCAAGCGGTGACCTTCTACGCGGCGCAGTTCTACGTACTGTTCTTCCTCACCCAGTTCCTGAAAATGGACCCGGCGGTGGCCAACACCTTGCTGATCATCAGCGTGGTCATCGGCGCGCCGTTCTTCATCTTTTTCGGCTGGCTGTCGGACAAGGTCGGCCGTAAACCGGTGCTGATGCTCGGCTTGCTGCTGGCCACGGCGCTGTATTTCCCGATCTTCAAATCCCTCGCGCACTACGCCAACCCGGCGATCGATCAGGCCAGCCGTCAGGCACCGATCACCGTGCTGGCGGATCCGGCGACTTGCACCTTCCAGTTCGATCCGGTGGGCAAAGCCAAATTCGACAGCCCGTGCGACAAGGTCAAAACCTTTCTGGTCAAGCAAGGCCTGCCCTACTCCAGCGCCGCCGCCCCGGCCGGCAGCGCCGTGCAAGTGAGCGTCGGCGACGTCAAGCTCGATGGTTTCGACGAGGCCGCACTGCGCGGCGCGATCACCCTCGCCGGCTACCCGCAACAGGCCGATCTGCAGCAGATCAACAAGCCAATGATCGTCGCCCTGATCGTGGCGCTGATCATCATCTCGGCGATGTGCTACGGCCCGCTCGCGGCGCTGATGGTCGAACTGTTCCCGACGCGTATTCGCTACACCTCGATGTCGCTGCCGTACCACAT
Source organism: Pseudomonas sp. P4_D7 (assembly GCF_056401755.1). NCBI lineage: Bacteria > Pseudomonadati > Pseudomonadota > Gammaproteobacteria > Pseudomonadales > Pseudomonadaceae > Pseudomonas > Pseudomonas sp. P4_D7. The sequence goes on along the minus strand of NZ_JBFUIR010000064.1, from coordinate 873 downwards.
TGGCAACGGCTGGTTTGGTGGATTTCTGCCAACGGTGTCGTTCGCGCTGGTGGTGTACACCGGGGACATTTTTTATGGGCTGTGGTATCCGGTGTTGATTACCGGGGTGAGCCTGGTGGTGGGGATGATCTGTTTGCGTGAGACGAAGAATATCGATCTCGACAAGAACTGAAACTCAACCAGGCAACTCAATCGGCGAGGGCTTTGACCCTCGCCGTTTTTTTGCTCAGGCATCAGCCTTGATCACCTCGAACTTCACCTGATCGGGATAAAACGCCACGTAGTCCTTGATCGGCCCGACCGAGATTTTCGGTTTCTCATAAGTCCACACCGCGTTCGCCCCTTCATGCCCCGGCACTTGCAGACTGAAGTAATTGGCGTCGCCCTTGTACGGGCAATAACTGGTGTGGTCGGTGCGGGCGAAGTACTTTTCGTCGATGTCTTCGCGGGGGACGTAATAGACCGGCGGGTAGTTGGCTTCGTTGAGGATCAGTACGTGGGACGAGGCGGCGACCTGGATGCCGTGGAATTTCACTATCAGGCAGCCGGGAAGTTGTTCGAGGGCAATGACGGGACTAGGGCCGGAGCTTTTCATGGGGTTCTCCTGGATACGGCGAAGAGACCGGTTCAGGTATAGCTCATTGGTTCTGGTTGGGGTGGGTTTACAGCTGAACGGCCCCATCAACTTCAAAAGCCCCTCACCCCAGCCCTCTCCCCGAGGGAGAGGGAGCCTACCTAGGTGTCTTTAGTTCTACATCGACCTGAACGTGCGGTTTCGATTATGGATTCAAAGCCAATCGTTCAAGTCGGTGAATTTCGCCAATATCCCCCAATCAGTCCCCTCTCCCCCTGGGAGAGGGTTAGGGTGAGGGC